>JBKHDZ010000108.1:0-6831 GCA_046541095.1 Alphaproteobacteria bacterium
ATGCCAGCTTTATGGGCACAATGGATGATACCAACTGGAATCCGACTGGCGGAGTTTTCGGCGGCTCTATTGTCTTTACTGACGTTGATGGAGAAGCCTTAAATACCGGATTTACATCCGTGAACACCGATCAGGCGTTTACCTATACAGGATGGATTAAAACGCCGGGCGGAACATATGGTACAGTGATGGGGCAGGAATGGGACACAAGCGCTGGCATATTAAGTCCCAAAATAGAAATCAGAAATGATTATCTGCGCTTACACCCAGGATCTGACTCTTTTGACAATGAATATTTTGATTCTGCCAATGTTATTACTGCGGGGCAATGGCACCACTTTGCTTTGGTTTATGAAGGCCCCACAACGCACAATGCTTATATTTATATTAATGGGGCGCTATCCGCCTCGGACACCAGCGGCACATGGAACCCGTGGAATGATACCAACCCCGGCCATAATTTGGTATTCGGAGGGCAATTAAATAATGGTGTGGCGGACACAGCTTCTGATATCGAACTGGATGAAGTCCGCATCTATAGCAGAGCCTTGGGAATAGCGGAAGTTCAGCAATTATACGAGCTGAGCGAGAATTATATTTGTGCCGGTAATAGAGATGCCGGAAAAATCATCTTTAATCAAGACGTTGCCGCCATGCAATATTGCGATGGCTCGGCTTGGCAGAGCATGGGCAAGGAAGCGAGCGTTCTGCATGGCGAAAAAACCCGCGGCCAGGATTATAGTATTAATGCTGTGAATTTTGATGGTACGAATGATTATCTCACAAGCGGCGGTGCATTGACAGGGGTTACTGATACAAAATTATGGACCGGAAGCCTTTGGTTCCGCCGTAATGCGAGCGCTACTACAGAATTGTTGATGGAGGGTTCAGATCTTGCATTTAGAATCCAGATAGAACCTACCGATGATTTACTTATTGGCGCAGAAAATAGTGCAGGCACCGAAATTTTGTACCAAAATAACAATTCATTAATCAACGACACAAATTGGCATCATTTGATGTTCAGTTTTGATATGTCGGATATTAACAGGCGGCATCTATACATCGACGGGGTTTTAGATATTCAATCGCCTGGTATTTTTATTGATGATTTTATTTATGCCAGCGTTCCGGAGACCAGTATTGGCGGCGGGCCGACTGGAGCTTTGAAATTTTTGGGCGAAGTGGCCGATGTTTGGATTGATTTTGGCACCTATATCGACCTCTCCATTGAATCCAATCGCCGAAAGTTTATTACCGCTGACGGAGGCCCAGTCTATCTTGGTACAGACGGCTCCCTGCCTACAGGCTCGCAGCCCGATATATTTTTATATGGCAGTACAAGCCGCTGGCACCAAAACAAAGGGCCGGGAGGCGGCTTTACAGAACATGGGGACCTAATCAGGGGTGATAATTTTATAGTTCAAGAATTGCATTATAAACTAGATGAAACATCCGGTACAATTGCATTTGATAGCCTATCTGATTTGGACGGTATAATGGAGGGTGGCCTTGATGCCACAAATGATAGCGTTGCCGGACAGGTTGGAACAGCTATAAACTTTGATGGTGTCGACGATTTCATTTCTTATCCTTTTGTAGGCCTAAAGAATGCTACAATATCCGGCTGGGTTAATGCGGATGTTACATCGCAAGATGCTTGGATTATCAATCATTATGAAAGTAATGCTGATGGCTGGGGTATAAAATTTGTAAATGGTGAAATTCTTTTATACAACGACATTGACGGAGTTGACGTAACAATGTACAGCACTGCTGTTACAACTGGGCAATGGCATCATTTTGCAGCGGTCTTGGACGACCTGGAAAATAAGCTTTATATCAACGGCACTTTGGTGGGAAGCGGAACAACAGCATCCTCCTCTCTTGCGAGCTACAATGGCGGTTTTTATCTTGGCCAACGGGGTAATTCTTCATTTTTCTTTGACGGCTCGCTTGATGATATTCGTGTAGATTCACGAGCATTAAGCGACCAGGAAATATCGAACCTTTATAATAATATTAGTAATGGCCTTGTCGGCCATTGGCGTTTGGATGAAACATCCGGCACCACCGCCGCGGATAGTAGCGACTTTGGGAATGATGGTACGATGCAAGGCAGTATGGATGGCGCCAGCGATACAGGCCCCGGCGCGATCGGAACATCATTGAGCTTTGATGGGGTGGACGATTATATTCGACTACCAAATTCGGATATATTGAAACCCGCCCTCCCCGTCACGCTATCTGTTTGGATCCACCCGAATGATTTATCTTCCCTACAGACTGTTTTGATGACGGATGACTGGGCCGATGAGGGGAGCAATTACTATGGAATCGCTATGCAGATTGGTAGCAACGGCACTGTTTCTGCATCATTCGGAGATGGTACCGGCTCTTTGGATAACGATAGGCGTACAAAAGTCAGCAATACAGGCCTTATTAATGTCGGTCAGTGGCATCACGTTGTCGCTGTTATTCAAGACTCCTCGAATATGGATTTATATGTGAACGGGGTCTCTGCAGGAGGATCTTTTTCGGGTACCGCATCTTCTCTTGCATATCAAGCAACCTCGCAACCTAAACTTAGCTCAATCAATTCCCAGATATTCAATGGCCGCCTTGACGATGTGCGCATGTACAACCGCGTTCTCTCTGCCGCAGAAATTGGGGACTTGTATGAATTAGGGGCCCGAATCGGTATTGACAACGGCCTTGTCGGGTATTGGAAACTGGATGAAACATCCGGCACCACCGCCGCGGATAGTAGTGGTAATGGTTTGGATGGCAATATGCTAGGTGGACTTGATGCATCAAGCGCAAATGTGGCAGGCATTATTAATACCGCCTTGGAATTTGATGGAAATAACAATGAAATTGAGATCGCAGATTCGGCGATACACGAGCCTTCGTTTGTAACCATTAGTGCCTGGGCTAAACCAACAGCTACAGGAGATCATGATATTGTTTCAAAAAGACAAACCGTTGTCGATAACAATCATGGATACCGCCTTCGCATCAATTCTCCCGAAGATACATTTTCATGCGAGTTTGGTTTTAACACAGGAACAAGAGATGTTGGCGTTAGCACAGCAAACTTTAATCTCGATCAATGGTATCACGTGGCGTGTACCGATAATGGTAACGAAGCGCGTATTTATGTAGATGGTGTATTGGTTGATCAAGACACAAGTGGTGCCGGCAACAATATTTCATATACGAGTGTTGTTGGGCTTCGCATAGGTATTGCCGCTGATGGCGGAAAAGAATTTGCTGGCCCTATCGACGATGTCCGTATTTACAACCGCGTTCTTTCTCCTGCAGAAATCGAAGTTCTGGCCGCTTGTACAGGGCCTGGCGCGCAATATTACAATTTCTCCAATGATGCGATGCAATGGTGCGATGGCGTGGCAAGCCCGCGCAACATGGCTCCACCGGCCAGCGGGTCGGGTGGCTGTACCGGCGGAAGTGAAGGGTCCATGCGTTATCAGACAGACCGCTATCAATTCTGCGATGGCAATGGCTGGGTGGATATCGGTAAATAAACCAAAAACAGCTTAAATTCCAACATACCTCCCCCTCCCCTCCCTTTAAAAGTGGAGTTTAAAAATTTTAGCCCCGCTGTAAAGCAGGGCTATAAATCATCGTACTTGTCTTAGAAATGATCGCGGATAATATCCGGAGCTTGCGAGATATCTCCGCCCGCTTCATTATCCTGCTCCACATCATGGATGAGCATAAGAACAGGATCGTTATTCGGGTAGCGCTTAATGTCGTATTTACCCGCCTCGGCATCGTAATCGATCTCCAGATGCATATCGCGGATATTATCTTCCAGAATAAGCTCAGCCACTTTTTCGCGGAATTCGGTTTTGATAAGGCGCTTCATAGGACGCGCGCCCATGGCCGGATCATGGCCGTCTTCTATAAATTTCTGCATGGCGCGGTCCGATACCTCGAAGGTAAGATTATTTTTCTTCGCCCCTGGTAATTCGTGCATTTCATCAATAAATTTCTGCGCAATTTTCGCAATCGCTTCATCAGAAAGCGGATTAAAGCGAAACACGCCATCCAGACGATTTCTGAATTCCGGTGAGAAGGATTCGCGGATTGCTCTTTCCTGCACGCTGTCTTGCGCCACTTCCTTATGCTCTTCACTCAACGTGCGAAAGCCCATGGGTTGTTTTTCTTTTTGCAAGGCGGCTTCATGCTCGCCGATATTGGAGGTCATAAGCAGAAGGGTTTTTCTGAAATCCGTCGTTTCCCCCTTCCCGTTTGTCAAACGTGCATCATCCATAACCTGCAAAAGGACGTTAAAAACCTTGGGGTGGGCTTTATCCACTTCATCCATCAAAACGAGGACTTCTTTGCCTTTTTCAAAGGCTTCTTGCACAGGATCGGTTAAAACACCGCCAGCCTGATACCCAACATAGCCCGGAGGTGCGCCAATAAGTTTATTAACAGAATGTCTCTCCATATATTCGGACATATCTATGCGCACAAATTCCATATCCAGCCTTTTGGCAATTTGTTTGGCCAGCTCTGTTTTACCAACACCTGTTGGGCCGTTCAGCAAATAATTGCCGAGCGTGGAATCTTCTTCTTTCATCCCCGCTTCGGCCAGTTTCATGGCACCGTGAATCTGGTCGATAGGCTCGTCCTGATCGAAAATTTTGGACTTCAGGAAATCGCCCAGTTTTAATATTTTCTCGCGGCGCGAACCCTCATCATTATCATTAGACGCTTTTTTGAAATCTTCGGAGGCTTTGGGAACGATTTTCATATGCGGCGTCCATTCGGCGCCGTCTTGCAAAATCAAATCATCAAGATAATCACTCTCGTAATCTGCGCCATCGCCCAGTAAATACCCGCAATTATCATCGCCCATATTACGCAGGAAAAATAACATCTCAGTGTACCCCACATAATCACGGTCCAAAGACAAACAAAACTGGTTTGCAGAACGAATTATGCCCATAACGTCCTGACTGAATACAGGCGTTGCATCCCCTTTGACATCTTTATAAAAATTTTCAAATTTTTCTGTTTTTCTGTGGTCAAAGGCCGGGCGGACTTTTTCAACTTCTTCTTTCAGGCTTTCGAAAGGAAAATCAAGATTTTCCAAAAAGGTTTTGGCATCAGGATCATGCACCAAAGCAATGAGAATGTGAAACGGCTCCACAATGCCATGCTTCTTTTCATCGACATATTTTCTGGCGACTTCTAATAAACGGTGTTCAAGATTGATTTTGTTCTTGTTGGCCATGAGATTTCCCTGCCTTCTTAATAATTACACATTTTTTGATTTGCATAACTATAGGACATGAAAGTTTGGCGCGTCAATATATTTTTTGTCGCTAATATATTTAAAAATGAAATATTATTACCAAAAACAAAGGGGTCAAGCACGTGTAAGCTGTAAAAACACGTCTTCCAGATCACTTTCATCGGTTGAAATATCGACAATCCCGTATCCGGCCTTTTGAATGATTTCTATGATCGCGCCTATTGGCTGCTCGCCGGGGCTATAGCGGATCATCAGCGTGCGTTTTCCTATTTTCTCGGGGCTATAATCCGCGCCAAAATCGGGCATTTTATCTATCGGGCGATCAAGGCGAAAGCGGATTTCCTTGTTATCAATACGCGAAAGCAGGCTTTCTTTATCTTCGCAAGCAATAAGACCGCCATTATGAATGATGGCAATCTGGTCGCATAATTCCTCGGCTTCTTCAAGATAATGCGTGGTCAGCAAAACGGTCACACCCTGACGGTTTAATTCGCGCACATTATCCCAGAGGTTTTTGCGCAATTCGATATCGACGCCTGCCGTGGGTTCATCCAGAATAAGAATTGGCGGTGAATGAACCATGGCTTTGGCAACCATTAAACGCCGCTTCATTCCCCCCGAAAGCGAGCGCGTATAGGCATGCGCCTTATCGCTTAATCCAACCAGTTCCAGCAATTCTTTTGAACGGCGCTCGGCTTTCGGAACGCCATATAAGCCGCCCATCAAATCCAGCATTTGCAAGGGGGTAAAAAAAGGATCAAAGCTGATTTCCTGTGGCACAATGCCAATGGCGGCGCGCGCATTTCTGGGGTCCTTATCAATATCGATATCCCAGATACTCATAAAGCCTGATGTTTTGCGCACCATGCCCGCCATAATATTAATCAGCGTTGATTTGCCCGCGCCATTCGGCCCCAAAAGTCCGAAAATCGAACCTTGCGGAATAGATAAGCTAATATCTTCAAGCGCCTTTTTCTCGGGCGATTTTCCTGATGATTTATAAATCTTTGTAACATTTTGAATTTGAATTGCGTTTTTGCTCATAGCGTATCTTTATTTATATCCTTACCCTTTTTCAAATTGGCCTTTGCCGCGTAGATAATCCTGCGCTTCTTTATCCAGCCATTGTTGCGCGGCCTCATCACCTTTCAGCGTTGCATCCCAAAAAGCCAGCGAGAAAAGCTGTATCATTTCTTCATGGGTTTCACGCATCGGGTTTTTATCCAGCTTGCCACGCGTGCCGTTATAAACCATATGATCGCCGCCCTCTTTCACCAGCAGGTATTTTTCGTCATGGCCGCTTTGATGAAAGACTTTCAAACGGTGGGTGTAATCCTGCCCGCCAATGGGCGCATCATCTGCCGTGCCTGTCATGTGAAGTAGCGGAATTTCGATCGGCTGGTAAATGTTGGCATTGCCCGCATCTTTGATTTTATCCAGCAAATGATCGGCCACAGGAACGGGGCTGTATAATATGCCGGATTGTATGCGGCGCTCGCGCAGGCTTTGCATGAGGTCGAGCCCGCTCTCGCCGCCGAGCCTCA
>JBKHDZ010000109.1:0-6762 GCA_046541095.1 Alphaproteobacteria bacterium
GTTTTGATCCACTTTCCGATCAAATTCTGGCCGAAAATCCTGTTGCCTATTACCGATTGAATGAAAGCGGGGGCGGCGTAGCGGCAAATTTAGGGTCTATAGGCACCAATGCCACTTACGAAAACGGAGCCACGCTCGGCGCCGATGCCCTCTATGCCGAAGGTGATCAAAGCGCTGAATTTAACGGTATTAACCAAGGGGTGGCCGTTCCCGATAGCCCGCTCATTAATACCACCTCCCACGCACAACGAACGGTGGAACTTGTCTTTAATGCCAATGATACGTCCGGACGGCAGGTTTTGTACGAAGAGGGCGCAACGGTCAATGCCTTTGCTATTTATATTGAGGATGGTGAGCTTTATATTAATGGCCGTGATGCGGGGGCCTGGGGGCCGGGCATTATTTCAACGCCTATTCAGGCGGGGGAAACATATCATGTGGCCTTTACCTTTGATTATACAGGCGAAAACCGCTTTACCGGATTTTTAAACGGCAACCCCATAGGGTTTTTTGATACAAATGCCGTTTTTCCATCCCATAGCGGGGATATCGGCATTGGATTTATGAATGATGGAGCGTGGTATCACAATAACGCTCAAGGCGGTGATGGCAATTACTTTAATGGCCGGATTTCCGATGTCGCCATTTACAATGACCGTTTGAGTGACAGCACGCTTTATAACCATGCCAGTTCGGTATTGGGCAACCGCCCGATAGACAGGGATAAGGAATTTGAGCTGATTTTGGATCAAATCGACCGCATTGCCTTTGATTCGCGCTATAAAGGCATCAATTTGTTGATGAATAATGATTTGATTACCAGTGTGAATAATGACGGCACCAGCTCTATTGTAACGCAAGGCGGCCTTATGACATCGGCGGGTCTGGAAATTCAGCGCGATGGTTTTTCCGATGAGCGCGAATTGCCGCGTATTATAGATAGTATTGATGATGCGATTCGCAAAGTGCGTGCATTCAGACACAAAATCGCCATTGATAATACGCTCCTGACCACGCGGGAGGAATTTACCTTGCAAACCGCCAATACGTTAAAGGCAGGCTCGGATGATTTGACGCTGGCTGATTTGAATAAAGAGGGGGCCAATCTTCTGGCCCTTGATACACGCTCTCAGTTAGGGCAGGTATCGCTTGCGCTGGCCGGGGAAACCACGCGCAATATTCTTGATTTATTTGCTTAAGTTATAGCTTATCCTTATTTTGTGGCATACTGGTCAAGGCTTTTTCTTTGGCCGCATCGGGTGAATTTTCAAGTCCGCTCGCCACGATTGACCCATGAAACGCGACCGACCATTTCCAGCTCTCATATGACTGCGAACAACTCCAATCGGTTTTTTGTTTTTCGATGCTTAATTCGTAATCGTTGACATCTTTGCACAGTTTTTCAATTTGCCAATTCTCGGATTGCGCATCTGGCATTAAAATCTTTCCTCATTTTGATTTTGTTTTGATATAGAACATGCAAAATACAATAAATGTTCCGCGCGGGATTCTCAAATTTGCATGTTTTAATAAAAAAGAGGATAGGAGAAGGTTGCAAAAAATAAACTCAAGGAGCAGAGTACATATATCCAACACCGCGCACGGTTTTGATGATCTTGTTGTCACTATCCCCCAGTTTCTTGCGGATACGGGCAATCTGGATATCAATAGCGCGGTCATAGGCATCAAATTCGCCATCACGCGTTAATTCGAATAAATGCTCGCGGCTTAAAGCCCGCGTAGGGGCGGAAATCAAGGCATCCATTAATTGAAACTCGCCTGTGGTGAATTCCAGAGAGTTGCCCTCCTGATCAAAAACCTGATATTGCGCCCGGTCCAGCACCCAGTTTGCAAAGGAAATTTTTTCTTCTTTGGATGATTGTTCTTTTTGCTCTTTATTATCCTGCTCGCTATCAAGACGGCGCAAAACGGCCTTGATACGCGCCGATAATTCCCGCATTTCAAAGGGCTTGGTCAGATAGTCATCCGCGCCCATTTCCAGACATATGATTTTCTCGGTGGTATCGGTTTTGCCGGATACCACAATGATGGCTGCATTGCTTTTGCTGGAAAGCTGGGGAATAAGGGGTAAACCTTCGCCATCCGGCAAGATTAAATCCAGCAATATAACATCAAGATCTGGCGTTTCGACTTTGACGAGCGCGGATTGCACGTCCTGCGCCGTAATAACCTTGTATCCTTCACTTTCAAGATATTGGCTAATGACGATTTGTAGATTTGCATCGTCATCGACACTTAAAATTGTTCCCTTGTTCATACCTAAGGTTGTACATAACTTGTTACAAAAATGAAACAATATTTTTCACAAATGTTACAGGGCCGATAAACCATCGTTACGAAGCTCCCTTAAAATTAAATTAATTACACACAACACAAGGAGCTTTTGAACATGTTCAATAACGATGCACTTCTAACAGAAACTGATCGTTTGCGTAAATTTGCTTACCGCTTGACCAATAACAGCCATGACGCGGAGGATCTGGTTCAATCCGCAGTGTTGAAAGCTCTGGAGAAAAAAGAATTATTTAAGGAAGGCACCAACCTTTATGCTTGGGTTTCCAAGATTATGTACAATCTTTTTGTAACACAATACCGCCGCAAGACGAAGTTTGAAACCCAATATGATCCCGAGCCATATCTGGAAAAACAAAGCATACAAGCCGCGCAGGATACTAAAATTGCGATGAAGGAAGTTCAAACAGCCATTAAAGGCCTGTCCCATGATCATCAGGACATCTTGGTTATGATCTGCGTGAAAGGCATGCGTTATGCGGAAGTATCGGAAAAACTGGATATTCCTGTTGGAACCGTGCGCTCTCGCCTGTCACGCGCTCGTGAAAACCTGCAAGCCGAATTGGAAAAGCCTTCCAATTCACTGATGAATACAGCACGTTACGAGATTGCCCATCACAATGCAGCTCTACAAACAGCGGCTTAAAATAATTAATAGGTCCTGACCCTAAATCATACCCAGCTAAAAACCCGGCCTTAAATGCCGGGTTTTTTATATGCAATTACAATATTTTTACAAAGTTGAAAGGCTTTAAGCCGCTTTTTTGTCCCTATTCAGAAATCTTAGAAATTCGCGTTTGAGGTCGGCCTCGACAATCGGCTTGGGGATATAGGAATTCATACCCGCATCCAGACATTTATCACGGTCGCCCACCATGGCATGGGCCGTCATGCCGACAATAGGTGTTGAAGCCAGTTTTTTCTTTTTCTCCAAAGCGCGAATTTTGCGCGTAGCAGTCAGGCCATCCATTTCGGGCATCTGGATATCCATTAAAATCAGATCGTAGTGGTTTTTAGAAAATAATTTGAGTGCTTCTACCCCTGATCCGGCAATGTCGTATTTTATATTTATGTCATCCAGAATATAACTTAAGAACACGATATTGCCGTGGTAATCTTCAACCAGCAGAACTTTATTGTTACCGCTTAATTCATCGCGCAGGCGCTCGTTCAGTTTTTCGTTCTGATAATTGGAATTGGACGCCTGCATTTTCCGGGATGCAAATTTCATCGGCAATAAAAGGGTGAAAGTGGTGCCCTTGCCCACTTGAGAATTCAAAAAGATATCGCCGCCCATCAATTTTGCGAGATTTTTGGAGATCGGCAGGCCAAGACCGCTTCCGCCATATTTGCGGGAGACGGATGAATCGCCCTGTTTAAAACGCTCAAAAACCAGATCGAAAGCTTCGGGTTCAATACCGATGCCGGTATCAATAACATCAATGCGCATAAAATCATGCCCGCCGCGTTCTTCAAATTCGGCCCTGACACTCACCGCGCCCCCTTGCTCGGTAAACTTGATCGCATTGTTTACAAGATTGATAAGAATTTGCCGGATGCGGGCAGAATCGCCGCAGAATTCCACGTTTTTCAGCTGGTTGTAATCAAACACAAAGCTGATCCCCTTTTCACAGGCCTTTAAAGCCATCATGCTGATGACGTTTTCAAAGATATCATCTAAGGGGAAAACACGTTCTTCCAGTTCGATTTGCCCGCTCTCTATTTTCGAGAAATCCAGAATATCATTAATCAGATCTTTTAAGGATGCGGTGCTCGATAGCAGGGTATGAACAAGAGATTGTTGTTTATCGTTCAAGCCGGCTTTATTTTTTTCCAAAATCTCGGCAATACCGCTAATGGCTGTTAATGGCGTTCTGATTTCATGGCTCATATGTGCCAGAAATTCACTCTTCGCGCGGTTGGCATGTTCCGCTTCCTCTTTGTCGGCCTCAAGTTTTTCCTGTTCTTTGATCAAATAGGTAATGTCGCTATGCGCCCCAACGAGACGATAGGCTTTACCGCTTGGATCATAAAGCGCCTTGGCCTTTGATTGAATCCAAACCCAGCGGCCGGATTTGTGTTTCATACGGAATTCCTGCTTATATTCATCAATTTCCTTATTCAAATAGGAATTGATATATGCCAAGACTTTATCATGATCATCAGGATGCAAGATCTCGGTGAAATCTTTGGGTGTTCCGTTGAATGCTTTGCGCTCATATCCCAGCATTTCAAAAAAGCGGGAAGAATAAAAAACGGTATCGCTTAGCAAATTCCAATCAAAAATACCATCGCTGGTTCCATCAAGGGCCAGTGACATGCGCTCTTCGGTTTCTTTTAAAGAAGCCTCCATGCGGCGGCGGTAGCGTTGGGAGTACATTAAAAAACCGTTCAATGTAATCAAAATAACTGCGCCGATAATAACCACATATAAAAGTCGGGTCAGATAATTATTCTTGGTTTGATTTATTTCTGCAAAATGCTGACTTAGCAATTCATATTCTTCATCCAGCACCGCATTATTCAAACGCACTATATTGTCTTTGAGATTATCAATGACCTGTACATTTTCGAAAGTAACGCTTCCTTGCCCAGAATTGATCGTTTCCGCGCGTTCTTCCAGCTTGTTTGAAAAAATAGCAAAATGATTACGGATTTCATCCATTCGGCTCATCTGGGAGGGATTATCACTGATAAGCTCTGCTATCTTTGCCATAGATTCTGAAACAGAAAATTTCAAACTTTCATACTCGTGCAAAAACTTTTCGTCACCTGTTATGATGTAGCCGCGCTGAGCGCCGAGCATGCCGGTAATCCTTGTGCTCATTTCCTCGACTTCGGAAATGGCGGTGTGAGTATGCAGAACAAGCTCATCGCTTTTGCCCAGTTCCCGGTCTTGAGAAATTAGTGAAAAGGACAAAACTGCCGCGCAAACGCCCAGAATAAATGCAAAAAATACAAAATTTCGGATAAAAATATTATCCACAAATATCTCCTATTAATTTTAAACTATCAATACAGGAATTATTCACAGATTTCTATTAAAAAGCACGACTTAAAGTAGCGCTTATTTAAAAAACTACATGTAAGTTACATTATATGCGGTATATTAGCATAATTTTTTTTATGCGTGTCTAAGCGCGTATGCAATAGCCGTCACAATAAACAGCGCTATAAAGACAATAATTAAAAATGTGATTGCCCATCCTATCATCACATATCTTTTCTGCTTTCTTTAAAGTATGCATTTCCTTACGGTTGCCGGGCGCAATAGTTTCCTTGCAGGTAGAGTGAGGGAACATATGAAGGCTTTTATGCGTTGTATCCATGTTGTTTTGCGCCGGAAAAAATGCTTAAAACCTCATGCAAGTGAACAAACGAAATCTTTTAAATATTACCATGACCCCTTCTATTACGGATTATGACATTCAGGCTTATGTTGATAACGAATTGGATGATACAGCGCACCGCCGTGTGGAAAAATTCATTCAAAAACATACATGGGCGCATAAACGTGCGCGCGAGCTTGAAATGCAAAAAGAACTTTTGAAACAATGTTTTGTATGTCATTGAAATAGAAAATGGCGGTGCGGTGAGTCTGTCGCTAACTGTTCTCACAGAGTATATCTTTAATACTGCCCGCCGACGGCGTTCATTTTCTGGGGCGCATGGGGCGTAATCGGAGTAATCGGCTTTGTACCATAATTTTGGGCTGGTTGCACAGGCTGAATGGGCTGTGGTGCCATGATCTGTACATCCTGCACACGAGGCGGTTTGTTGGGTACATCCGTCATGGACGTGCGTACCAGATCAGCAATTTCTGCGGCGCGGTCACGGTCAAGTGAACCGGAGAGTGCATAGACAAGCGGCCCTTCTTGCCAGTAAGCGATAGACTGGTTTTCTTTTTGCGCAAACTCGATGGTTGGCGCATCTTTTTCCCAGCGGGTTTTCATGTAGAGTTTGATCGCATCACCGGAGGAATTGGTGTATTTCAGCTCGACAAACTCCTGCGGCCCGCGTGTGACCAGCCGCCGCCTCTCCAGTGTGTACCCGGCTTCGGTCAAATTCGGCGCTTGCATTTCAAGCGCAACTTTCTGCGTCAGCCAATTGAGCGGATCAGTTTGCGTTTCCGCATTAATTTCCAGTTTTTGCACCGGCATGGCCTCAAAAGGCGGCTCGGTATTCAGTGCGACCTGATGCAGGAAATTACGGACCATACCGTCTTCTTTGGAGATAACGCCGCCGCTTTGATATGCGCCCAGCCAGCCGCCGCCGGCAGAGATGGCGCACAGAACAAAAACAGCGGCCACTTTCCCTACAGCGGGCCATATATTTCTAACCGGACGGTTAAGAACGGATAGCAAACGCTGCGGCACAGCCTCACCAGCTTCATGCTCATAGGCTTTGCGGAGCAGCTTGTTGTATTCGATATAATCCTGAACCTCTGCC
>JBKHDZ010000110.1:0-6527 GCA_046541095.1 Alphaproteobacteria bacterium
CATTCACGGTAAAGGCCGTCAATGTGGCAGCACCATCGGAGGTTTCCAGCTTTTCCACCGCGCTGACATCCCAATTATTGCGGTCCAGAGATTTTGGAACGGGCTGATCGAAATAAGGATGGCTCATCCAATCATCGAGCATTTGAACATTTACATTTCCTTGCGCCGCGATAGCGCCATTTTTATCATAGCCCTCGCCTGTACGCTGGAAGATAAAATCATCAATCAGCGCATTGCCGGGGCCGGTATCAAAAGCCACGATATCTGTATCTTGCGGGCCAATCCATGTTATATTGGCAACGCCGCCCAGATTAATAATAGCAACAGGCAATTCGGCCTTGCTAAGCTTTATCCGCGCCCAGTGATAAAGCGGTAAAAACGGAGCGCCCTGCCCACCCGCTTTTACATCGGCTGTTCTAAAATCATTGACCACATTGATGCAGGTTTCGCTCGCCAGTAAATCGCCATCGCCGATTTGCACAGTTTTTTTGTTGGCGGGGTCATGGAAAATCGTTTGCCCATGAAAACCGATCAGATCAATTTCGGAGGCCAGAAAATCTGTCTTGCGCAAAAGGGCTTCAACGGCCTCAACATGCTGGAAGGTCATCAAACGCTCTGTTTCCGCAACATCGGAATCGGCTTTATCCGTTTTCCCCAAACACGCGCGGATTTTGGATTTGATTTTCTCCGTATATGGCAAAGTGGTATAGGCCAGCGTTTCAACAAAACCCTGCCCGTCTGTACGGATAAGGGCGGCATCCACCCCATCCAGAGATGTTCCTGACATCAATCCGATTACTGTATAAATTTTTCTGGTCCCCATATTTATTCTATTCAATAAAAAATTTTGCACTATTTTTTACGAGTATAGAATAGAACACGCCCCTTGCAAAACATCTTCTGCTCGGCTAAACAAAATCCATGAATAATAGCTATAAATCAGATTTCCTTAATATTCTGGAAGAGCGCGGCTTCATCCATCAATGTAGCGATTTTGAAGGGCTGGACGCAAAGCTCATGGAAGGCCGCCAAAGCGCCTATATCGGCTTTGACGCCACAGCGCAGAGCCTTCATATCGGAAATTTGACGGGAATCATGATGCTTTACTGGTTCCAGCAATGCGGGCATCAGGCCATTACCTTGATGGGCGGCGGCACATCGAAAATCGGCGATCCGACAGGCAAAGACACCCAGCGCAATGCTTTAAGCGATCAAGATATCGAAAATAATATGAAACATATTCAAAACACCTGTTTCAAACAGTTTCTGGATTATGACAATGCGGATAATCCGGCCATTATGGTCAATAACAATGACTGGCTGGACGGTTTAAAATATCTGGAATTCCTGCGCGAATATGGCCGCCATTTCACCATCAACCGCATGATTTCCTTTGATAGCGTGAAAACAAGGCTGGAGCGCGAAAGCCCGCTGACCTTGCTGGAATTCAATTACATGGTGATGCAGGGCTATGATTTTGTCGAACTGCGCAAGCGTTACGGTACAATCCTGCAAATGGGCGGTTCCGACCAATGGGGCAATATTATTAATGGTGTTGATTTGGGTCATAAGGCTGACCGCGTGCAACTCTACGCCCTTACAGCCCCTCTTCTCACCACCCCCGATGGCGCGAAGATGGGCAAAACTGTGAACGGCGCTGTCTGGCTGAACGCGGAGATGCTCTCCCCTTACGATTATTACCAATACTGGCGCAACGTCGATGATGTGATGGTGGGTACGCTTTTGCGCCGCTTTACCATTTTGCCGATGGATGAGATTAAAAAGCTGGAAGCATTGGAAGGGGCGGAGATTAACGAGGCCAAGAAAGTTCTGGCCTTTGAAGCCACCAAAATGTGCCACGGCGAGCAAGCCGCCATTGATGCCGAAACGACAGCGCAGAAAGTTTTCGAACAAGGCGGGGTTGGCGGCGATTTGCCTTCAATCGAAATTGATGCCGCGCTTTTAGGCCAAGGGGTTGCAGTGGTTGATCTGTTCGTTGAAAGCGGACTTGTGTCCTCCAAAGGCGAAGCGCGCAGGCTCATTAAAGGCGGCGGCGCCCGGATGAATGATAATAAAATCGAAGATCAGGACCAAAGCGCGAGCGACAATGACCTGACAGGCGAAGGGCATATCAAGCTCTCGGCCGGCAAGAAAAAACACGCCCTGATTAAAGTAAAAGCCTGATTTGCTATCTCCTTAAAAGCCCTCTTGACGTGCATAGCGCTGTCCCTTATGACTATCCCAATACCATAAAAACAGGGAGATTAACCATGAAAAATTCTGTCACAGCACTCGGGAGCGCAGCCGTTTTATCTTTGGGGCTGGCGTTTTCCGCGCAGGCCGAACGCATCAATAACGAAGGCCCACTGGTTTGTGAAGGCCAGATGTTTGGCGGCGATTATCTGGCAAAAGCAAGAAACGGCTTACCCAATATCTCGGCAGACCTGCTGAACATAGCACTGGGCGAAGCCAAAGTTGCCGCGGTAGAAGATCACGGCGCATTTTTACAAATCACGCCGATTAATCAGGGCGATGATTGCAATGATTTTATGGATGCACTGGAATCTACCGGATTGCTGGACTATGTAGAGCCAAACTGGGTTCTAGGCTTTAATCAGCCCAGCATAACGTTCTAAAGCCTATTCAAACAAGATACGCCGCAAAATACCGGGCGTTAGCACGGAGAGTGGATTTACCAAAATCCGGGGGTTTTCGGATGGGCCCTCCATACTGTAGGTCGCGGCGAAAATAGCGCCCGACCCGCCCGAGAGAATATCACCCACAAGCGGGATAGAGCTGATCACTTTATTGATGCCGGAAAGCGGAATAATGGTGCCCGACAGATTCACTGTCATGGCGGCATTATCGATGACCCCGTCAAAGGTGAGCCCCAAAGAATTGCCCGATGTGCGCCCATCTTTCAAAACCAGCAAGGCCCCTTGTGGGCGGTAAAGCCAGTCAAACCCCGCTTCCAGCTTGGCAAAGGACAGCCCGTCATTGTTTAAAAGCTGTAAAACGCCGGGAAGCGATAGAGCGCCCAGCAAGCGCGCCAATGATGGCGCATCTACAACCTTAAAATCCGTAATCTGAGCTACACCTACAATATTGCGGTCATAAACCCCGCTAATCGGCTCACCATAAATCACAAGCTTGCCGCCGCGAATATTGCGGTACACATCGAAGGCGCGCAATGTCGCCCCCGCATCATCGGCCTCGAAGCGAAAGGTTCTGCGCCCTTGCACATCGGGCTTATAGCGCATGTAAATATCGCCGCTGCCCGCTATCGCATCCATTTCCAGCTGGTTAAACCGCCCTTTGCGGTCGATATCGGCGTAAATTTTGGCGTATTGCACGGTTTGTTCATCGGCGGTGCGCATTTGATCGACAGATACTGAAATAATCTGCGGCGGCCCGTCATAGGATTTTTCGCCCTCATTTTCATCATCCGCCACAAAAGGGCGCAAATCCAGAAAAGGCCCCTCCAGCAGGATTTTCATCAGCCCGCTCGGGGCAATATCCACGGTCAGAGAGGCAATCGTTTCCCCAATGACAAAACGGTCTATGACAGCTTGCGCCAATTCGCGGTTTTGCCCTGCTTCTTGAAAATATAAAGAGCCGCCATCAATTTTAAAGCCTTGCGCACTGGCTTTTAACCCGCGCACGCTTTGCACCGTGTTATTGGCCAATTCCACGGTCAGCGATGCCTCGGCCTTACGCCCGGGGGGCTTGTTATATTTGAAGGGCTCAACGAAAAAAGTGGCTGGCGTAACATCGGCCTTTACAAAAATTTCGGCCCTGTTATTCGGCGTACTGGTATAGATAAGATCAACCGGAACCGCCCCTTCGATAAATTCGCTCAAATCAATGCCGAAATGGCGGCGCAATTCCGCATCGGCGTTCAGGGAAATTTCCGCCTTGCTTTTATATTTGCGCCCCTCACTTTCCAGATATTCCATCCAATCCAGCGTGATAGGGCGCTTTCCGTAAGTCCCCTGACCCTTGACAGTATAGCGCTCATTATTGACATGCACATCAAACGGCCCGCCTTCCAAGGGCAAGCCTTCCAGGATATCAGGGATAAAACCATTGCGCACCTTGGCCTTGATATCCATCTGGATTTCTTCAATTTGCAAATCGTCTTTGGTTGGAAAACTCATCTCGACACGCAAATCAGAATCACCGCGCACCTTGGAGATATCCATCCCCAGCTCATCACGCAAATCTATCGGCTCGGTCGAAATATATTCCAATACGCTACGAAGCGGACCTTTTAATGAAATATTCATCTCCACGCTTCCCTTGCCCTCAGCGGCGACCTCCTTAAAAGTTAACCCTGTTTGCGAAACATCCATTCCCCCCATCTCGGCGCTTTCAATATCGATGGTCAGGATATCGGTATCCAGATTAAAAATCCCGCTGCCTTGGGCATTTTGAACAGGCGGTAACGGCGCGCGGTAATCCATATTCATATTGCTGAAATTAAAGAAAGCCATCAGGCCGCTTAAGGACGCATCCCATTCCTGCGCTTTATCTTTAAAAAGCGTGAAATCTGCCTCGGCACGCAAACCCGATAAATCTCCACCGCCCATTTTCTGGACAATCCATTCCTCGGAGGCATCGCCCTCCAGAAAAGCCGGCCATAAAGGCTCTATCGCGCTGTGAGGCATATCATCCATGCGTAGATCCCAGCTTCCTTTATAAGCCTCCTCAACGTTTCCATCGCTAATTTCCTGCATATCGGCCTGCACATGAATAACGGCCTTGCCGAAATCCATCTTGAGCGCGTTTATATCAAGCCTTTGGCGCTCCCTATTGCTATAGCTTGCATTGGCATAAAGTGTTTCATAGACAATCGGCTTAGGGGAGAGCTTTGGATGGGTTAGGGCTCCGGCAGAAGATACAAGTTCAGCATCCAAAGCCAGAGGTGAAAAGCCTTTATCAAGCCGCCCATGCAAGCTGGCATCTATAAAAATGTCCTGATCGCGCAACATTTCCAGCCCGTCAATTTTGCCAGCTAAAACGCGCAAATCGAAATTCTTTATTTCCGCGTCAATATCAGCCACGCTTTGCGCTTCTTTCAATATCATCGATACATCAATAAAAGAGGTATCGTCATTCAACGTGGATGGAAAATTGAGCGTAAATTTCGCATTTAAACCTTCATTCACCCTTTTCAAGAGCAAATCCATATCCGGCAAAAACCATGTGGCCCCCAGCTTATAATCCTCTACGACTGTCTGTGCACCTTGAATCTCGAAACTATTCAATAAGGCCAACATCGAGTTCTCGACAGATTTCTCGCGCGCCCGCAAGGCTTGTAATATCTCTCCGATCAAATCACGCTGTTGTCTTTCCGCATTTTCATTGGCCAGCATATCTATCGTGCCAAAACCAAAATCAATACCGTCATTTTCATCGCGTACAACGCGCAAAGTGGGCTTTTTTATGATGAAGGATTTGGGCCTGATCTGCCCCAATATAAGCCAGCGCTTGGAGAGGCTCAGGGCAATTTCATCGACGCTCATAATTTCGCGCCCCTGCTCATCGGCAATGCGCGCGCCTTGCATTCCCAATAATAAAGGCCCGCGTAAATCCGGCCAGTAAAGGGCGACATTTTCAATGCTCACGCGGTAGGGCATCTCCTCGCTATGCAAGGCCGCTTCGATATAATCCTTGGAAAAATCAATATCCACAGGGCCGCTGGATAAACGCCAGATAGAAGCCCCCAAAACGATTGCGACAATCAAAAGAATAACAGCAAAGATTTCGGCCAGAATGAAAGCGGAATGACGCACCGATTTTCTTGCCGAACGCTCTTTTTCGGGCGCGGTATCCTGCTTTATTTTATTATTGTTATTTTCGGCGTCTTGGGTCACCGCATATTGCCTTTATTCTTATGAGCGCTATACCTACTATATAGGAAAAATTGTAAATTTGAATAAACAGGAGAAAAAGAATGACGGAATTATCAATAGGAGATCAGGCTCCTGATTTTACATTGCCCACAGATGGCGGCGGCGAGATTACTCTTTCCGCGTTTCAAGGACAGCGCGTTGTTCTATATTTCTACCCCAAAGATAACACACCGGGATGCACTACGGAATCTTGCGATTTTCGCGATCACAAATCTGATTTTGAAGGGCTCAACGCACAAATTATCGGCATCTCCAAAGACAGCGTCAAAAAACATGATAATTTCAAAAGCAAATACGATCTGAACTTCCCGCTGGCTTCTGATGAAAATTCCGATGTGTGCGAACGCTATGGTGTATGGGCCGAAAAATCAATGTACGGCAAAACCTTCATGGGGATCGAGCGCTCGACTTTTTTAATTGATGAAAACGGCAGGATCGCAAAAATCTGGCGCACGGTAAAAGTCAAAGACCATGTCGCCGAAGTGCGCGCTGAACTGGAAAGCATGCAAAAAGCGGCCTAAGCCTGCGCCCTCGCGCCAGCACGCTAGGCTTTTTAACGCTCAGGCGTGCAAGCACGCTACCCTTTTTACCGCTCAGGCGTGCAAGCACGCT
>JBKHDZ010000111.1:0-6509 GCA_046541095.1 Alphaproteobacteria bacterium
CCGCGCCCTTCACATTTATCGCAAGTATCAAACTGCGCTTCGGTCAAAGACGGGTTTAATCGTTGACGCGACATTTCCAGCAATCCGAAAGAGGAAATGCGCCCTATTTGAATGCGCGCACGATCCTGCGATAGCGCTTCTTTTAACTTGCGCTCGACCCTGGCATTGTTGCGGCGGTCTTCCATATCAATGAAATCGACAACGACCAACCCGCCCAAATCACGCAAGCGTAATTGACGCGCGACTTCTTCAGCGGCTTCCATATTGGTATTCAGCGCCGTTTCTTCAATGTGACGCTCTTTGGTTGCACGGCCCGAGTTCACGTCGATAGACACAAGCGCTTCCGTCGGGTTAATCACAAGATAGCCACCTGATTTCAGACGTGCCGTAGTTTCGCTCATCTCCGAAATCTGGTTTTCCACGCCGTATTTATGGAAGAGTGGAATTTTCTCGTCCTTATAATCCTTCACCTTCTTCACATGGGAAGGAATCATCATCTTCATAAATTTACGAGCGGTTTTATACCCTTCATCGCCGGCGACCTGCACTTCTTCTACATCACGGGTGTACAGATCACGCACAGCGCGTTTAATCAGATCAGCCTCTTCATAAATCAAAGCCGGAGCCGATGATTGCAAGGTCAGCTCGCGAATATCATTCCACAAGCGCATCAGATAATCGACATCGCGCTTGATTTCGGTTTTGGTGCGCGCCACGCCTGCGGTGCGCAGAATAACAGACATGCCTTTGGGCACATCCAGATCTTTCAAAATCTTGCGCATACGCTGGCGGTCTTCATATTTTGCAATCTTGCGGCTCACCCCGCCACTGCGCGGGCTATTGGGCATCAATACGCCGTAACGACCGGGCAAGGATAAATAAGTTGTGACAGCCGCACCTTTATTGCCGCGCTCCTCACGAGAGGCCTGCACCAGCATAATCTGGCCGCGTTTAATCACTTCCTGAATTTTATACTGGCGGCGCAGATTAAAGCGAAAACGTTCGGCCCCGCTATTATCATCTTCATATTCGGTGCCCCCCAAAACTTCTACGCGCTGGGAACTGTGGGCTGCGCGGCGGTGTCGCCCATTACCGCGTCCGCGGCCACCACGGCGGCCACGGCGGTTGTTATAGCGCCCGCGGCGATTGCCGTTATTCTCGCTATCTTCATTATCATTATCGGTATCGGTGTCTTCCTCAGCCTCAGACGCTTCGGCTTGCGTTTCATCATCGCCATTCTCTGATTCATCATCAGATTTTTTGGAAATTTTGCGACCGCGTCCTTGGCCTGATTTTGCCTCGCCTTTTTCAACGTCATCAACGTTATTATCACCTGCGGCACCGTCGGCGTTAATTGCCTCGATCTCATCCAGATCATCATCTTCCTCATCCAGATCATCATTCACATCACTAATCTGGTCATCGCCCTTTTCTTCTTCGGCTTCGCGCTTTTCCTCTTCTTCGGCAAGCAAGGCTTCCTGCTCTTCAATCAAGGCTTCGCGGTCCGAAATAGGGATGCGGTAATAATCGGGATGAATTTCAGAAAACGGCAAAAACCCGTGACGATTGCCGCCAAAATTCACAAAGGCCGCTTGCAAGGAAGGCTCAACGCGGGTGACTTTGGCCAGAAAAATACTGCCCTTTAAAGGCTTTCTGTATTTATTCTCGTAATCAAATTCTAAAAGACGGTTATTTTTGTCATCGACAACCGCAACCCGTGTTTCTTCGTCATGGGTTGCGTCAATAAGCATACGCTTGGTCATGTTTTATCTCCATTTTGCGTGTGCAGCCTGCCCGAAATTTCCATACAGAAAGGGGCGGCGCTGATCGCACGCTTGTTCTTGTTTACAACTATTTTGGTATTACAGTCCGCGAAACTTTTGAAATATCAATGCTTTCACATGAAATGCGCTAAAACCGCAATACATTCAACATCATCACACTAGCGCCTTTTTCCGCAATCGGCAAGTTAGAAATTACGCCTCTTGAAAAATACCTTGTTTCTGCCATTTTTATACCATTATGCGGATAAGCGATCATATAAAGGAAAACTGTAATATTGTCATTCTCACAGGTGCCGGAATCTCCGCCGAAAGTGGAATAAAGACCTTCCGCGCCTCTGATGGGCTTTGGGAAAACCACCGTGTTGAAGATGTCGCCACACCGGAAGCATATTTGCGCGATCCCGTTCTTGTGCAAAATTTTTACAATGAACGCCGCCGCGGCCTTTTATCCCCCGAAATCATCCCCAATGCAGGCCATAAAGCATTGGCCGAGCTGGAGGCCAAATGGCCTGATCATAATGGCGGTAGCGTACTGGTCATCACCCAGAATATTGATAATCTGCACGAACGCGCAGGCTCTAAAAACCTTATTCACATGCATGGCGAGTTACTGAAAATGTTTTGCAATATGTGCACCGCCCACGGTCAGAACGAATTTGCGGAAAAATATGATATCAAAGATGATCTGGACATCGCCGCCATTTGCCCGTCTTGCGGTGAAGCTGGCCCCCTGCGACCCGATATCGTCTGGTTCGGTGAAATTCCCTATAAAATGGATCAATGCGCAAATGCCTTAAGAGATTGTGATCTGTTTATCTCTATCGGCACATCAGGCAATGTCTATCCGGCCGCCGGATTTGTGCAGGAAGCGCGGTACGCTGGCGCGCTGACGATGGAAATTAATCTGGAGCCATCAATAAATGCCTCGGCTTTTGATCATGGCATTTATGGGGAAGCCGGGGAAAAACTCCCCGAATTTGTTAAAACACTACTATCTTCTTGAATTGCGCGGGCTTCCCGTTTTATGGTATAAAATAAAAAAAGAATTCTTCTTTGGGGCTTCATTCATGCGTATCCGCGCTTTACTGACATTTTTATCAGCCTTTGTGCTGTGCGGCTTACTTACAGTGCAGAGCGCGCTTGCCTTGAGCGTCAATGATGTGCGTTTTGGTACGCATCCGGGCAAAACCCGTCTTGTTTTTGATTTGAGCGCCGTTTCGGATTTCAGAGCCTTTACCTTATCCGACCCGTATCGCCTTGTGATTGATCTGCCCGCCTTTGATTGGCGCGTCGGCAATGTACCCGCCAATGATGGGGCAGGTATTACCGCAGTGCGCCACGGCAATCTGGAAGCCGGAATTTCGCGCATTGTTTTAGATTTAAACCGCCCGATTAATATCGAAAATGCTTTTGTCCTGCCCGCCGCGCAAGGAAAATCCAACCGTTTGGTGGTTGATATTGCCGATGTAAGCCATGCGGCCTTTATAAAAGGCAAAGGGCAAAGCTATGGCACGCTCGAAATTCAAAAACACTATTTGAAAGCCCCTGCCGAGGTGCGCACGGCTGCACTGAATGCCCCTGCCCCCTTTCCACCGGGCAAGCCAAAAACGCTGGCCAAAAAGCCGCTGATTATCATAGATCCAGGCCATGGCGGCGTTGACCCTGGCGCTGTCGGGGCAAACGGTGTTTATGAGAAAAATGTCGCCCTTGCTCTGGCCAAGGAATTAAAATCACAATTACTGGCCACAGGCCGCTACCGCGTGAAAATGACGCGCGAAGATGACCGTTTCATTAAATTGGGGGACCGCGTACACTTTGCCCGCAATAATGGCGGCGATTTATTCATGTCCATCCATGCCGATTCCCTGCCACGGCCCAATGTACGCGGCGCTTCGGTTTATACCTTGTCCAATAAAGCATCCGATGCGCAAACAGCCAAACTGGCCGCCCGCGAAAACAAGGCCGATCTTATTGCCGGAATTGATTTGAGCGTCGAAGATGATGAGGTGGCCAATATTCTGGTTAATCTGGCCATGCGCGATACCATGAATCAGTCCAAATATTTTGCCAATACGCTGGTCGAGGAAATGCAACTGGAAGGCGTAAAATTGCTGGAACGCCCGCATCGCTATGCCGGATTTGCCGTCCTCAAAGCACCTGATATCCCATCTGTTCTGGTGGAAGCCGGTTTCATGTCCAACAAAAGCGAGGCCAATATGCTAACCACCCACGAACACCGCCGCAAAATCGCAGGCGCCTTGCGCGATGGCATCAATGCCTACTTTAAAACCGTTGCCGAGAACGAGCGGAGTTAAAGTCTTGCACTTCGCGACCCGCCGGTGTTAAGTAAGCGCAATGCAACGTTTTGATCGCTATCTTTTCAAAAACATTTTAATCGCAACCGTTTTTGTTACGATTGTGCTTACGGCTATTGTATTTCTCACCCAATCCCTCCGGTTTTTGGAACTGGTCATAGAATCTGGAGCATCCTCGCTGTCTTTTTGGGTTTTAACCATGCTGGCTTTGCCACGGTTTTTCGAGGTAATCGTGCCGCTGGCCACTATTGCCGCCGTTATTTTCGTCTATAACCGCATGTGTATGGATTCCGAAATGGTGGCAATACGCTCGGCCGGATATTCCCCTTTTCAGATCGGTCGCTCGGCGATTGTCCTTTCACTGCTGCTTACAATATTTTTATATGCGATGACCATGTTTGCCGCGCCCAATGCGCTTTCGCAGATGAACAAAATGCGCAAAATCATCAAATCGCAATATTCAAACGTTCTTTTCCGCGAGGGCGTTTTTAACCGTATTGGCGATGATTTTACGGTCTATATCAAGGATAAGAATTCCGAAGGCGAAATGGCGGGATTAATGATCCATGACAGCCGCAAAAACAACAAATACCCCTCTACCATTCTCGCGCAAAAAGGCATTATCATCAGCAACGATGATACCATGCAAGTCGTGGTATATGACGGATCACGTCAAGAATACAACCCGGAAAAGCAAATTTTGCAAAATCTGAATTTCGAGCGCTACGTCATTGATATGCCCGATAGCGGACCTGTTGCAACACGCTGGAGAGAACCGGACGAACGCACCATCATCGAGCTTTTCAATCCGAATGAAAATAATGCCCGCGATATGGAATCCTTGCGGGATTTCAAGGTCGAAATTCACAAACGTTTTACCAACCCGCTTTTGGTAATAGGTTTTACCCTGATTGGCATTGTTGCCATGTTAATAGGGCCCGTGGACAGGCGCGGACAAGGCAAGCGCATTATTATTGCCATTCTTTGCACCTTGTTTATTCAAGGCGGGTATATTACGGCCTATAATATGGCGCGTAACAGCGATATCGGTTATATCTTCATGTACGCGCTCACCCTTCTTCCGATTGCGATTACAGCATTTCTTATGAGCGGAACAAGTGAAAATATGCGCCGTTCATTATTGTATCAAAACAGGGAAAAAGCTTTATGATTGCTGCCCTGACCTCCACGCTAAGCCGCTATATTGCCAGAACCTATGTGGTTAATATGCTGTTTTTACTGTTTATTCTGCTCGGCATTATTTATCTCTTTGATACAATCGAACTGATCCGCCGTGCCAATAAACGCGATGATGTTCCTTTGAGCCTTGTATTACAGATGGGACTTTTGAAACTGCCCGAAGTCGGCCAGCTATTATTCCCTTTCGCCGTTTTATTCAGTGCGATTTATACCTTTTGGCAACTGACCAAGCGCTATGAATTAATCGTTGTGCGCTCGGCTGGATTTTCCGTGTGGCAATTTTTAATGCCCGTTATTGCGGTGGCCGTTACTTTCGGGCTGTTACAAATGACGATCATCAACCCTGCCGGCGCTTTGCTGGTCGGCAAATTCTCGGAACTAGAAAACACTCATCTGAATAACAACACATCACAAATTGCCTTTTTCGAAGAAGGATTGTGGCTAAGACAGGATTTAAACAATCAAGGCGATTATTCCATTTTGCATGCCGAGCGCATTTCTCAGCCTTCCTGGAAATTACAGAGTGTTACAGTCCTTAAATTTGATCGCTTTAACCGCTATACAGAGCGATTGGATGCCAAAGAAGCCACACTGGAAAGCGGGCGCTGGTTATTGAATGACGTTATTATTCACGAACCTGCCAAAGCCAAGCGCGAAGAGAAATTTTACGCGCTGGATACCACCTTAACCTTGAAAGAAATCGAAGATAGCTTTGCCTCACCCGAAACAATGTCGTTCTGGCAGCTACCGCATTATATCCGCACGCTGGAAGCCACCGGCTTTGATCCCACCCGCCTGAAGATCCATTACCAGAATTTATGGGCGCAACCCCTGTTTTTTGCCGCAATGGTTTTGCTTGCTGCCACAGTTTCCATGCGCCCGCCGCGCTTTCGCGGCGCTTTTGCGCTGATTGTACTCGGCATTGCCCTTGGTTTTATCGTTTTCTTTTTATCCAGCTTTTTACAAGCCTTGGGTACATCAGGTCAGATTCCGGTGCTTCTGGCCGCCTGGTCACCAGCGCTTATTTGCTTTTTGCTGGGCCTCACCGCACTGATGAATCTTGAAGATGGATAACAAATAAAAACAATTTTTATGATCTTGTTTTTATTTGCAAAAAGATTACACTCCCTTGCCTGTCCAAACTGCGTTTTTTAGGGTCGGTCGTTAACCGAATGGTAATGAAAGACTGTTTTACTTATATTGCGGGAAA
>JBKHDZ010000112.1:0-6293 GCA_046541095.1 Alphaproteobacteria bacterium
AAAAGAGGCATATTTTTATTGGCAAAACTATCGCGCAGATAATACATAGGCCCGCCCGAGATAAACTCGGGGCGTTCAGGATCGGGATGATGGCGATATTTTACGCCCAAAGCCGCCTCGGCAAATTTGGAGGACATGCCGAAAAACCCCATCAGCATCATCCAGACCATAGCGCCCGGCCCGCCAACGGAAACGGCTACGGCTACGCCCGCAATATTACCAAGCCCAACCGTACCGGATAGCGAGGCCGCAAGCGCCTGAAATCGACTTACCTGACCATCATCGTCATCTTTATCGTATTTACCGCGCACCATATTAATGGCATAGCCAAAATAGCGGAAATTGATAAAGCCCAGATATACGGTAAAAAACAAAGCACAAGCAACAAGCCAGACAAGGATCAGCTTTACATCCAGCCCCATGATCGGAACAGAATAAAAAACAATACCTGCGGCAAAATCGGCAATCGGCTGAAACGCCTGATCAATCGCAGCATCTATACTCATGATGAAATCTCCCCAATTAATTAATCTTCAAGTTTAATAGGAGAGCAAAGCGCACTAAAGGGTCAGCTGGAAATTATTTACAACTTACCCACTATTTTATCCACCACTGCATAATGGCTTTGATACAGGGTGGGAGGGGTAAATTGTGGCTGCCCAGTTGCGAATATCGGTGCTTGACATAGTAGAAGCCTGCACAATGCGCGGCGAATACTGGCGGCAAAACAGATCAGGACGCATATTGGCCGCATCGCGCGAAATTTTATTGGCAAAACGCGTACGCAATGCATTCATTTCCGCCTCGGGATTACGTACGCCGTTATTTCGGAAATAACTCATCAACGTGCTTTCATACCCCGCAAACAAAGAGCCGTGCGCAGCTGTAAACTCGCGGTAAGCCGCATATAAATTCTTGCCATTCGCGGTTGCCATGTGCTGGCAATTCAACCCGATAACCATCAATTCGCTGTGAATGCGAATACCCTGCTCGGCTTCGGCTTCACTCATTTTATAGCAGGATGCCCAGAGAGTTTGCGGCCAGAAAAGACCCAAAACAAACAAAGTTATCAATATTTTTTTCAAAGACATTTCAGCACCTTATGAAGTGTAGTTAACTTTAAACCTGAACGGGACTTGGCAAAGATTTTCCTGCAAAATACGCCTTGATATTCGCCACTACCAGCGCACCCATTTTGCGGCGTGTTTCCCGTGTTGCCGAGCCAATATGCGGCGTCAGCACCACATTATCCATCACAAAAAGGGATTCAGGCACGTTCGGCTCATCGGCGTAAACATCCAAAGCAGCTCCGGCAATAGTTTTATTCTTTAATGCTATCAGCAAATCCTCTTCCTTGACAACAGATCCGCGCGCAATATTGATTAAAAATCCTTTCGCACCCAAATGTCCCAAAATATTATAATCAATCAAATGTTTCGTGGCCTCGCCCCCCGGGCAGGTGAGCATCAGAAAATCAGATTTAGCCGCCAATTCCGATAGATCGCTGAAGTAATCGTAAACCACATCTTTTTTATTCGGCCCGAAATAGGCGATATTCATGTTAAAGGCTTCAGCCCTGCTCGCAACGGCCCTGCCGATATCGCCAAGCCCGACAATACCCAGCGTCTTGTCTTCCAGCGTGGTTGCAAGAGGAAACGCCTGATTGCGCCACATGCCGGCCCGCACAAAAGCATCCCCTTCTACGATACGGCGACTTAGAGATAAGAGCAAAGCCATCCCCAGATTGGCGGTTTCATTGGTGAGGACATGCGGAGTATTCGTCACAACAATCCCGCGGGATTTTGCCACTTCCATATCAATATGATCAAAACCAACCGCGCCAACCGCAATAATTTCAAGATTGGGCAGCGCCTCGATCAACTTGCCCGAAACAGGCTCCAACGTAGAACACAGCACTTGAATACGGTCAGCATTTTCGCGGATCATAGCTTCGGGATCACGCTCATTATATAGCCTGATAATCTCGAAATCATTTTCCAGTGCTTCAAATTGCCCGGGATGGCCGCGCGTCAAGCTTAACAGTGTTTTCTTGGTCATATTTCTTGCAATTTTTGATTGGATTGCATAGTAATACACACCTAGCGGACAGAACAACAGAAAAAAGAAGATTTTCGGATATGAGCGCACAAGCACAGAAAAAACTGTTTATCAAAACTTGGGGTTGTCAAATGAACGTCTATGATAGCAACCGCATGGCCGATATCCTCTCGCCTTTGGGATACAAAACAGTGGATAGTCCGGAAGGCGCCGACATGATTATCCTGAATACCTGTCACATCCGCGAAAAAGCAACAGACAAAGTCTTTTCCGAGCTAGGCCGCCTGAAACCCCATAAAACCAAAAAAGAAAAAAGCGGAGGCAAAATGCTGATGGCTGTGGCCGGCTGCGTTGCCCAGGCCGAGGGCGACTTCATCCTTGAGCGCGCACCTTATGTTGACATGGTATTCGGACCGCAAACCTACCATGAATTGCCCGAAATGGTGGCCAATGCCACGGGCGCTTATGGCGATTCACGCGTTGTGAATACGGAATTTCCGGTCGAATCCAAGTTTGATTTCCTGCCCGAAGAACACATTAATCAAGGGCCAAGCGCCTTTTTATCCATTCAGGAAGGGTGCGATAAATTCTGCACATTTTGCGTTGTGCCCTATACGCGCGGAAGCGAATATTCCCGTGATATCAAAGGATTAGTTAATGAAGCCAAGAGATTGGTTGATGCAGGCGCTCTGGAAATCACCCTGCTTGGACAGAATGTGAATGCCTATCACGGTGAGGGGCCGGATGGTAAAATCTGGGGGCTTGGCAAGCTTATCAAGGAAATCGCCAAAATTGATGGCCTTGAACGCATACGATACACAACATCCCATCCGCGCGATATGGATGAGGAATTGATCGAAGCCCATGGTGAGGTTGATAAATTAATGCCTTTCCTGCATTTGCCTGTCCAAAGCGGTTCCAACAAAATTTTAAAAGCCATGAACCGCAAGCATGAGCGGGATTTATATTTCGACATTGTCGAAAAACTGCGTAAAGCCCGCCCTGATATCGCTTTTTCATCGGATTTCATTGTGGCCTTCCCCGGTGAAAGCGATTCTGATTTTGAAGATACGCTGGATCTGGTGCGCCATGTAAATTACACGCAATGCTATTCCTTTATTTTCAGCGCAAGACCCGGCACACCTGCCGCCAATATGCAGGGGCTTGTGCGCCCGGAAGTTGCATCGGAACGTCTTGCACGCCTTCAAGCCCTTTTAAATGAACAACAGATTGCCTTTAACAAATCCTGTGAAGGTTTAACCATGCCTGTTTTGTTCGAGAAGAAAGGTAAGCGTGAAGGCCAGTTAATCGGCAAAAGCCCCTATAATCAATCGGTTGTTGTGGATGGAAATCCGCGCCTGATCGGAAATATTCTTGACGTGGAGATCATGGAAGGGCATGATAATTCGCTATCTGGGCATATAAAAATTAAAGAAGCCGCAAGCGCTTAGAATAGGGAAATGTGAAAAATCTTAATCCTACAAGCATCCGCATCTATACGGATGGCAGTTATTATCCAAGTAAATCCGCATTGGGCAGCGCCTGGATCAAGGTCGCCCCTGATAATCAGGAAACACGCAAAGGATATTGTATTAAATCACCAGAAAATAATAATGGCGGCTCGCTTCTGGCCGAAATTATGGCGGTATCCCAATCCCTTAAACAGCTAACAGAAGATGTTGGTGCCAGTATTGTAACGATTGTGACAGATTGCAAAGATGTCGAGCTCACAATAAACCAGCGCAATTTCGATGACAAAGCCAAAAGAGCCAAGCGTGATATTATATCCAAAGCCTGGGCCAATCTTGGACGTGAAGTCAGCAAACATCATGTCGAAGCGCTTTGGCGGCGCGATAGTGAAGAGCCTTTATTGCGCGAAGCCCATCATCTCGCCCAATCGAGTGCAATGTTTGCACATACAGAAGACAAAGGCATGATTTGTCATGAAGACATCGAGCATCTTACTATTCAGTAAAATCAGGGCGCTATAAAAAAATCTTATCGTTTCATTAGCTTTTATGAACTATACTTATTATATCTTTGTTATTGAATAATGAAAGGAAACGGGACACCCTTGAGCGCAACAGAAACACTGGAATTCCACAACAATTCCCTTTTGCCCTTGTTATTTGGTGAGCATAATTCCCACCTGTCCTATCTCGAGAAAAAACTTGGCATTGATATATCCGATCGCGGAAACAAAATAAGCGTATCGGGAGACAAACACGCCGTCAAAACCGCCCATCACATTTTAAACGTTCTTTGGGAAAAGCTGGAACATAAAGAAATTATCGGCCCTGCTGATATTGATGCGGCGCTAAGGTTTTTCAATGAGAATAAAAAGAACGAAACCGCAAATGATAAACAAGGCGGCGATTCCAAAATTCTTTTAAGAACCAAGAAAAAGAATATCGCGCCGCGCACCCCCAATCAGGAAAAATATATTAAAACGATTTTGAACAATGAAATGGTGTTTGGTATTGGCCCTGCGGGTACAGGGAAAACCTATCTGGCCGTGGCTGCGGGCGTTTCCATGTTTTTAAAAGGCGAGGTTGAAAAGCTGATATTCTGCCGCCCTGCTGTAGAGGCCGGTGAAAATCTCGGCTTTCTTCCGGGGGATATGAAGGAAAAAATCGATCCCTATTTGCGCCCTATTTATGACGCATTACATGATACGCTGCACTGGGATTACATGCTGAAAAAGATTGAAAGCGATGAGATTGAAATCGCGCCGCTGGCATTTATGCGCGGAAGAACTTTATCCAACGCCTTTGTAGTGCTGGATGAAGGCCAGAATGCCACAATCGGCCAGATGAAAATGTTTTTAACGCGCATGGGCGAAGCCTCGCGCATGGTGATTACCGGCGATATTACGCAAAGCGATTTGCCGCGCGGCATCAAATCAGGCCTGCAAGATGCTTATGACACTTTAAGCGGCGTTGAGGAAATTAAATTCCACCACTTCACCACCAAAGATGTTGTCCGCCACCACCTCGTCGGTAAAATTATTGATGCCTATGAAAACAAATCCCGTGAGTAATCCTCTTCTACAGCCTGCCGAAATTGATATTAAAAAGGATGAGCCGCGCTGGGAAACGGCGTTGCCTGATTATGATCATTTGGTGAAAAAAGCTGTTTTTAGCGCCCTTGCGCATATCAATGCACTCGAAAACAGCCATAATCTACCTGAAATCAGCATCACCCTATGTAATGACAGCCAAATCCAGAAATTAAATGCGCTATATCGTGGCAAAGACAAGCCAACCAATGTCCTCTCTTTCCCACAAATCGACTGGAGCGATGAAAACTGGCATATCGAGCCTGTCTTATTGCTTGGCGATATCGTGATTTCACTGGATACCATTGAACGCGAAGCGCAAGCCCAAAACAAATCTCTTGCCAATCATTTCATACACATGATAATCCACAGTGTTGTTCATTTATGCGGCTATGATCACGAGAATGATAAAGAGGCCGAGGAAATGGAAACGCTGGAGATTGAAATTTTAAACGATTTAGGAATTGAAAACCCTTATCAAACATTTTGATTTGTGCCATACTTGAAACATTAAAGCCATGTTGAAAATGACCGAAGACCGCGAAGAACCTCCGTCGAGCACCGCTCAGAATTCCGAACAAGATTCTTTGAGCGTGACAAAAGATATTTCTACAAAACCAAACGGCCAGAACGGAAATGGCCACAGCAATGGAACGAACGGCCATAAGCCGGGCCTTTTGGGCTGGCTGAAAGGCGGTTTAAAAAACCAGAAGGCTGACCCGTCCTTACGCGAAACGATTGAGGAATTTATCGAGGAATCAAATTCCAATCAGGTCGAAGAAGATACCCTTGCCTCCTTGCACGAAAAGACACTGATTTCCAACGTTCTGAAATTAAGTGAAAAGCCTGTCGTGGACGCCATGATCCCGCGTGCCGATATCGTTGCGATCAGCATTGATGCCAGCAATGAAGAGCTGTTTACACTCTTATCCGACACGCAATACAGCCGCATTCCCGTTTACAAGGAAAAACTGGATGATGTGATGGGTACGGTTCATATCAAGGACATTCTTTCGGTTCTGGCGCAGAAAAAAGATCTTGTTTTAAGTGAATTGGTTCGTGAAGTTCCGATTATTGCCCCTTCCATGAATGTTCTGGATTTGCTTCTCGAAATGCGCCATACCCGCAAACATATGGCGATGGTGGTGGATGAATTCGGCGGCATTGACGGTCTTGT
>JBKHDZ010000113.1:0-6266 GCA_046541095.1 Alphaproteobacteria bacterium
AGTATTGGTATCGCGGTCCATGCCAACCACATAATGACGGCCATTTAATTCAAAAGATTCGGGGTTATGGTTCTGGCGCCATTCCTTGCCGTCATTCAAACTTTGATATCCTGCCGCCGCCGTGCGGATTAAAAGGGCATCCAGATCGAACTCTTCGCCGATTTTTGCAATATTGCCCTCACCAATACCTTCAATGGCGTTAATGCCGAGCGGGCCGAGATAACGCGCCTGCAGGTCTTCACCCTCCGCGGATAGTAAAACCATTTCCCCGCTGCGGCTTTCAATCAGCATGTCACCGTTTTCAAGGATGAATTCCGCATTGCGCGGATCATTATAAATACGGTTAAACAGCCCTTCCGTTTCACTCAGATCACCGCGAATTTCGCGCATTGTTCTTTGTGCTATGGCCGAAGAATCGAGCCTTTCGAAATCCTCTTCCATATCGGTAATAAGCTGGCCGATTGTCGGGCCGTTTCTGGCTTCTTCCAGTGTTGCGGCCTGTCCATCCACCGCGCCGCCAAAACCGTTCATAATTTCAGGCGTGACACCGCGCACTTCTTCAGGGTCCACAATGAAATAAGCTCGCATATTGGGGCCGTAATCGGCGGCAAACTGGGTCGCACCTGGAATATTATCCGCAAAGGTAATGCGTGCGGCCTCGCGCTGGTTTTCGCTTGCCCCTTCCATCGTTTCTTGCGCGGCCAAGGCATCGCTCACCGCGTCACGGATATGATCACGCATCAATTCAAGGCGGATAACATCGAAAGCGGCGTTATCGGATACAAGATTATTAAAGCGCTCGACCATGCGCTCTTGTATTTCGCCTTCCAGATCGCTCATCGGGCGGCCATCACGGACAATCGCATCATAGGCCTCAGCGCGAACCGTATCAAAAAATTCTCCCAGAATTTGAGAACGGTCGCCGCCGGCTTCCAGCAGCAACATTTCTTCCTGATCAAATGTCCCTTCGGCCAAGAAATCTTCCATGCCATACCCTGTCAGGGTGATGATCATTTCATTCATCGCCAGCAATTCATTATCGGGAATTTGCGCAGCAGACGCCGCCATCAATTCCTGTTCATGCGGCCTTAAATCCGGCATGGTGATCAAGGCATCCTGTCCAATATTGGCCGGTGTGCGCCCCTCCAGATCAGGCACAATATCTGGGTTGGAATAAGTGTTTAAAGCGGTTAAAAGCTGTAACACCATTTCTTCGCGGCCAAGAAAATAACGATTGGCCACTTCGCGGCGTGTGTCCGGATTTTCAAAAGCATCGGCAAGAGCGCTAGAGAGCTCAGGCGAATAAACCCCGCTTTCATCATCAGGATCAATATTCAGGAATTGCTTCAAATCAATCAAAAACGCCTGCAAACCAATGCGGGAGGCGAATTCGAATTCCCAATCATCTTCTTCACCCAAAACGGGATTAACTTCAACGCCGCCTGATTGCACCATATGACGAATGGCCTGCTCTATAATCGGGCGCGCCTCTTCAATGGGCATGACTTCCGGCTCTTCAGGGGCATTACCCGCGCCGGGCGCAGGCGGATGAACATAGGCACCGCTATTCACCATTTCCGCCATGACAGGGATAAAGGCATTGGTGCGGCTTAACATCTGGTATTCGACTTCTTCCTGACGCGTGCGATCATCATTAGCCTCTAAAGCGCTCAAGCGATCTTGATAACCCTGCATTTTGGCGCTGAGGAAATCTTCATAATCCTGCGTATAATTACCGCTGGCATCAATGACATTTTCAGGAGCAAGGCGCGCATTAGGGTCCACATCACCATCGACATAGGCTGTTAAAGGTGTGCCGCGCTGAAGGAATTCTACATAAACGCGCAAAGCCTCTTCGAAATTCGGGTCAGGTTGCTGATCAGGGTCCAGATTTTCAATACGCTCCAAACCGCCATTAAGCAAATCAACCGTCCTTTGGGCGTTATCGCGCTGAACCTCTAACCCTGCTCTCGCTTCATCATCCTCCTCCAGCGCATCAATTTGCTCTTGAAAAAAATCTACCGTTTGCTCGGCATAGTTTTTATAAAAGGTCAGATCTTGCTGGATCAGCGTTTCCATCGCCTCAATGGCCTCGGGCTGGGCGGCAATCTGATCGGGCGTTAATTCCTGAGGGCGTTCATTTAACAATTCCGCACTTTCGAGCGTGTTTAAAGCGCTGACAATCCCTGCCAGATCCTGATCGACAAATTGCAACAAAAGTTGCGGATTCTCGATGAATTGTTGCGGGGCATTGGCATTTCTCAAACCATTTTGCGCCTGACCTTGAAACCCTAAACCAAGAGCGAGGCGTAATTGGTCAATTTGCTCGCCATTATTTAAAAAGTTCTGTAGCGCCTCACCAAGGGCAGGATCGTAAATGCCCTCGATAGTTATATTGTTGGAATTTAAAATCGTGGCCACGCCGTCGATATTTTGAAAACCTTGGGAAAATTCGGCCAGCACATCATAAAGCTCGGGCGAAAACTCGCCATTCACTTCGACAGGCGTATCGCGTCCTGCATAGGTATTGATCGCATTTTGAAGCGTTTGAATTGCTGATTGAATTTCGGCATCACTTGCCATTCATCACCCTCTACTTAAAAAGACCGCTTAATACTTATTTTTTGGCCTTTATTACACTCTATTTACACTCTGCCGCCTTGATAAAAATACCGCTGAATTCTTAATATTTTGTTTGTTTTTGGTATTCTTTTTCTATCAAGATACGCACATTGTGCCATATTTGGAGCAAAAATACAAATTTTGAAGGCTTCAAAGTCAAGGCCTGATCAGGCCGCTTGATTTTGCTGATCTGCGGCATGGTGATAATAATCCAGATAAGCCTGCACGCATTTTTCCTTGGTGAATTCATTGAGATAGCGTTTTTTGCCGTTTTGCACAATTTTATCCGCCAGTTTTTTGTCATCGCGCAAGCGTTTTATGGCCGCCTTAAAGCCCTCCAGATCATCAATCTCGACAGCCAGACAATCTTCTTCATGGCGGACAAATTGCTTTGGCCCTTGGGAAAGCGTCGTAATAAGAGGGGTTTCCTGCGCCCAGGCTTGCACAAATACAGTGCCGAACGGCTCGTAACGCGATGAAAAGAAACAAATATCGCTGGCCTGTAGCAAGGCGGCGCGGTCGTTACGCCAGCCTAGCAGACGCACACGCTCATTCACTTTCAAATCACCAATCAAGGCTTCCAGTTCGGCGCGCAACGGGCCTTCTCCGGCAATCCATAAATATACATCCGGCAAAGCCGCAACAGCTTTAATCAGAATATCAAACGCTTTTGCCTGATGCAGACGCCCCAGCCCTAACAACAACAGCGCATTTTCAGGAACGCCGTAATCTACGCGGTTCAGAGGCTCAATAACATCTTCCGTTTCGGCGAAATTGTTAATATGGCGGACACGGCCTTCTTCAATGCCGCTTTCCACCAAATGCCGTTTTAAATCGGGCGTAATGGTGACGAAAAAATCCATATTCTGGAAGTATTTGACCTTATAATAACCGCCCAGCCGCGCAAAATTATAATAGCGCGGAATACCCATGGAAGCCGTCCAGCGCGGCGTTTTGGCTGCGGCGCGGCTCATCCATGTTTGCACAATATCGGGTTTGAACGCGCAGATAATCTTTTTCATGCAAAGCGGCGTAAAAATATCGATTGCGCCGCCAAAAGGCAAAATATGAACTTTTATTCCGGCTTTCTGAAGCAGAGGGACGCGGCCCTCATTTTTACGTGTAACCACCTCTATGCTTTCTCCCGCTTGATGCATGGCAATACACATATCGACAAAGGCGGTTTCGGCCCCGCCATGTTCATTGCCGGCCATAACCTGCAAAATACGCATAAGTATTATTATCCCGGATTATTGGCCTTGCGCAGGAGCATCAGCCGCATTGTCATCGGCTTCCTGCATTTCTTGCGGCAAGCGGACCAAAGTCGTCTGCAACAAGGTCAGCATGGTTTTTTCGGTTTCATCCATCTTATTCAAAAGATATTCGCACGCTTCTTTCGTGGTGACAGGCGTGGTTTCCGCATTCATGCTGGTTTCTTTTCTCAGATCATCGGCCTGATTCATAACAGCGCGGATTTTCAACGGCTCGATATAGTCCTGCACAGCGATCATGTTATCGCGCTGGGCTTTGGCTTCATCAAGTTTTTCCTGCACGGCCTCTTTCCATGCATCAAAGCGCGTATTTAAATCATCTTCCATCTCGGGATTGGCTTTCGAACACGCCTCAATGCCCTCATTCACTTTTGAGCGGACATGTTCGACCGTCGAAATCATATTGTGGTTGTTATAAATCATAAAGAAATGGCGGCGATTTTCCGAATTCAAATTAACGCTCATCTCACCCAGCATAGTGTTGAGTTTTTTTAGGCCCGCATTCATCTGGTCTTCCGGTGTTTCGATTCTCGCCTGATCTTTCAGCCTTTGCGCGGCTTGATCATTGGCATCTTCTGCCGCTGGCGCTGTTTCAGCCTCATTAGAGGTTTCTTGCGCATATATGGGCGCGCAGAACAGAAAAGAAGCCATTACAAATGATAAAAGTTTGATTTTGGTCATGGGCAGATCACCTACATAAAATATTATCTTGAAAATAAGCAATAGCAGAAAAAAAACCGCCGGGAAACCCCGGCGGATCAGTTTTGACCTGATCCATAGACAATTTTTGAAAAATACTGCGGGGCAACACAATATTGATTTTGCCTATGATCTCAGGCCATCGCACATGACACTATAAGATAAACTTGTCTAAACCCTTCAAAAAACCCTTTTTGTTATTACTTCTTATTTAAATTTGTCCCGAAATTGTTGGCCTTATAAACTTGTCAAACTTTATAAATGGTGCCTAACCCTTCATTCTTTTAATTTACCATAAAATAAGTAAATACAAAGTAAATAAAATTCGAAATGTATTTATTTTTATTTATTTCTAATTTTTATTATTTAGAGTTTAAGTAAAAATTATATAAAATTTTATCTATATTTTATTTATTAATGTAAAGCATTGTTTTAAATACGTTTTACCGCGATTAAAACAACATTGGCGATTACTTGAAATTTGGCTATACTATTGTCATGACTATGAACACACAATTTTCCAGACAATACCGCCGTGGTGAGCGCGGGAATGTGCTGTGGTTTATCCTTATCGCGCTGGTTTTAATCGGTCTTTTAACGGCCGTTTTAAGCCGCTCTGGCACAAGCGTTGATCAAAGCGGGGATGTGGAACAGCAACGCATCCAGATTAACCAGATGCTGCGCTATGTGAAGGGGCTGGAAACCGCAATCCAGCAAATGAAGCTGCGCGGCATTTCCGAAAATGAAATAAATCTCGATCCCAATGGTGCGGATAGCGCAAATTGCACCCGCGGGGCGTGCAAGGTTTTCCATGTCGATGGCGGCGGCCTGACCCATCAGGCTCCCCCGGCTGCTATCGGCGCGGCCAACTGGCTTTATACAGGTACCAATAATGCATTGAATGTCGGCACGGCGGCGCCCGATCTGATTTTAATGCTCAGAAATGTGAATGAAGGGTTCTGTAACCAGATCAACCGCCTGATGAATGTCACGCAAGGCGCGGCTGATTCCACAATAGACTTCACAGCCTTTAGCGGCACCTACCCTAACCCGGCCACACAAACAATAGATAACGCCGGCGGGCGCGCTTCGGGATGTCAGGTTTATGATACGGGCGGCGGCACTGAAAACTTTTTCTATCACGTGCTAATCGCGCGGTAAAAAAGAAAAAAGGCGGGATGTTGCCCCCGCCTTTCAAAATTCCACTTATGGACATTGATCTAATTTAATCAGAGCCTAAAGACCACCAGCCCTTTTTCTTTTTCTTCGGTGCTTCATTGACCTTTTCGTAGTCAGCGACCGGTTTTTTCTCATCCTTGGGCTTGGTGTCATTGGATGGCTTGATGACTTTCACATCATCCTGATTTGATTCGCCTTTATCCTCTTTGTCCTTGCCCGAAGATTTGGGCGAGGTTTTTTTGGAAGAAGGCTTTTTATCCGCCTCTTTTTTATTCTCTGCGCCTTTATCATCTTGCACGTTATCGGCTGTACCAGAAGCGCTCTCATCTTTTTTCTTGGCGCCGCGACCACGCTTTGGCTTTTCATCGTTCTTCTCAGCGGCATCACCATCTTGATTTTGCTCGACTTTTTCGGACTTCTTATTGGAAGCAGAAGCCGCTTTGCCGCGCCCGCCCATGGGTTTATCATCATTGCTATCAGACTTACCCTGATCAT
>JBKHDZ010000114.1:0-6184 GCA_046541095.1 Alphaproteobacteria bacterium
GATGAATTTTGATATTGGCTCAAACCCACAATTCAGATTGCAAGGGACCTATGGCGGTTCGCGGGATGAACAGGCAGCAAGAATTAACTATGAGGCCAATAAAACTTCGGGAAGCGATACAGGTTTGTTAATACAGAAGTCAGGCGCAACATCAGGCAGCGGGACCTCTCTTTTGCTTGATGCTACAATGAATGGCTCATCTATGGCGTGGATCAATGACGAAGTCGTTGCTTATTTCGATAGTATGGTGGGAATCGGTGATGCTGCGCCATCTGTTGCGCTCGATGTCGTGGGGGATATCAATTACACAGGCGTTCTGGTCGATGTGTCCGACCGTCGCCAGAAGGAGAACATCCGTAATCTCACAGGCGCGCTGGACAAGCTGCGCTATGTGGAGGGTGTGTCCTTCACCATGAAGGATGACCCCGGGCACAAGGTCGAACTCGGCCTGATCGCGCAGGATGTGGAGCAGGTCTATCCCGCCCTCGTCCATACCGACCCGCAAGGGGTGAAGAGCCTGAATTACACCGGCATGATCGGCCCGCTGGTCGAGGCGGTGAAGGAACTGGACGCGCAGAACAACGCGCTGGCCGATGAAAACGCGGAGCTACGCAAGATGATCCATGACCTCTCCGCCCGCATGGATGTTATCGAAGGCCACCGCCGCCCGAAATATGCGCCTTACAATGACTAGCGGCTCACGCGGCGCGGCCCCAACTTACCCGCGTTCTTCTTAAAATTGCACTGGTAGCACTCGGCCTGGATATGCAATGATAATTAAAGAACAAGTGAGCGATCAAATTAGGACTGATCAATAAATTCCAATAAAATATTAAATCAGAAGGCCGCCAAATAAGAACTATCTCGCCAGTTTATGGCAATTTTATAGGCACTGTTTTGCGTCCATCCGGTGGTCTTTAAGTTTACCTATAGTCACTCTGTTGCGTGATTAAAATCCTGTTTAAAATAGAGTGTCTGCCTATTATGGATTAAATGGCTCAATGGTGATGCGTCCCGCAAGACTTGAAGAGTCAGAAATTTGAACGTAAATCACATTTTGATGTTCAGAAAGTAACGTATCGATTTTATTTGCCATGTCTATGGCAAGCTCAAAATCCTTATCGCAAGTATCGTGTTCGGTAGGTGTTGAATCTACCAATGCGATGAGAGGTTCTCCATTAGAAGCCCTGAAAGCACTCTTCAAGTCCTCAACTAGATTGCGAACATCAGCTTGATCGAATTCTTTTATATCTAATTTCATATCTTTAGCGGCATCATTGAACGCCTTAAAAATACTGGATTTTGTGATTCCATCACCGATATAAGCAAACCCTCTATGCTGACCTTTATGATTAAGAGCTTTGTTTATCTCCGAAATAATTATGTTTTTCATTGTTATGCCTTTTTCAATTATGAACTGATTTCAATTATGAACTGATTTCAATTATGAACTGAATCTATAGTAGAGAAATGATTATTGCAAGATAATCACATTGCGCAGAAAGCAAATATGGTAAATGATTTCGCTTGTGGTTATCTTTACGGGCAGACGTGGAGCGGTGATCTTCTATCAGAAGCATGTTGCGCAAAGCCATATACAGTCTCGCTGGCTTTTGATCGTCAGGCCCACCATCTTCCATGATTTTATAGCATTGCTGTTTTGCAAGTTATTTTTATCTTGTTGCTACACGATTCCCTCTTTAGTCTTCTTATTGTAATCAGGGGAGGATTTTAACCATGACGCTTTTAACCTTGCTTTTGATCTGGGCATTGTTTGCGCAAGTCGGTCTTACGATTTTTGTTTTGAATAAAATGCGTCAGGCGCGCTTTAAGGCTTTTGCAGAAAACAAAGTCACAAAGGAACAGATTGCCGTTGATCACTCCGCATGGCCTGTAAATGTTCGTCAAATCCAGAACAGCTATAACAGCCAGTTTGAATTGCCTATCCTGTTTTATCTGGCCACAATTCTTGTTCTCTTGTTCGGGCTGGAGAGCTGGGTATTTGTAATATTGGCCTGGGCCTTTATTATTTCCCGCATTATCCATATGGTTGTGCATACAAATTCCAATACCATTAAACACCGCTTTCGCGCCTTTGTGGCCGGATTGTTCTGTGTTGTGTTGCAATGGATATATATTGTGGGCATGACAACGCTCGCTTACCTGCAATCCCTTTGATTATCACGCTTTTTAGTTGACATTGCGGGTAATTTGCGTATAAATCCTTCTCATTCCCGGGAAAGAGAAGGGGAGTGGTTCCCTTTCCGTTGAAAGTTTCGGCCTTGATGAAACGTTCAAATCTAGTGTGATCTACCGGGACAATGTAAAAGAAAAAGGAGTATTGAAATGAGCGGAAAGCGCCTTCAATCAAAATATAAAATCGACCGCCGTATTGGTGCCAATCTTTGGGGCCGGGCAAAATCACCTTACAATATGCGCCAATCAGGCCCGGGTATGCACGGTGCACGCCGCGGGAAACTGTCTGACTTCGGTCTGCAGTTGATGGCGAAGCAGAAATTAAAGGGCTATTACGGCAATATCGGCGAGAAACAGTTCCGCCGCTACTTTAAAGAAGCCGACCGTTTGCGCGGTGATACTGGTCAAAACCTTGTTGGCCTTCTTGAACGTCGTTTGGATGCGGTTATTTACCGCGCCAATTTCGTGCCGACTGTGTTTGGTGCCCGTCAGTTTGTGAACCACAAGCACGTTACAGTGAATGGTAAGACTGTCAACATTCCTTCTTACCAGGTAAAAGAAGGCGATGTTATCGAAGTCAAAGAATCTTCCCGTACCATTCCTATGGTGATCGAAGCTTCTCAAAAACCCGAGCGCGAGATTCCCGATTATGTTGATGTGGATGTTAAAAACTTCAAAGCCACTTTCCTGCGCACGCCGAAACTGGAAGATATTCCATATCCTGTGCAAATGGAACCAAATCTTGTGGTCGAGTTTTACTCACGTTAATTTGGTCACTTATATATGTATATGCGGGCAAATATTATTGCGAATTTTTTGCCCGCTGAAATGTTTCAAAAAAGGCTGTTATGATGCGGCCTTTTTATTTTTCTTGTATCAGCAATGGTAAAATTATGTGAAATAATTTGCATTTTAAGTGAAAAACCTATATATATTATGCAAGTAATAAAATATGATATGTCGCAGGAGAATTTTACATGAGCGAATATACAAAAAAGCCGGATCAGTTTTACGAATTCTCGTCCAAAGTCGGCATCGCCGAAATTAATGATATGACCATTCAATTTTGCGACCATGTGCAAAAAATTGACGGGACATATTATGCGACGGCCTTTTACGAAGGCGAAGTCAAAGACGGTAAAGATGATAATGGCGTTGTTTATCAGAAAATCAGCAATGCCAACCTGGCCTTTATACCGCAAAATTTGATTGCACAAGCCAAAGCCAAATATGAGGATTACAACCAGACCAGCGATATGATCGAGCGTTTGGTCCACACTGTAAAAGAGCTTAACGAGCGTGATTACGTGCGCCGCGCCGCCTAGCCTAGAGTAATTTAATATCTCCTTTCTGCGCTAAAGCCGTCTTGATGTTGACGGCTTTTTTATTTTGTAAACGCGCTTAGAATTCCCTGTAATGTCCGCACTTCCTGATCCGTCAATTCGGCGCGGGTAAACATGGCGCGGATATTGCGGATCATTGTAGGTTTGAGTCCTTCCGATTTAAAAAAATCAGCATGATCAAGCTCGTTTTCCAGTCGATTTAAAAATTCGTGCAGTTTTTCTTTTTCGGCCGGAAGATTATCTCTGTGCGGTTTGGCGTGATCTTGCGCTCGAAACCATTCCCAAGCACAGAGCAAAACCGATTGTCCCAGATTAAGCGAGCTGAAATCCGGATTGGTCGGAAATGTAATGATCGCATTACACAGAGCAATATGATCATTGCTTAAACCTGCACGCTCGCCGCCGAATACAAGCCCGGTTTTTGAGGCTTTTGCATTGGCGTGCATAACGGCTTTGCTTGGTGCATAGACATCTTTGACCAGATCACGCGGCCGCGCAGTTGTGGCCAGTACATAGTGCAAATCGGCAATGCTATCCTCAAAATTATCAAAGACCTGAACATGAACGCAGCCTTGTTCAAGAGCGCCCGAAGCATTGCGCTCCGCCTCCACATTCGGCCAGCCATCACGCGGGGAAACGAGGCGCAAATCAGTGAGGCTAAAATTAAACATCGCGCGTGCCGCCGCGCCGATATTCTCGCCCATTTGCGGGTTTACAAGAATAATTGCAGGTTTATCCGACATTACGCCGCTTTTTTCAAACCTTGCAAGCGTTCGCGGGCTTTTTCGGGGCCGATCAGGAGAAGGAGTTTATCCATTTCAGGGCCATGACTCATACCGGTCAGAGCCTGACGCAGGGGCATAAACAAAGCCTTGCCCTTGCGGCCTGTGGCTTCTTTTATTTTGCCGACCCATTCACCCCATGTATTTTCATCCCACGGTGTATCGGGTAAGAGCGAGGCTGCTTGTGCGATATAATCGCTATCCTCGCTTTCGATTGCAGGCTCGACGGGGCCTTTTGCCACATCCCACCAGTTTTTCACATCACCCAAGCGCTCGATATTCGGGCGCACGGACAGCCAGAAATCCTCATCCAGATCCTGCAATCCCATATTGGCCAGACGCACATTCACATCGTTAAAATCTGTATCATGCAGAATTCTGGAATTCAGGCGCAATAATTCATCCGGATCGAATTTAGGTGTACCGCGCGAAAATTTGGAGAAATCAAAACTTTCTATCAGTGGTTCTATTGTATTAAAGGCTTCAATCGGATCGGACGTGCCAAGGCGGCTCATCAAGGATACAACGGCCATAGGCTCTATTTTATCGACTTCGCGCAAATCTTTCACGCTCAGCGATCCTAAACGCTTGGAGAGCTTGCCGCCTTCCTTATCGGAAATAAGGGGCAAATGCGCAAATTCAGGCATGGTCCCAGTTTTTTCCTGCTCGATAATGGCTTCGAACATTTGTACATGGCTGGCTGTATTCGTGACATGATCCTCGCCACGCACCACATGGGTAATGTTATAATCAAGATCATCAATAACACTGCAAAGGTGGTAAAGCGGGCGGCCATCTTCACGAATAAGCACGGGATCGGCCATTTGCGCGCCTTCAAACTTTACAGGCCCGCGTATATGATCTTGCCATTCAATCGCCTCGTGTTTTAGAAGAAAACGCCAATGCGGCTTGCGCCCTTCGGCTTCATATTTGGCCTTTTTCTCATTTGATAAATTCAGCCCCTCACGGTCATAGATAGGCGGCAGGCCGCGCCCCAAAAGCGTTTTACGCTTCAGCGCCAATTCTTCAGGCGTTTCATAGCAGGCATATAAGCGCCCGGCATCTTTAAGTTTTTGAATGACTTGCGCGTAGCGCTCCATACGCTCGCACTGGCGCGCTTTTTCATCCCAATCCAGCCCCAGCCACATCAACGATGTTTCAATCTCTTCCTCATATTCTTTTTTGCTGCGCTCTGTGTCTGTATCATCCACACGGAAAAGAAAATGCCCGCCATTTTTGCGCGCAAACAGCCATGTGATAATGGCGGCCCTAACATTGCCGACATGAAGCCAGCCGGTGGGAGAAGGGGCAAAACGAACTCTGGGAGCGGTGCTCATAATTTTATATCCTTTATATGGCTCAGGCGCGTAAACGCGCTACGCCTGTTATTTTGGCTCAGGAGGGCAGGCCCTCTACGCCTTTTATCTTGGCTCAGGCGAGCAAGCTCGCTACGCCTGTTATTTCAGCTCAGGCGTGTAAACACGCTACGCCTATTATTTTGGCTCAGGCGTGTAAACACGCTACGCCGCATCAATCCAGCATATAAGCATGAAAAACGGCGTGTTCTCAATGGTTTTTTTGTTGCCGGTATTTTAAGAGATTTTGTCATGTGTAAGGCATTGTTTTAAAATGATAAAGATGTGATCCTTTAGTTCGTTTTCAGGATTTGGCGGGGTGGGGTGATGTTTGTTATTATGGTAATAGAGGCGAGGCCTAACGCGGCAATCATGCCTTTAATGTGGCTTGCTTCGCTTTTCAAAATGCTCAGGCTCGCAAGTAACTTACGCAAAAGCGCGTAATAAGGGTGGTGGTTTTGTTTTAAGCTCAAAATCATATAAACAATATATGATTAAATTCCTAATT
>JBKHDZ010000115.1:0-6140 GCA_046541095.1 Alphaproteobacteria bacterium
AGGGACCTATTTCTTTTTCTATCCCATCCCAAAGCGCATGATATTCCTCGACAAAACCCTCAGGATTAGGAGCACGCCGGATCACGGGCACATACCAATCCACGAAACGCTGGCGGGCTTTGCGCATAAAGGAAGTTGAAAATTCCGGCAAGTCCAGAGGACAGGATGCTTCTTGAATAATATCCAAAATCTTGCCCGCATCTTTATAAAGTTGCATGGCATTAGCCCCTTGCGCAATGGCCTTTTTCACCGAAAGCGAGCCGAAATCTTCTATAATTGCGGCGTTATCTTCTTCATAAAGCTCGTAAATCTCCGGCGCGCGCAAACCAATAGAACGCAGCCACTCTGCAATAGGCACGAAATCCTGCACTTTGGTAACAAGAGGAACACCCTGCGTAGGGCCGCAATGCATGTATAGAGCGCTACGGCCATTTTTTTCTATGCGCGTATAAGTGCGCAATGTGCCGTCTTGAGGCAAATGCTCGACGATTTTCCAGCCATGAATTGTTGGTATATTTTTTCCCTGAACCATAATTCAGCAGAGTAGTAAGGAAAAACGAAAAGAACAAGAGGTCTATTTGGATTTTTTACCTTGGGTCATTGCCTGAATGGCCGCTATGTGGCTTTTGGAAACTTTGGGGCGTTTCGCACGTCCGGGGCTATAGCCCTCAAGGCCGAACATAGCCCCGCTATTCCCGGCAACCGCCTTTAAAAGCTCAGTGCCGAAATTCTCTTCTTTGGCTGGTGCTTTTTGAGCAGGTGTTTCGGGCACAGGATGGTCTTCCGCCGTACCGCGGCCTGAGAGAATACGCTCGATATTATAAGCGACAATCCCCGTTAAATGCGCTTTCGTTAATGCGTGGAGCAATTTCGCATCTTCATATGTCCAGGCAATCACCTGCTGGCGGGCTTTTACGGCGTTGCCATTGGTTTTTTTCAGGGCTTCTTTAATGCGCTTTTCGGCATATTCTTTGGACATTGCTAAAACCTCCACAGTGCTATCTTTCAGCATGGCATGTTTTGCCCAAAAGCACAAACTTGAAAAATATTGACTTTTAGAAGGTTTTTGAATTAATATGTCAAACAAAAGGGTAAGTATGCAGATAAAATCTAAAAATTTATTAGCCGAATGTTTCCGTTTGCAAGCCGACATGATCGATATGGTATCGGACAGCCTTCTGGCTGTTCCCAAAGCAATTGCCGAGCAAGCCGACCCCGGCCTCATCGCGCAGGCACAGCTATCTTTTATGCGCCACACCACCAATGGAGCCATGGCTGTTTTTGCGCAATGTGCGCCCGAAGAATTTACGACGAAAGATTTGAAATACCTCTCTGATCACTGCGATAATCGCGAGAAAAAAGCCAACCGCCGCGTTAAAAATATTGTGATTAAGGCGCTCGAATCTATACAGGAAGGCCGTCCAACACATCTCTTTGATATTGGCTGCGGCCAGCACCCTCTTATTAACCATATGAATGATAGTACAAACGTGGCCTTTACCGGCATTGACATCTTGCGCAAAGAAATGCTGGTTTGCCCGGAAAAGCGGGACGCTATTACCAATGAAAATCTCCTGCCGATTTCATGGAAAGAAGCCTATAGAAACCCGCAGGTTAAAGACGGGCACACACCCGTTTGCACGGCAGTTTATTCCCTGCACTTTTTCAATAAAGACCGCTTTCCTGATGAATTGACGCGCATTATAGATTATGAGGGTTTTTTCGTGGGCAATTTATATTTAATGGGCACGCGCCGTGAGCGGCAGGCTTCGCTGGATACTATGCGCGCCAGCCTTGAAAAAGCCGATATGGATTACGCTTATATTATGGATGGAACACATAATTCTTTCTTTATTATATCTGATCCTGATAACGGAGATATGATTGATAAAGGCATGGACAGTATTGAACAAGAACTGGCTTATAATCCGCGCTGATTTTCTTTCTTAAAGCCCGGCCAGTTCCTTCATCAGGGTTTTTACGCCGCTGACACGGTGCTGCGGTTTTTCCCACTGACGGATAATGGATAATTTCTGGTCGGGACGAATTTTCACCGTGCCGGCCTTGCTTTGAATCCAGCCCATCAGCTTTTCCACATTCGGCGGCGCATCCTTGTGAAAACCGATTGTACAGCCCTTGGGTCCTGCTTCGACGCTCCCCACGCCCGCTTTCTTGCATAATTGCTTGATGGCCACGATTGCAAGCAGATTTTCCACCTCTTGCGGCAAATCACCAAAACGGTCAATCATCTCGGCGGCAAAAGAGTCTATATCCTCTTCCATTTGCAAATCCTGCAAGCGCCTATAAAGGCTCATTCTAACGCCAAGCTCTTCGACATAGTTTTCAGGAATTAGAATGGAAATGCCCAGATTGATATTCGGCGCCCATTGATCGGCCTGAATATCTTCCAGCCCCACCCCTTCCCGGGCGGCAGCGACAGCTTCTTCGAGCATTTGCTGATAAAGCTCTGCCCCGACTTCGCGAATATGACCCGATTGCTGTTCACCCAGCAAATTTCCTGCTCCGCGAATATCCATATCGTGGCTGGCCAGTTGGAAACCCGCCCCCAGAGTATCCAGTGTTTCCATGACCTCCAGACGCTTCATCGCCTGATCATTTAATTGGATATTCGGCTGATAGGTGAGATAAGCATACGCCCTTACTTTCGAGCGGCCGATACGTCCGCGTATCTGATAAAGCTGGGCAAGGCCAAACATATCGGCTCTATGAACGATCATGGTATTGGCGGTCGCGATATCAATGCCGCTTTCAATGATATTGGTAGCGAGCAATATATCATATTGCCCGTCATAAAATGCTGTCATGCGGTCTTCCAGTTCGGAAGGCGTCATCTGGCCGTGAGCCGAAACAACCTTTAATTCCGGGACCAGTTCTTTCAAATTATCCTCTAACTCCTTCATATCCTTGATACGGGGGCAAACATAAAAGCTCTGGCCGCCGCGGTAATGCTCACGCATCAGGGCTTCGCGGATCACCATATCATCGAACGGCATCACAAAGGTCCGAATAGCCAGCCTGTCAACAGGCGGCGTGGTGATGAGGGAGAGTTCTTTCACACCTGTTAAAGACATTTGAAGCGTGCGCGGAATGGGCGTGGCCGAAAGCGTTAAAACATGCACATCGGCTTTCAATTCTTTCAAGCGTTCTTTTTGCTTTACACCAAAACGCTGTTCTTCATCAATAATCAGCAAGCCCAAATTGGCAAATTTTACCCCTTGCCCAAAAAGTGCGTGCGTGCCAATAACAATATTCACATCCCCATCGCGCAATCCTTCTTTGACAGCTTTGGCATCTTTGGCGCTTACTAAACGTGAGAGCTGTTCAACGCGCAAACCTGTTCCGGCAAAACGTTTGGAAAAGTTTTGGTAATGCTGGCGCGCGAGCAAGGTTGTGGGCACAACCAGCGCCACCTGCGCCCCCGCCATTGCCGCAACATAGGCCGCCCGAATAGCGACTTCGGTTTTGCCAAAGCCCACATCCCCGCAAATCAGGCGGTCCATCGGATAATCGCCCGAAATATCGGCGATCACATCCTCAATCGCGCGGTCCTGATCTTCGGTTTCGCTATAGGGAAAACGCGCGGCGAATTGCTTATAAATATCCTCGCTGACATCCAGCTTTTGCGCCTTTTTCAATTTTCTTGCAGCCGCAATAGAAAGCAGATGATCGGCCATAGCCATCAAATCTTTTTTGACCCGCGCTTTTCTGGCCTGCCAGCCTGCTCCGCCCAGCTTATCCAGTTGCACGGTGCCTTCATCACCGCCAAAGCGCGCCAGAACCTCCAGCGATTCAACAGGCACATATAATTTATCACCGCCCGCATATTCTATTTTAAGGCAATCGTGCAAGGTTCCGGCAGCCTTTAGGGTTTCCAGCGCAACAAACTTTCCCACCCCATGATCAATATGGACCACCAGATCGCCCTCATTCAAAGCCGAAACTTCTTTTAGAAAGTTATCAGCCTTACGCTTTTTGGAGGATTTTCTGGTCAGGCGGTCACCGAAAATATCGGCCTCGCTTAAAACGGCCAAATCATAGGCCACGAATCCGTGCTCCAGCCCCAAAACAACAATACCGATTTGCCCGCTGGAAAGTTTCTTCACGGCATCCCAGTTTTTGCAGAGCAATACATCAAAACCATGCTCGCTAAAAAGACCTAGCAGGCGGCTGGCCGATCCTTCGCTATAGGCCGCAATCAAGGTTTTGGTATTCAGCTTTTGAAGATAAGATTTGGTTTCGGCAAAGATATCGCCATCCGGCATGGCGCGGATATCAGCAAAATCCCGCGCTTTCTTGGCGGTTTTTTTCTCCTGCCCGCCGGAAAATGGCGATAAAATCCGCGCCTCTTGAATTAAACTATCCCAATGATGCTCATCAACATACAAGGTATCGGGCGGCAATGGATTATAGACCGCTCCGCTCATACTCACACTTTTTTCTTTTTTATTACCGCTTAAAGCGGCTTGACGCATTGTGCGGCGCGCTTCATAAAAATCGCGAATTTGATCGGTGCGCTCACTTTGCGCTTCAGGGCCGTGATGATCGAAGGTAATGCGAGCACCCGGAGCATAATCAAATATTGTATCGAGATGATCGTAGAACAACGGAAGCCAATGCTCCATCCCGTTATAGCGGCGGCCCGCAGACACCGATTCATACAAAGGATCATTTTGACGAACAACGCCGAAAGCCTCCAGATATCCTTTTCGAAAGCGGGAAATAGAATCTTTATCCAGAAAAAATTCTGTGACAGGCTGCAGAGAAAACCCTTTTATTTTATCGCCACTTCGCTGTGTGACAGGATCGAATTGCCGCAAACTCTCGATTTCATCACCGAACAAATCAAGGCGCACGGGATTTTCAAACCCCGATGGAAACAAATCAATAATTCCGCCACGCAAACAATATTCGCCGGCCTCGCGCACCGTGTCTGTACGGATATAACCATTTTGCACCAGAAATTCCTGCAACTCTTCTACTTGCAAATGGTCGCCTTGCATGGCAGAAAAGCTGGCCCCCATCAAAACCTCTTTTGGCATGACTTTTTGGATAGCCGCGTTAATAGACGTTAGAACTATTCTGGGATATCGCTTTGCTTCTTTTTCCCATTCCAGCATTTTCGAAAGGGCCGAAACGCGCTCGGCCACAATATCCCCACCTGGCGAAATACGGTCATAGGGCAGGCAATCCCAAGCCGGAAATCTTATCACTTTTACATCAGGTGTAAAAAAGGCCAATAACTCTTCCAGTTCTGCAATGCGGCGATCATCAAGAGCTACATGAATAAGAACGCGGTTTTCAGGCATAACCTCGCGCGCAATTCCGGCCAGAATTCTCGCATCCTGCCCCTCGGGCGCACCAAATATGACATTTTGGCTGCGGTTTTCACCTGTTTTCTGCGCTGTATTTTCCACGTTCCAAAGCCTAAAGTGTATTTCTCGTTTGTATTCTTCGCACTTTTTATATATAGATTCCTCATTAATCAAGGAAACAACAAAGTTTAAGGACGCTGGATATGGGCACGCCTGCACGTAAAGATAACGGGGATCATTCAAACCATTCACCCACACAGGAAAAAGAGCAGAGCAGCAAAACTAATGAATTGCTGGGCAATGCCGTGCATAAAAACAGCCTTATTTCCAAGCGTGGTTTTTTAGAACGCTTGTTCACCCTATCATTTCGCGGTTTTGTTTATCCGCAAATTTGGGAAGATCCGGAAGTGGATTTAAGCGCCCTTAAAATCGAAAAAGACAAAAGCAAAATCATGACGATTGCTTCAGGCGGGTGTAATGTTATGAATTATCTGACCGAAGAGCCTGCCGCTATTAAGGCGATTGATCTAAACCCTGCCCATGTGGCTTTAACCCGCCTGAAACTTTGCGCCGCCAAGCATTTGCCGGGCTATAACAGCTTTTTCCAGTTTTTCGCCCATGCCGACAGCAAAGACAATGTTTTGCTATACGAGAAATTTATCAAACCAAATCTTGATCCTTTTTCGCGTAAATACTGGGAAGGACGCCGCATTACGGGCGAAAAGCGCATTAATTATTTCCGCAAGAATATATACCAGTTCGGCCTTTTAGGGCGATTTATCAGTGCCGTACACTTCGTTGCTAAAC
>JBKHDZ010000116.1:0-6062 GCA_046541095.1 Alphaproteobacteria bacterium
GTCAGAATAAGGACTTCAGGCTTCTGGCCGTTTATCGCCAGATCCTCCATGGTGGTATTCGCGCCGTAATTATTCGGGCGGTATTTTTGAAATCGTTCTGCCAAATCCATAATTGATGACTATCTTGTCATAAAAGAATGAAAATATGGCATCAATTATGCAAAAAGTCAATTTTATGAACAGATATGGCGTCCTTAAGCGGCTTTCGAGCGTTTAATGTTTTCAACAAAGCGTTCAAAAAGATAATGACTGTCCTGCGGGCCGGGGGAGGCTTCCGGGTGGTATTGAACAGAAAATATAGGCTTATCAATAACTTCGATACCTTCATTGCTACCATCAAAAAGGCTTATATGCGTGGCCTTCACCGTGGCGGGCAGGCTTTGTTCCAAAACCTCGAAGCCGTGATTTTGCGAGGTTATTTCGACCTTGCCGCTTTTCATGTCTTTGACAGGGTGATTGGCGCCGCGATGGCCGAGATGCATTTTTTGTGTTTTCGCGCCAAGTGCCAGCGATAATAACTGATGTCCCAAACAGATACCGAAAATCGGAATATCGGCCTTGATCAGCTTTTGAATGGTTGGGACAGCATATTTTCCAGTGGCTTGCGGATCACCGGGGCCATTCGATAAGAATACTCCATCAGGCTTGTGAGCCAGAATATCTTCCGCACTGGCGCTGGCTGGAACAACGGTAACATCACAGCCCGCCGATGCCAGACAACGCAAAATATTACGTTTGGCACCAAAATCCATGGCTACCACTTTGCAATGGGGATTGTCCTGACGGCCATAGCCGTTTTTGATATCCCATAGGCTTTCCGCCCATTGATAGGTTTGCGTGCAGGACACATCCTTGGCCAGATCCATACCTTTTAATCCGGGCCATTCCTGCGCGGTTTTCAAAAGGGCATCCAGATCAAAGATGCCTTTTTCATTATGCGCAATGACACCGTTCGGCGCGCCTTTATCACGAATCAGGGTGGTGAGCGCGCGGGTATCGACATCGCCAATTCCAACCAGATTATAACTTTTCAGCCATTCATCAAAATGCTTCATCGCGCGCCAGTTTGAAGGCGATGTAATATTTTCACGGACGATCAAGCCTTTGGCCGGTGGATTGGTGGTTTCAATATCTTCCTCATTGGTGCCGACATTGCCGATATGGGGGAATGTAAAATTGATAATCTGTCCGGCATAGCTTGGATCGGTCAGGATTTCCTGATAACCTGTCATGGACGTATTAAAGCAAATCTCGCCGACAGCTTCGCTTTCAGCGCCAAATCCTTTCCCCCAGATCACTGTTTCGTCACTTAAAACGATCACGCCTGTTGCATTCGGGGGAGGTGTTATATTAGATAGTTTAGTCATGAATTTTTCTTTCTAGCTTTCGGGGTCATGTATCTCGGGTCCGCTAGAAAATGATTTAATACAGAAAACCTGCAAAAAAAGGAAGAAAAATTTTGGAAATCCGCGCAGAAATTAATACAAGACTGAAAGAAGCCCTGAAAAACAAAGATCAGGTTGCCACTTCAACCATCCGCTTAATCATGGCCGCTTTGAAAGACCGCGATATTACAGCCCGTGCATCAGGCAAGGCCGAAGGGGTGGATGACAGTGAAATTTTATCAATGATGCAATCCATGATCAAACAGCGGCAGGAATCGATCAAAACCTATAGGGATGCAGGGCGCGACGAGCTTGCCAAGCGCGAGCAGGAAGAAATAACCGTTATTCAAAGCTTTATGCCCAAACAGCTCTCCGATGAGGAAATGAAAAAAGCGATCGCGGCCAAAATTGAAGAAACGGGAGCCGAAAATATTCGTGATATGGGCAAAGTCATGGGCGCTTTAAAGGCTGAATATGCCGGGCAAATGGATATGGGCCGCGCGGGCGGTATGGTCAAAGAGCAATTAGGGTAAGGTTAAAAACAGTCTCTTTATCCATAATGAATTGGCTTTGTTCGCTATAAAAACATTGTAATTTTTTTGCCCTAACCTTAAAGTCTGGTGAATGTCCATCCATGCTCGTTTTTTAGATGAAATCAGAAACCGTCTGAGCCTTTCCGACGTTATTGGTGCGCGTATTCAAGTTACGCGGGCAGGCCGTGAATTTAAAGCCTGCTGCCCGTTTCATAAAGAAAAAACACCGTCTTTTACCATCAATGATGATAAGCAGTTTTATCATTGTTTCGGATGTGGGGCGCATGGTAATGTTATCGACTTTGTCATGCAGCATGATAATCTGCCTTTTCCCGAAGCCGTCGAATTGCTGGCCGGGCAGGCGGGATTGCAAATGCCCAAACCTTCCAAAGAAGACGTGCAGCAAGCCAAAGCTCAAAAAGATCTCTATACGCTGACACAAGAAGCGGCAAGCTGGTTTGAAGACCAGCTTTTTGACCCGCGTAATGGCGATATGCTCGCCTACGTTAAAGGACGCGGATTTACCGAAGAAACTATCCGCAATTTTCATCTGGGCTTTGCCCCCGGTGATCATCAGGCTCTGCGCTCTCATTTATCGGCGCAAGGGTACAGCGACAAGCAAATGATTGAGGCGGGGTTGATCAAGGAGGGCAAAAACGGCCGCGATCCTTATGTCTTCTTTCGCGAGCGTATTATGGTACCGGTTTTGGACAGGCGAGGGCGCGTTGTGGCTTTTGGTGGGCGCATTTTACCGGATCATTTAAGACCGCCGGATCGCTCGGGCTATACACCCGCCAAATATATGAATTCCTCTGAAACGCCGATCTTTAATAAAAGTCATGTTTTGTACGGCGCTTTGCAGGCGCGTCAGGCGGCCGCAGATGATCAAATTCTTTTCGTTGTGGAAGGGTATTTTGATGTTATTGCCTGTCATCAGGCAGGATTCCAAGGTGCTGTCGCGCCGATGGGAACCGCACTGACTGAAGACCAGATTATGCTACTTTGGAAAATGATGACCGGAGATTTGAAGGAGCCCATACTGTGTTTTGATGGGGATAATGCAGGGCGCAGAGCGGCCGAGCGGGCTTGCGAAACGGTTCTGCCTTTGCTGGCGGCCGGAAAAAGTGTGCGCATTGCTTTTCTGCCCGATGGTGAAGACCCAGATAGCCTTATTCAGGGCGGCGGGCGCAATTCTTTTCAAAAAATATTGGATAATTCTATCCCGCTTATCGAGTTTTTATGGCGCACGCAAATTGCCGGGCGTAGCTTTGATACACCCGAGGCGCGTGCAGGGTTGGTTAAAAGCCTGAATGAAAAAATTGCGCGTATAGCAGACCGCGATGTTCAAAAACATTATGATTATCTGATCCGCCAGAAAATCTCGCAGCAGTTTTTTAATTCGGGGCAAAAGCGCTTTCACAATAAAGGCTTTAAAAAACCGCAAGGCTCGGGCGGAATTGCGTTGCGTTCTCCTTCGGGGCAGGCAATGGATGTTCAAATTCGTATTCTGATAGCCTGTGTTATCAATCACCCGCAAATATTGGGAGCAATAGAAGAAAATCTTGCCATGCTTAGGATTGGTAATCAAAGGCTTGATTTGCTTCGCCAACACATTATTTCTTATTATCATGAGCATGAAGAATTCGATTCAGGCCAATTCCATGCTTATTTGAATGGTTTGGGCTTTAATAAAGAGCTGGATCAGATTTTATCTCCTGCGACATATACGCATGGGCGCTTTGCGGCCCCGCTACAGAAAAAGGGAGATGATGACGAGCATAGCGCGCATGCGGATATTTTGCAGCAATGGCGGGCTTTGTATGAAATTTGCGAAAGCAAGGGCTTTCAAAAAGAAATGTCCAATGGATGGAAAAACGCGCTACACTCATCCAATGAAGAGGAAGAAGAAAAACTCAGACAAATTCTAAAGGAAAAATCCTCCGGCTTTTAAAATTTTTGTAAAATATGGGTTATATTGGGCTTATTTTTAATATTTTTGAGAGTATGGCCTTTGAATTTGTTTGATTTTAAGATTAAATAACGAATCTGGTAATTTAAAATGGTATCAAAAGTGGTTGGAAATTTGGCAGTGAGCGATAAAGAGAACGAGAACGAAGATGCGCAGACAAGCGCCCCGAAAGGTTCTTTTGCAACAATAGTAAAAAGACTGGTAAAAAAAGCCAAGGAAAAAGGCTTTATTACCTATGATGAATTGAACTCGTCTTTGCCTGCTGAGGAATTTTCTTCCGAGCAGATTGAAGATGCTATGGCAACGTTTTCCGATATCGGCGTACAAATTGTCGAAAGTGAAGATGATGTCAGTGATGATGATGAGGACGAAAAGAAAAGCGATTACGAATCGGGCGGTAATATTGCCGATGACGATACAGGCCGCACCGATGATCCTGTACGCATGTATTTGCGTGAAATGGGCGCTGTTGAATTGCTCTCGCGCGAAGGGGAAATCGCGATTGCCAAGCGTATTGAGGCTGGCCGTGAATTGATGATCGGCGGGATTTGCGAAAGCCCGCTGGCGATCGAATCAGTGATTGCCTGGTATGAAGCTTTGCAAAACGGCGATATTATGCTGCGTGAGGTTATCGACCTCGATGCAACCTATTCCGATGGGCCAGAAGCTGAAAGCGATGTAGAAGCGGATGTTGACGTTGATGAAGAATCTGCCGATCAAGAGGGGGATGAAGACGCATCTGGTGAGAGCGGGCAATCCGGCGATAGTGATGGCGATGACGAAAACAGCCTGTCTTTGGCCGCGATGGAAGAAGAGCTTGCCCCGCAGGTTTTTGAAAATTTTGCCAAAATCCAGAAAACCTACAAGAAAATGCAAAAAGTCCAGCAAGAGCGTTTGGAAGCTTTGCAAAAAGGCGATGAGCCCAAGGCCGCCGCCAATAAGAAATACAATGATTTAAAAGAAGAAATGGTTGAGCTGATGAACGATGTTCAGCTCAATAATGCCCGTATTGAACAACTTATTGACCGTCTTTACAGCATTAACCGCGAGCTGGTGTCTTTGGAAGGTAAAATGTTGCGTCTGGCCACCGATTGCGGGGTGAAGCGTGAAGATTTCCTGAAGAATTATTACGGCTCCGAACTTGACCCATCATGGCTGGATACGGTCAAAGGCTTGAAGGGTAAGGGTTGGGATCGTTTTGTTGAAAAGCATGAAGAGCGCATCGTTCAAATGCGTGAGCAAATCGCTCTGGTGTCCGAAGAAACGATGTTGCCCATCAAAGAATGGCGCCGCATTATCGGTGTGGTGCAAAAGGGCGAAAAAGAAGCTGCCCGCGCCAAAAAAGAAATGGTTGAAGCCAATTTGCGCCTTGTAATCTCTATTGCCAAGAAATACACCAATCGCGGCCTCCAATTCCTTGATCTTATTCAGGAAGGGAATATCGGCTTGATGAAGGCGGTGGATAAATTCGAATATCGCAGAGGTTATAAATTCTCGACCTATGCCACGTGGTGGATCAGACAGGCCATTACCCGCTCTATCGCCGATCAGGCACGCACGATCCGTATTCCGGTGCATATGATTGAAACCATCAATAAAATGGTGCGCACATCGCGCCAGATGATGCATGAAATCGGCCGTGAACCTACTCCTGAAGAATTGGCTCAACGCCTGCACATGCCGCTTGAAAAAGTGCGCAAAGTGCTAAAAATTGCCAAAGAGCCCGTATCTCTGGAAACACCGATCGGGGATGAAGAAGATTCCTCCTTGGGCGATTTCATCGAAGATAAAAATGCGATTTTGCCTGTTGAAAGCGCTATTCACTCGAATTTGCGTGAAACCACAACCCGCGTTCTGGCATCTCTCACGCCGCGTGAGGAGCGTGTTTTGCGTATGCGTTTCGGGATTGGTATGAATACCGATCACACGCTCGAAGAAGTAGGGCAACAGTTTAACGTGACGCGCGAGCGTATTCGCCAGATTGAAGCGAAAGCCTTGCGTAAATTGAAGCACCCAAGCCGATCACGCAAACTGCGCAGCTTTTTGGATACATAAATCTTGCATTGCCTTCTTTTTCCCTGTAATCAAAACAGGGTAGGGGCCAGTAGCTCAGTTGGTTAGAGCAGTCCGCTCATAACGGATTGGTCGCTGGTTCAAGTCCGGCCTGGCCCACCA
>JBKHDZ010000117.1:0-6007 GCA_046541095.1 Alphaproteobacteria bacterium
TGCAAATTTATCAAAGCCGGATCCTTTGATGGAAACCCTTTGCGTATTTTCATTATAGCCCACACTTAAAACCAAGGGATTGTGATTATCTTCCACTGTAATCACATATTTGTTAAAAGCGGGATTGAAAGAGGGCAGATGCGCTATACCTCTTTCGTTTACCAAAACACTATCACTTAAAACAGCGGGCATAATATTATCGGCATCTTTTTGCGCCGGATTAATCATATAGGAAATGCGGGATCCGGCTGGCAAGCCCTTTACCAGCGTTTGCGCCACCTGCATATCCTGCATAACCAGCCGCGTATTCGATACAGCATAATGAACCGCAATAAACGACATCGCGATTAAAAAGAGCGCTATATATATATGTATGCGATACAGCTTTAACATTTTCTTACTTTACACATTCTCTATGGCAAAACCGTATTACCGGAATCATCACCAACATTGATTTCGTTTTCGACATCTTTTTGTAATTTTATCACAGCCAGTTCCAGCAAAATGGAAAGGGACGCTTCACTTCTTAAATAGCTTTTGAACATATCAAATTTCTGCATCAAACCGATTGCCTGAATGGCCGCTTCTTTTCTCTTCACATTGGCTGGCTTATCATAAAGATTGGTGAAGAAATCAGGGTTTTGATAGATCTTTTTCGTTAAAACCTCCATCTGAGCGTAGTAACTTGGATTATCCCCCAGCAAGTAATCAATACTATCGGTCGGTCCCGGCAACGGGCCTCCGAAAGTACCGCTAGGCGGATGAACCACGCCCAGATTTTGCAAAAGAGCCAGAAGGTAATCACGAGAACCGGCGGTTCCGGCAGATTTCATCCCTACAATGGCATTATACGAGCTCTCAGCAACTGAACGCTTGGCTACCAAAGAGCGCATATCCATATAGGCTTTTTGCACAGCGGAAAGAGCGGCATCAACGCGGCCATCCGCAGGCGAGGCAAGGTCTGCGGCGGCAGGCCGCTCGAAAACATCATGCGTATATAAATTTGCGGCAAGGGCCAATACCTCTTCTTCGGCCTGTGTTAGCGTATTATCCGTGAAATCAACCTCCAAAGTCCAGGGCACATCCACAGTGCGCGTAAAATCAATATCTTTATTAAAACGTTCCCTTACAGCGGCAGCCCCTGTTGCTGCCGGAGGATCTGTTGAAGGTGTTCCTCTGCACATTTGCCATAGACCGTTATTTTGATCCAGGGGATAACAAAAAACACTTTTAAATTGCGCAACGCGGCTCTCTTTATCCAGATTAACACCATATTGGCCGCTTGTATTTGGGCTTCCAAGCTGACGATCCAAAGAGCGCTGGCTGAGTGTAATCGCGGCAATTTCACCTTTTCGTTCCGAAGCCGCCAGACTTTTTGTAGCACTTCCAAACTCACACATGCCAACACTTGGATGATAATCTTTATGCGCTTCTGCCTGAAGCTTTTGAAAAAGCCGTATTGTTTCATTTTGATGTTTGGCATCCAGAAAAGAGCCGAATATCTGGACTTGATTCATGGCCACAACAGTCAGTTGCTCGGCCATTAACATCATGGCTGGCAATATATTGTCTTCCAGCAAAACTGAAATCATCCAGATTTCCTGCGCATTGAATTCCGCATCCAGATGATTGGTAATCACATCCACCGTACCAGAGCCAGACGCAAACCACTGTGCATTAGAGGTTACATTTACCTCATCGGCGCAGTTACAGCACTGAGCGCGTGCTTTATGCGGTTGAAATGCCAATAAAAAACAGGCCGCAAATAAAAATAAAACAATATTTTTTGTTTTTATATATCCATACATAATTTTTTACCTCTTATTCATTCCCGGCATTTTCAAATTCAAGGAATATTCTTTCTTTATCTTCTTCCAGATAGCTCGATAAAAGTACCGACAAAATAATTTCATGCCGTAATTCACTTTCAAAAATCGCGCGGTCCAACATTAACTCTATGGCATTCATGGCCGCCTGTTTGCGCTTTACGTTGGCCGGCTTGTCATAAAGATCGGTAAAAAAGTCCGTGTTTTGGAAGATTTTCTTACCCAAAGCCTCCAACTGCGCATAATAACTCGGGTTTTCCCCTAGAATTTCTTCAACAGCCGCATTATCCATTCCCAAATCGGCCATGATTGCTTTTAAATATTGGGCGCTTCCGCCGCCGCCTGAGCCACGTCCTTTCATACCGACAATGGCATTGTAACTATTCTGCGCTACACTTCTTTTGGCCGCAACAGAGCGAAGCCGCATATAATTATGCTGGACGCTTTCCTGACCGATTGCCGTTAAACTCATCGCTATAGGCTTATGGCCATATAAATTCCGGGACAAGGCCATTACATCTTCCTCATCCTCGCTTAACGTGCCGTCCACAAAATCCAGGTTTAAATAACGCGGCTCCTCAACAAGCCTTTGGAAATCTATATCAATATTGGTTCTATCAGGATTGGCAGAGCCACCCCCGCATGCATCCACAAGACCGGTTGTGCCGCCTGTATAATCATTATCATGCGGATCACAGTAATCACTCAAAAATTGTACCCAGCGACCGCGCATATCCTGCTGTATTTGAGTGTCGGAAGCCGCCGAATTCAAAATTCCAAGCTGTCTGTCCAGATCAGCTTTCGTTAAAGCGCCCTGATGCGCATGGGATAAAGCTTCGGAATTGGATAAACTTCTGGCATTGGTTCCGAACCAGCAAAAACTATCACTTGGGTAATAGTCTTTCGCAGCCTCGTTTTGAAGTTCATTAAAAAGGCGCTGCCCTTCCAAATGCAACTTTGAATCAAACAATTTACCCACCAGATACATCTGGTACATCGCCACATTAGACATTTGCTCGGTCATTAACATATAGGCCGGGATAAGCTCCGGCAAAAACCTGTCCATAATCCATTGGCGATGTTCGTGAAAATCTGCACGCATACTGGCCAGAATGCGTGTTTCTCCAATTTCATGATCTTCGATTATATAAGCTTCTGCTTGTGGGCATTGGCCGCCAGGGCAGGCAAGACAAGAGGTATTGCTTAATCCGCCTGAACATCCATTCGAATGCCAGCAGCAACACTGACCATCTAAAAACCAATACATGCAATTGCTACAACTACCGCACCAACAAAAACAGCCCCAGCCCGTACAATAATGGGCGTAAGTTTTGTTCATAAAAATACCGGCGGAGAATAAAACCACCAAAACTGAAAAAAAGATAAAAATATTTTTCCGGGATTTGAACAATTTCATCTAATCAACCCCCACCCCGGCGGCAATGAGATTGGATTGCACCTCTTCATAATTTTCTTGTAATTTCGTGGCCAAGAGAACGGAAATCATCATTTCTTTGCGTAAACGGCTTTCATACATCGAGCGATCCAGCATCAATTCTATCGCGCGCAGGGCCACAGCCGTTCGGGCTACATTTTCCGGCTTATCATATAAATTCGCGTAAAAAGTCTGGTTTTGATAGATTTTTTTGGCCAGAATTTCCAACTGGGCATAATAGCTAGGGTTTTCTCCGATAAAATCGTCAATATCCGCGATATTATCAATTCCCAAATCACGGATAAGAGAGGCCATATATTGCTTGGTATCGGCTGCACCAGCCGCCGTTCCGGGTGTTTTCATTGACACTATGCTTGAAAATGAATTTTCTGCCACATTTCTCTTGGCCGCAACAGCGCGTAAATCAGCATAATTGGATTGCATTGTATCAAGCGTTAAAAGACCGATATTTCTTTTTAAAACGTCATGGCCATATAAATTTCTGGCCAATGAAATTATGTCTTTTTCATTATCACTGGCTGTACCACCTGAAAAATCTACATCATCAATGGTGCGAACCTGATCAATATAGCGGCTGTAATGAACATCTTTGTTGGCCCGTTCACTTGGTGCACTAGAGCCACAAATAGTTTCCAGACCGGAAATAGTCGGATTGTCCGGATCCCAGTTATTGTTATAGACCATACAGTTTTCATCAACGAATAATTGCCAGCGCGCCATTTTGTCCGAATCTGCAGAATCAGCCCCTGCGCTATTTAAAGAGGCCAGCTGTCTGTTCATTGAAAATTTATTGAGCGTTAATTTGCGCGCAATAGCTGTGTGTTCGGAAGCCGATAAACTGCGCGCATTGGTTCCGAACCAGCAAAAATCTTCGCTGGGATGATAATCCTTCAAGGCTTGCCATTGCAAATGCTGAAAATCACGCTGGGTTTCCAGCTGGATTTTTGCATCCATTAAAGCGCCGACTGCGAGCATTTGATGCATACCAACCGCCGAGAGCTGTTCGGTCATCCGCATCATGGCGTGCAATAAATTGTCCCGGAAAAAAGTTTCCAAAAGCCATTCGCGATATTCTACGAAACGCTGTGTAATGTGGGCGGTAATCAAAGCGCGTCCCAAAGCATGATCTGCCGTAATAATCGTGACCACATCATTGCAAATATTGGGATTGCAATCCACACAATCCGGCCCGTTTACGGAGTGAGAAAAAGATCTTGAAAAATGGGCCTGCACGCCCAATAACGCGCCCAGCATTAAAGATATAGCCGCAATTCTGCGGACATTTTTAAATGCCAAGCTGTTATAAATAGCCCTACCCAACATAGCTCACGTAATTGTTAAAAAAACTACCGTATATAGATTTTATCATAAAGACACGCCAAAAGGCACGCATGAAATAAGCAAAGTATAAATTTTTAGAATAAGACGCTTGTGGTGTTTACCAATATAGATCAATATAGTTAATATTAATATTATCAAAATTAATGAAAAACACGCGTGTATCATGGCTGAGAAAAAAATCAAAATAGCACCCAAAAATAAGGACACTGCCGCCCCGCAGTCGGCACCCAAAGACAAGATAGATGATACAAAAGGCTTGGGAACCGTTGTGGTTCGCAATGAATTTTACCGCGATGGCTATCGCAATCTTTTGCGCTTGAGTGTATTACAGGCCCTTATTATTCTTGGTCTTGTGGGAGCCATGTATTTTGTCATACAGATTCATCAGCCGGAAAACCGCTACTTTGCCACCACAGAAGATGGGCGCCTTGTACCAATGGTTGCCTTAAATGAACCGAATTTGAGCACGCCGGCTCTTATGTCCTGGGTGGCACAGGCCGCGACCGAGGTTATGACTTTCGGTTTTAACGATTACAGACGCCGCCTGCAAGAAGCATCCAGAAACTTCACGCGCCGCGGCTGGGAAAGCTTTACATCTGCCCTGCAGCGTTCGCGCATTATTGAAATGGTCGAAACAAACCAGCAAGTGGTCACGGCTGCCCCGCAAGGCGCGCCGGTTCTGGAATCTGAAGGACAGGTTGCAGGTCGCTATCAATGGGTCGTTCAGGTTCCCTTGGTTGTCACCTATCAATCCGGCTCTCGAACAAAGAACGATAATTTGCTCGTAACAGTCGTTGTTGTACGCGTTCCAAGGCTTGAAACTCCGAATGGTGTGGGGATTGAACAATGGATTGCCGCGCCGCGTTAATAGTATGAAAAAACTTGGGAAAGAAAATTCCTTGTGGCAAATCATCTTGCCTGCCTAGAAATCTCGTTATAGACTTTATTAACTTAAAGAGTTCCAAAATACTGATAAAACCATGATTGATTTTCAAAATTTAACGACAGAGAAGGCTTGCAAGCGATCTATTTTAAAGCTTGCGGCCCTGTTTTGCCTGTTCTGCACGGCTACGCCTTATGCTATTGCACAGGATTTACCGGATTTGTCCGGTCTTGAATCCCCCTCACAAAATAACAGCCCCGATGGCGAATCCCCGTCACTTCCACCCGGACCCGCGGGTCTGGATGATGATATATTCGGCCTTGATGAGGATTTCGAGTTTGAAAAAACCCCGCAGCAGCTTCAAGATGAAGTCCGCTCTCAAGCTTTCGAGGCTGCTTTGCAAGGGTTGTTGCCTTTGCGTCCTGAAGAAATCCGCATTTTGCTCGAGAGGTTTGACCGCACGCAAGAATCCGTTGAAACACCTATATATCCACCGCCAAA
>JBKHDZ010000118.1:0-5996 GCA_046541095.1 Alphaproteobacteria bacterium
CAATATTGCGCTTGAAGCGTAAGTAAACAAAACAAAGGAGATTTCAAGAATGAAAACACTAAAGATTCTAACAATTTTGTCTTTGGCTATTGTTGGCTTTGGGCTAGGAGCCTGCGAAACTGTAAAAGGCGCCGGGCAGGATGTTCATAACGCCGGCGAAGAAATGGATGAAGCTTTATAAGCTAACGATCAATATAAGAAATAAAGAAGCCGCCCTTATCGGGGCGGTTTTTTTTAAATAGTCTTTTGGCTGGATTTATTCTGAATAGGCAATACTGGAAAAGATTGCGTTTTCTTCATGGCGCGCATCAAGACGTGAGTGCTGAACCACAATAGGAACGTCTGATTCAACAATACAGGCATAGCTTAAATCATAGGGTATAACATCCGGATCTTTTAATTCATTTGTAAAAATATGCCGTGCGCGTAAAGCAGGAATTTCAAAAATATAAGGTCCTAATGACTCCCATTCTTCAAAAAGAAATTGTATTGAAATAGTAGCCAGTTTTTTGTTGGCGTTAATAACTGCAATTTTCTCAAAAGAACTGATTGTCTTTTTCTCGTTTGGAGCATCTTTAATATCCGCCGGTATATACCCATCCGGTATAAGCCATGTTTTCTTTCCCAAAGCATGCATTTTTTTCTCCTGATTTAATTGCTTTGCAAACCAACATCAATAACGCCTCCATTGTTCCGAGATGTCTCGTTACATATTCGAAACAAAGATTTTCAAATCAGAAACAATAAAGCCGTATTGCCGCAACAAAAAGCGCATAGATTAAAAATCAATTCACCAATCAAAAACCATATCAATTTAAAGGAGATAAATTATGTTTGCTGTGCCCGAAGAAGTTAAAGGATACCCACACCCCTATATTCAAAAAATGTTTATTAAGCGCGACTGGTCGGAAGACGCGTGCGGTTGCAAAACGCTGGTTTTAGAAGCCTTGATACCAGATGAGGATGAAGACCCCGAAAGCTATGATTGCTTTATCACAGATATTTTGTGTGATCTTGAAGATATTAAAAAGCGCATGCGCGGACAGATTGGCGCATTTGATCATGTAGAGATCAGAACACAGCAATAAAAAACTTATTTCTCTCCAAAGGCCCCTACCCGCCTTTGTCCGCGAAGCCAGCTGGTGATTGTTTCCAGCTGGCTTTTCCTTTGTTCAACCATGACAGTTTTAGAGGAACTTTCCGTGCGGGTAACCGTTTTATAAATAGGTATTTAAACGCAAAGGAGATTATAAAAGATGGAAAAATTACAAAAATTAAAAAACAAGAAAATCGCATTTCTGGCAACAGATGGATTTGAGCAGGTCGAATTCACAAAGCCATGGGAGGCCATCTCCAATGCGGGGGCCGAAGTTGAGCTGGTGTCGTTAGAAGATGGAGAGATACAAGGTTTCAATCACGATGAAAAGGCCGACACATTCAAAGTTGATAAAACAATCGGGAATGTTTCCGCCTCTGAGTACGATGGCATCGTACTTCCCGGCGGCGTACATAACCCCGATAATCTCCGCATGAATAAAAATGCAGTCAAATTTGTTAGAGAGTTTTTCGAGCAACATAAGCCTGTTGCGGCTATTTGTCATGGTCCTTGGACACTTATTGAAGCAGGTGTTGTAGAGGGTCGAAAAATGACGTCCTGGCCCAGCCTAAAGACTGATATTAAAAATGCAGGCGGCCATTGGGTCGATGAAGAAGTTGTCGTAGATCAAGGGCTGGTTACCAGCCGCAAACCTGATGATCTGGACGCTTTTTGCAACAAAGCCATTGAAGAATTTTGTGAAGGCAAACATGAAAGGCAAGCAGCATGATTAAGAAAGAAATTCCTTTATATCTGGGCGTAGCCTGCCTCGCGTTTTTTACCGAAATACACGCTTTTGCCGATAGCGACATCATTGTAAATGATGGCAATAATGGTAGCGTTATTGAGGGTGTAATCACCGATATTACTTTTGATGAGGCGACTTTAGCGTTGGATAACGGTGCCGAGATCGAAGTGGATATTGATAATCTTGATCTGGATGAAGATCGCTTTGATGAATATTTCCCGGAAGGCTCGCGAGTCCAAATTATCGGCGAATTTTCTGATGATGAATTCAAAGCAGAAAGCATTTTACAGGATTCAAGCAATAACGTGATTATAACCCCTGGTGTCTATTAATATTTGACGGGTCGCGCTATGAATAACTCCAAAATCAGGGAAAAAATCCTAAAGCATTTAAATGGCTTAAATGAACTGGAAAGACGTCAGGGATCCAAAGCCTTGATTGATACATTGGCCAATCGCTACGATGTGCCACGAAATGTGGTTATACAAGCGATTGCCGAATGGAGTTCTGGCCATGAAAAAGTAGATACGCCGCCACAATGACGCGCACAAAGAAAAAGCCTGTCATTATTATCACAGGAGCGTCCGGAAATATCGGGGCCTCTTTATGCACGGCACTTAAGAAAGATTATACAATTATCGGGCTGGACATTATGAAATCCGATGCCGCCGATCAATCCTATATATGTGATCTGACATCAAGAGAATCCATCAAATTAAACCTTAATACTGTTCGTGAAAAATACGGACAAAATATAGCTGCTGTCATTCATTTGGCCGCTTATTTTGATTTTACAGGGGAAGACCATCCGCTCTATCAAAAACTGAATATTGATGGCTCGGCGATGTTGCTGGAGGAATTGCAAGATTTTAAAGTCGAGCGTTTTATTTATTCATCAACCATGCTGGTGCATGAAGCAAGCGCGCCAGGCCATAAAATTAATGAGGATACCCCTATAAAGCCCGGCTGGACATATCCGCAATCAAAAGCCTTAGCCGAAGAAGCCATTCATAAAGCGCGCGGTGATATTCCTGTAACAATTTTGCGGCTGGCTGGTTTATATGACGAAAAAACCGCTGTACCCACATTAAGCTATCAAATCGCCCGCATTTATGAACGCGAATTTAAAAGCTGGCTTTATTCCGGGGATTTAATGGCGGGACAAGCCTTTTTGCATAAGAAAGACATGCTTGATTTATTCAAGCGTGTTGTCGAACGGCGCGCTGATCTTCCCGAGAATAACATCATCCTTGCAGGCGAAAATGATGTTATGGGTTATCAGGAATTACAAAATCGGATAGGCCATCTTATTTACGGCGAAAAAAAATGGAAAACCTTTAGTGTGCCCGAATTCATTGCCAAACCGGGTGCCTGGGCCGAAGATAAGGCCGAACCAATTATCCCTGATGCTTTTGATAACGGTGAGCGCCCTTTTATTAAGCCCTTTATGATTGATCTGGCGAGCGATCATTACGATCTTGATATATCCCGCGCTAAACAGCAGCTGGCTTGGCAGCCACAACATCATATTTTTGATGGTCTGGCCGATCTTATTGAAGATTTAAAGAGCAATCCCTTCGCATGGTATAAAAGAAATGGCATTACCCTGCCTGATTGGATCCGCACAGCCGAAGAAAAAAATGTGAATGCCAACACCATTCGCGAAAAACACGAAACCATCTATAAAAAACAACATGCCGCCTTTACCTGGGCGCATCTTTTAAATATCGGGCTGGCTTTCTGGCTTTTTACGGCCCCCTTTATACTGGGCTATGAAAGTCAGGCGATGATTTACAGCAATATAGGCTCTGGTCTGGCATTGCTGATATTTGCGTATTTATCTTTATCATGGCGTATGGGCTTAGCGCGATGGGCGGCAGGCGCAGTAGGCTTTTGGCTTTTGGGCGCACCGCTGATATTCTGGGCGCCAAGCGCAGCCGCTTATTTGAATGATACAATTATCGGCATGCTCGTTATCGGCTTTGCTGTTTGCTCAAGGCCCACGCCGGGTGTATCCGCTGTTGCCGCAGAAACAGGCCCCAGCATTCCGCCCGGATGGGGGTTTAATCCGTCGGGATGGTTACAGCGTATGCCAATTATTATTCTGGCTTTTGTCGGCTTTTTTATATCGCGCTATCTGTGCGCCTATCAGCTCGGCCATATTGACGGTGTTTGGGAGCCTTTTTTTGCAGGCGCTCCAGGAAATAACAAAAACGGCACAGAAGAAATTATTACATCTTCCGTATCCGAAGCATGGCCCGTGCCCGATGCAGGCCTGGGCGCCATGACGTACGCGCTTGAGATATTAACAGGAATTATGGGTTCCATCCGGCGCTGGCGCACAATGCCATGGCTGGTGATGCTATTCGGAATCATGATTGTGCCCTTAGGTGCAATTTCAATTTTCTTTATAATTATCCAGCCGATTATGATCGGAACATGGTGTACGCTTTGCCTGATTGCCGCCGCCGCCATGCTTGTCCAGATCCCCTATTCTCTGGATGAACTGGTGGCCACATCAGAATTTCTCTACCGCCGTAAAAAGCAAGGGCGTCCTTTATTACGCATTTTCTTTCTGGGTGATACCGATGAAGGCAAATGGGAAGATGATGAAAATGAATTTGATCGAAAAGCCGGAACAATTATCAAGGATATGCTTGGCGGCGGCGTAACCTTGCCATGGAATCTGGCTTTGTGTATTCCGGTTGGTATATGGCTGATGTTCACACGCCTTACCCTTGATACATCCCAAGCCATGGCCAATGCCGATCATTTGATTGGATCTTTGGCCCTTACTGTTATAGTGACTGCCATGGCGGAATCGGGGCGAGCGGCACGATTTGCCCTCATCCCGCTTGGTGCCGCTTTGTTCGTTACGCCTTTCATGTATGAAACAAGCCTGATTGGCATGGCTTCAAGTTTTATTTGCGGATTTATATTTATAGCCTTCAGTTTCCGCCGAGGCAAAATTCACAACGCATACGGATTATGGGATAAGGCCGTTGTTTGATGAACTTCCTCTCTTCGCCAATATGCTTATTTTTGCCGTTCTGGCCACGCTCATCTGGAATGCAGGAACAAGGCTTTCCTATTTTATTGATGCCATTGCCGAAAAAACAAATATTGCGCGGGCATTTTTGGGGTTAATTTTATTAGCCACTGCCACAGAGTTACCAGAACTGGTTACAACCACCACAGCATCTTCTCGTGGAAACGGAACGCTGGCCCTTAACAATATGTTTGGCGGTATGCTTATGCAACTACTCGTGCTTGCCATAGCAGATATCTTTGTGAAGAAAGGCACTTTGAGTGCTCAGCCCAAATCTCCCACTGTTGCTATTGCGGGACTACTTTGTATTACATCCCTGGCGGCAGTTTTGATTGCAAATGTCTTGAGTGATTTTACTATCGCTTTTCATATTGGAATAGGCAGCATTCTTATTGCGGGATTATATATGACCTCGATGTTTATTCTTCACAGCGTTGATAAGCGTGACGTCTGGAGCCCTGTTGACCTTCCTGAAGATAAGGTGGCCGAAAAAGAACGTAAAAATCGTTATGATGAAAAATCCTTAAAGGCTTTAATTCTCTATGCTTTAATAGCTGGAATTGTCATTTTTTTTTGCGGTGTGTTTCTTGTCAGGCTCGCAGAAACGTTGGCAACCCAGACCGGCCTCGGTAGCAGCTTTATTGGAGCAACTTTGCTGGCCTTGAGCACCTCAATGCCTGAACTCAGCACCTCTATCGCCGCGGTGCGAGTGAAAGCCTATAGTATGGCAATATCAAATGTCCTGGGCAGTAACATGATCATGGTATTTTTGATTTTCCCCAATGATTTGGCCTTTACTAACGGCCCTATCATTAATGAAATCGATACTCCCGCCAGATTTGCACTTTGCGCCGGTATCTTTATGACAGGGCTTTATTCCATAGGGTTACTCACGCGTCCAAAAAGAAAATTTGCGGGAATGGGCATTGATTCTATTGGCATCGTTATTTGTTACTTTGCAAGCTTATGGATTATGTTTACTTTGCGCTAAACCTATTTACCTACTGGCTTCTTTGCGAAAAAATGCATCCATATCTTCTAATACAGGGGCTTTGCCACGCCAGACCCATGATAGAGAGCCTGCAATCTCCGCATGATCCAGC
>JBKHDZ010000119.1:0-5860 GCA_046541095.1 Alphaproteobacteria bacterium
TACCGCCCGCGCGAAGAGCTGGAATATTTCCGCAGGCTCCTGCGCCAGTTTTAAAAGAAAATCCTTTAGCGCGATAAGGTAAAACGAATGAAAATCTCTTGCGCGGGATCGCCGCTATCATCAAAGACCGCTTCGAATGGCAAAATTTCTTCGGCCTCCAATATATCGGCGGGGGGGTCAATAATAACTTCGCGCAATACTGCGCCGTCATTATCACGGAATTCTGCCAGCATCGGCGGCACACTCACCTGATTGGGCGTTAGGTTTATAACGGCGCCCGATAAAAATATTTTTGGTTCATGACTGCTTTCGCTGGCTCTGGCTTCCAGACGATCAAAAACAAGTCCCTCGCCCGGCAGAGTGGACACAACGCCGATGGAATTAAAAAGCGGCAGGCTGGCGGGCAAGGCCGCCACAATATTTTTATAAAAAACCAAAACCAGCACAAAGGTCAGCACGAACACAAGAAACGTAGCCAACACGCCAGCAAAGAGGGTTTTAGAGCTTTTCTCCTCCTCATCATCCTTAATGGCCGGAACGGAAGAGCCTTTGGGAACAGGTTTTACGCTTTCAGGGATTTCTTCGGGCTGTTCTTCAGGCGCGGCGTTTAATTCTTCCGGATCGGGGAGCTGGAACCATCTTTCTCCACAGTTCGAGCATTTCACCTTCCGCCCTTCGGGTGCCAGAACAAAGGCAGAGAGAACAAAACGCGTTGAACAATTTGGACAAGTTAGAATCATTTGTTGATGCTCGGCTTACAGCCCTTTTTTTCCGTTGAAAGATTGCGGGGCAATCCCTAGTATTTATAAGGTTTTAACATTCCTTAAGGCAAGGCAACTCCTTTTAAGTGAAAAGTATATCATGATTTTTTTGCGCCCGCTTCTTCTGATCTTTGGTTTTGCACTGGTTTTATTTTTGCCCGTGGCCGCCCCGCAGGCACAAGAGGAAGCCTATAATCCCGATAATGCCATTTGCGGGGTGGATAACCGCGGCTGCGTTTTAAAAAATCTGCGCCGTTATGCCAAAGAAATCGAGCGTGATTCCTGGCGTGATCAAACCTTTCGTGAACTGGCCAAATCATTTGCAGGCGATGGGTATATTGACACGGCAATTTCCATTATTGGCGACATCAACACGCCCGATACCAAAGCCATGACCATTCGCGGCATTGGGATGGAAATGGCCGCGTTGGGATTTTCCAAAGACAGGCTGGACCAGGAATTTGCCAAGCTGCGCGCCGAGGCCGAAAAAATCGAACACCCGCCCTCCTATGCTATTGCGCTCACCTATATCGCAATGGCACAAGCCTTTGCAGGGGATAATGAGGGGGCATGGGAAACGGCGGCAAGCATGGAAAACGATGCCTTGCGCCATAAGGCTTATGCCGAAACCGCAGAGATTCAGGCGGAAAAAAGCGATTTTGAAGCGGCAATGAAAAGCATAGCCTTTATTGATAGCGAGGCTTTCCGCAATAAAGCGCTGAGCCTGACGTCCAAAATATTTGCCGACCAGCAATTATTCGATGAATCCTATAAGGCCGCCTTGCAAATTTCCAATGCCTATAAAAAAGCGCAAGCCATCCAGCATATGCTGGATACACAGAAAAATGCTCTTAAAGAGGGGCAACAGGAAGGAACCGCGCCGTGATAAAATTCGAACATGTCGGATTGCGATACGGTGTAGGGCCGGAAGTATTGAGCGATATTAATTTTATTCTCGAACCCGGCTCTTTTCATTTCCTGACCGGGCCGTCAGGAGCTGGGAAAACCTCGCTGATGAATTTAATGTTTTTAGGCCGCAAGCCCACGCGCGGCCTTATCACCATGTTCGATCACAACATCAACGATATGGAGCGCGCCAAGCTGGCCCGAATTCGCCGCCGCATTGGCGTGGTGTTTCAGGAATTCCGGCTTCTTCCGCATCTATCCACCTTTGATAATGTCGCCCTGCCCTTGCGCATTTTGGGGCGACCAGAGCGCGAAATCCGCAACAATGTGAACGAGCTTTTGGAATGGGTTGGTCTTGGCGATCATAAAAATGCCCTGCCCCTGACATTATCAGGCGGCCAGCAACAGCGTGTTGCTATTGCCAGAGCCGTTATCGCACGCCCCCGCCTTTTGCTGGCCGATGAGCCGACAGGAAATCTGGATGATGAAATCGGCATGCGTTTGATGACCTTGTTTGACCAGCTAAACCGCATGGGCACAACCATTGTAATTGCTACACACAGCCAGCACATTATGGACAAATTCGAACACCCCCGCATGATACTGGATGCCGGAACGCTTAAAATCGAAGCGCCGAAAAACTGGATCCAGAAGAAAATAAAGGGGGTATTCTAGATGCCCTACTTTATGCCCGGCGATAAAAAACTCGGCGTTGCTCAAGGCAAGCGCAAATATGATTTACCCTTGAACAAAAGCGCAGGCACCGGGTTTTTGATTTTGCTCATTGGTTTAATGACGTTTTTGGCCGTGATGGCGCTGGCGGGGAGTTTTGCCTTAAGCTCTCTCGCCCAGCATTGGTCTTCGGGCTTGGAAAACAAACTCACCATTGAAATTCCGGCTGAAAATGACGATCAGAATATCCGCACGGCCGAAGAAATTCAAAGCCTTGCCACCAAAATGAATACAGCCCTGCAAAAGATGAATTTTGTGCGTGATAGTCATATTTTAAGCCGTGAAGAAATCACAAAACTTCTCTCACCATGGCTTGGGGAAGGCGATATGATTGCCGATATTCCCCTGCCCGGATTGATTTCGGTGGATCTGGTGACATTCAACCCCGCATTAGAGAAGAGATTGCGCAATGAATTAACCGCCATCACCCCCAATTTGCGCATTGATACGCATCAAGACTGGCTGAGCGACATTCTAAAACTGACAGGCAGCTTACAATTCGCGACCATCCTGATCAGCCTGATCATTGGCTTTACCACCGCCATTGCCATCGCTGGCGCGGTAAAATCGCGCATTGCCATTCACCGCAAGGATGTCGAGCTGTTGCACCTGATGGGGGCCAGCGATATTTATATATCCAAACAATTCCAGCGCCATGCCTGGATACTGGCTCTGCAAGGCAGCGCGGCAGGCATGGTTTGCGGCTTTGTGATCATTATGATGTTGGGGTATTTTTCCTCGCATAGCGCCGATGCCCTCTTGCCTGATTTCTCTCTCAACATGGTTCATATTTTCGCGATTTTATTTTTGCCCGCGCTGGCCTGCCTGATCGCAGGATTAACGGCTAAATTTACAGTCTTGCGTGAACTCGCCCAGATGCCTTAAGAAAAGACCGTTATGTTGCTTCGACCCATTCAATTTTTCGCCTTCAGCATTATTCTGGCCCTGTTTTTATGGCTGGGCGGTCTGGCGGGATACGTCATCAGCATCTATAATACGCATAATTTGTACCCCAAACAGAAAACCGATGCGATAGTGGTGCTTACAGGCGGCAATTACCGCATTCCAACCGGCCTTGATTTATGGAGCAAACTCTACGCGCCGGAATTATTTATCAGCGGAGTACATGAAAAAAACACACGCAAATCAATTCTTTCCGGTTGGGTGGGAGAAGGACGCTTGCCGCTATGCTGTTTAACGCTGGATTTCAAGGCCACAACAACGCGCGAAAATGCCATCCAAACCAAGAAGTGGGTGGACAGGAATGACATACACTCCATACGCCTTGTTACATCCGATTATCACATGCCCCGCGCCTTGCTGGAATTAAAAACACAGATGCCTAATTTAAAAATCATACCCCACCCTGTCCAAATCTATCAATCCAAAAAAGGTATCGATTTTTCCAAGCGACTGCTCATTATGGAATATAATAAATTTCTGTTCCGTCAGTTCGAAATTCTCACTGGGCGGGAATGGATCACACGCGGTAAAGTGTAAAGGATTTTTTTAATGGCTCGTTACTGGCTTCGCTCAACAATATTTAATTTGTGCTTTTATTTTATAACGGCACTGGCCTGCATTGTACTGCTCCCCACACTGTTAATGCCGCGGCGGTTTTTTATCGCTATCGTTCACGGCTGGACATGGTTTGTATTCCAGCTTGAAAAACTGATTCTTGGTTTAACATTCGAGGTGCGCGGTGTTGAGCACATTCCCAAACACAGCTCTTTCATTGTTGCGGCCAAGCACCAATCGGCTTATGAAACCCTGAAATTACATATGCTGTTTGGCGATCCGGCGATCATCCTGAAACAGGAGCTTTTGAAAATTCCGTTTTGGGGACTGTATTTGAAGAAAATCGACCCCATCGCCATCGACCGAAGCAATAAGGAAACGGCCATTGCCTCTATCCAGCAAGGCTCTATCGCTGTAAAAGATCAAAACAGGCCGATCGTCATTTTTCCGCAAGGCACCCGCGTTCATATTGACCACAAAACCAGCGAAAAACCATATCGCATAGGTGTTGCGCGCATTCAGGAAGCCACCAATTTACCGATTGTGCCCATGGCCCTGAATACGGGCTATTTCTGGCCGCGCAGTGGCTGGTGTAAACATCCGGGGCGCGTGATATTCGAATTTCTGCCCGCCATCAATCACGGTATGTCCCGTGAAGAGATAATGCAAAAACTGGAGCTTGATATTGAGAAGCACTCCAGCGCCCTTTTGATGGAGGCAAAGGATCAGGCCGAGGATAACCCGCCGCGCTTTGGCAGGGTGCTGCTTCCCCTCCTCGTCATTGCCGCCATTTTATATGGCGCGTGGTGGTTTTATCTGGCCGGTATTGTGAAAAAGGAACATTCGCTTTTCCTCACCAAATCCGAACAGGTGGAAATGCTGGCCGCCCATAATACGGGCGAGATCGAGCGCAGTTTTAAAGAGGCTAAAGTAAGCGGATTCCCCGGGCCGATTACCTTGAATATTGCCAGAGAAACGTTTACCAGCCCGACTTTTACACTGTCCTTATCCGATATAAAAGCATGGAGCTGGCCTTTCCCGCATATGCCGATCCGTGTTGAAACGAAAACGCTTACCTTTCGTTCTTTCATGCACCCCGCCGCCTTGGAAATGGAGAGTTTTAAAGCGCAATTCACCCCAAAAGGAACAAGGCTGGAACTTGATTATGCGCAGCTAAGCCGAGAGGAATTCACCCTTGATGTCAGCGGGAGTTTTAGCGCAAGCCCCGAGGGCACACTGGAAAATCTGGATATGATTGTCACCTTGCGCAATATTGATGGTTTTCTGGCTTATCTCAATTCCCTGCGTATGCTCGATAAACAAGGCATGATGTTTGTCAGAGCCGGATTAAAAGGGTTTGAAGAAGACGGCGTTGTCAGCATTCCCATCACGCTTCAGGGCCAGAACATTTTTGCCGGGCCGTTTATGATTGCGCAAATACCATAACTCACATCGTCATTACGAGGAGCGAAAGCGACGTGGTAATCTATTAAAAAACCGCAAATAACCACCGATCTATAAAGATATTTTGCCCATATTCAAATTGGCGTTCATTCGTATTTATTTGCGGTTGTAAAACCCTGGATTGCCACACTCTTTTGCGTTCGCTCGCAATGACGAGGAAATTTAACGCTCTTTATTCGCAAACTTAAATCTAGTCTTTGCCTTTGCGTTCCGGCGATGGAAGTGTTTCTTCCCCGCGCTCAATCACGCGGCGGCGAATATCGCGCGTACGGGTGAAGACGTTGTAGAGATAATCGCCATCACCTTTGCGGATAGCTTTATGAAGCGCGCTTAAATCCTCGGCAAAGCGCCCGAGAATTTCCAGCACGGCTTCCTGATTATTCAAAAAGACATCACGCCACATGACGGGATCGCTGGCCGCAATTCTTGTAAAACCTCTGAAACCCGAGGCGGAGAATTTAATCACTTCGGATTTGGTA
>JBKHDZ010000120.1:0-5788 GCA_046541095.1 Alphaproteobacteria bacterium
TATTTTAATTTTTTGCGTACCGCTTCCAATACAGCCTCTGTTGTAATGCCGAAATGTTTATATAGATCATCACCCGGAGCCGAAGCACCAAAGCCATCCATCCCGATAAAGGGGTTATGCGCCCCGATAATGCCATCCCAGCCTTGTCTTACGGCGGCTTCCACGCCGACTTTAATGCTGTCATTGCATACAAGATTAACGAAATGGTCTTTATCGCCTTCGAGGAATAAATCCATACAAGGAACGGATACAAGACGGATAGATTTTCCTTCCTTCGCCAGTTCCTCATAAGCTTCATAGGCAATAGATACTTCCGAGCCACTCGCAAAAAGCGATACTTCCGGCTTGTCGCCTTGTTCTTTCAGGATGTAGGCACCCTTGGCCACCATATTGTCCTCGCGGTATTCGCAAAGGGTTGGTAATCCCTGCCGTGTAAGAGCCAAAACGGACGGGCTGTCCAGATCATTGATCGCCAGTTCCCAGCTTTCGGCCGTTTCGATGCCATCACAAGGGCGATAAACATACACATTCGGAATGGCGCGCAAGGCAGCCAGATGCTCGACAGGTTGGTGCGTAGGTCCATCCTCACCCAATCCAATCGAATCATGGGTCATCACATGAATGACACGCTGTTTCATCAAAGCGCCCAAACGAATGGCGGGGCGTGAATAATCGGCAAATTGCAGGAAAGTTCCGGCATAAGGCACAATAGGCGAATGCAAAGCCATGCCGTTCATGGCTGCGGCCATACCGAATTCGCGCACGCCGTAATTGATATAATTGCCGCCATAATTATCCGCATCGAAAACTTCGGATGCTTTCACTTTGGTATTGTTTGAGCCTGTCAAATCGGCGCTACCGCCCATCATCAGCCAAAGGCGGCCCACCAGCTTTTCAAGACACATGCCCGATGTCTGGCGTGTGGCCTTTTTGGGCTTTTCAGAAGCAAAATCTTTTTTCAGTTCCTGAATAATCGGGGCAATGGCTTTGGAGAAATCCTTGCCGTGGAATTTTTCAAAACATTCGCGCATATCGTGCGAATTAAGAGCGTTTTTCCAGTCATGGCAGGCTTGGCGGCCTTGTGCGCCGATATCCCGCCACCATTGTAAAACATCCTCGGGAATTTCAAAGGGGCCGTAATCCCAGCCAAGGTTGCTTTTGGCGCCTGCCAGCTCTTCTTCGCCCAACGGTGCGCCGTGAGAGGAGGCCGAGCCTTCTTTTGTCGGGGCGCCATAGCCGATTTTGGTTTTGCAACAAATCAAGGTTGGCTTGTCGCTGTTTTGCGCCTTGGCAATCGCTTGTTCGATTTCATCAAAATTATGGCCATCAATACTATCGGTATTCCAGCCATAGGCTTCGAAGCGCTTGCGCGTGTCTTCGGTGAAAGACAAATCTGTCGAACCGTCAATGGAAATGGAATTATCATCATATAGCAAAATCATTTTATTGAGCTTTAAATGCCCTGCCAGAGAGCAGGCTTCATGGCTGACGCCTTCCATTAAATCGCCATCGCCGCAAGTCACATATGTATAATGATTGATCAAATCATCACCGTAGCGCGCATTTAAACGGCGCTCGGCAATCGCCATGCCGACGGCGGTGGCCAGACCATTACCCAAAGGCCCTGTCGTTGTTTCAATGCCTGCATCTTGTTCAACTTCAGGGTGACCGGCTGTAATAGAGCCAAGTTGGCGGAAATTTTTGATCTCCTCCAATGTCATTTTTTCATATCCGGTCAGGTAATTCAGCGCATATAAAAGCATGGAGCCATGTCCGCCGGAGAGAACGAAGCGATCGCGGTTCGGCCATTCGGGCTGGCCTGCATAAAATTTCATGAATTTTGAATACAGCACTGTGGCAACATCGGCCATTCCCATCGGCATCCCAGGATGCCCTGAATTTGCCGCCTGCACCGCGTCCATGGACAGGGCGCGAATGGCATTGGCCATATGGCGAAGGTTTATATTTTTTTGCGGGGACATTTTTTCAGCACTCATTTTGTTATCCGGTTCTTTTTTGTTCATGAATTTAAGGTCTTTACCATGCATTGCAGAACAAGAAGGGTCAAGATTGTTGTGGTTAGTTTGTAAAATTCTTTTGGGGCATCTTGACCACATAAAACCATTATTGATAGGTTGCGATCATTCATAAAACATTATTTAGAAAAAGGAATGGGGCCCGTGTCTGCAGTAAGGTCATCACTGGAAAATTTACACAATGCAATAGTTAAACTTGAGAGCGCTGTCGGAATAATGGAAGAAAGCCGAATGGGAGAGCAACGCGACATGTTTTCTATCGCACCTTCCAATGAAAACGGTACGCAAAAAATACTGGATGGCGGTGTGATTGCCTCCAGACTGGATAACGCGATTGAAAAAGTTGAAAAACTTTTGAAAGACGGCAGCAACGGCTGAAATATATATAGATAAGGATTAAAATTGATGGGACAGGTAAATCTAACAATCAATGGCCGCAATTTCGGTATGCAATGCGATGACGGTCAAGAACAGCGCGTCATGGATCTTGGAAGCTATGTAGACTCCAAAATCAAGAATATTGCCTCGGCGGGGGCGGCGAGCAATGAGAACCATTTGCTGGTATTAACATCGCTGATGCTTGCCGATGAGGTGCATGAATTGCGCGAAAATCTGGCAGCCCTGGGCGAGCATGTTGAATCCAAGGAAAAGCAGGACGAGCACGAGCAAATGCTTGCAGGCGCTATTGATTCTCTAGCCGAGCGTATAGATTCTATTGCAACCCGTATACAAAATACTTAGATTTGGTATATATACTAATATTGTGTGCTGCGGGGTGCGTGTAACCAGCTTAATCCCGGAGGCCGATAATCAACGCTAGGGAGCTGTCCCTGACCTTAACCACTCTCTTTGCATTGGGGTTTTGGTTATTTACGGCACCCACCTGTCTTACAGGGGCCACGCGTGGATTTCATATGGTCACGGCCCAGGCGGCACACTTTTATATTTTTATAGTGTCTGATTGTTTGCATGTCCGAAATTTTTTCCGAACAGAAGAAAATTTATAGAACAGAGGCTTTGCGCCACCGCGAGCGCATGGATATTCGCGAAGAAGATACACAAAAAGCCGTAGAGAGTTTTTTTGCCGCTATAAATCCCGCTCCGGATCAGATTGTAGCCTGTTATTGGCCTATTCAGCGTGAGTTGGATACATCGGAATTGCTTCATAGGTTGTTGGAAGAGGGGATAACTTGCTGTCTTCCGGTTGTTCAAAAAGGCACGAAGGAGCTGTCTTTTATCAGATGGATAGATGGCATCGAGTTGGAAAAAGGGGAGTTCGGTACAATTCATCCCAAAATCCAGGACGATGCGCAGTATTGTGAGCCTGATATTCTGGTTGTTCCTTTGCTGGCATTTGATCGCAAAGGTCATCGCTTGGGATATGGCGGCGGTTATTATGATACGACCTTGAATAAACTTCGCGCGAAGAAGGATGTTATTTCTGTGGGCTGGGCTTATGCGCAGCAAGCCGTGTTATTTAATCTGCCTGCCGAAGCGCATGATGAAGGGCTGGATTTTGTTATTACGCCAAAACAGGTGCATTCTTTTAAAGAACCATGTAAGGATGAGGCATGAGAATTTTATTCATTGGCGATATTTACGGACGTTCGGGACGCGAAGCATTGGCGCAATATTTGCCGCATTTAAGGGAAAAATTAAACCCTGATGTTGTCATTGTGAACGGAGAGAATGCCGCTCATGGCCGCGGTATTAACGAGAAAATATGCAAAGGTTTTTATGATCTGGGGGTGGATTGCATTACCACAGGTAATCACATTTGGGATCAGCGCGAGATTATTCCCTATATTCAGCAAAGCAAACGTTTAATTCGGCCACTTAATTACCCGGCAGGCACACCTGGAAGTGGGGTTTGTGAATTGCGGCTGGATGATGGGCGTATTATCAAGATTATCAATGCTATGGGCCGTATTTTTATGGATCCTTTGGATGATCCTTTTCGAGCGGTATCTGAAATTATCGATAAAGAGCGTTTCGGGCATACGGCGAATGCAATATTTGTGGATTTCCATGGTGAAACAACGTCTGAAAAAATGGCCTTTGCCCATCATTTTGACGGTAAAGTGACGGGGGTTGTCGGCACGCATACCCATATTCCGACCGCCGATGCACGGATATTGGAAAAAGGTACAGCCTATCTTACCGATGCGGGAATGACCGGCGATTATGACAGCGTGATCGGGGCCGATAAACATGTGCCAATCCAGCGCTTTGTGACCAAAATGCCGAGTGATTCGATGCGTCCTGCCAATGGAGCGGGCACACTCTGCGGTGTATTTATCGTGAGCAATGATAATACGGGCAAGGCAAAAGAAATTGCGCCTGTTCGTTTGGGCCCGCATTTAAAAGAAGAAATGCCGGATTTTTAGCGCCGCTTGGTGGATTTATCAAAGTAACGCACGCACGCATCATTCAGGGCGTTAAGAAGTTCCTGACCGTGTAAGCCGCCATCTCCGGTGATTCGGCCCAGAATAACAGCGCGTATCGTCGTATGAAAAGCGAGAACGATTTCGATGGCTTCGATATCCGCTTCCTCTATAACTTCCAGAAATTGAATAAGTTTATCGGCAATTTTTGTCACAAGCGGATAATGGAACATGCCGCCATTGGCCTTTAATTGCATGGAGGGATATAACATCATGGAAATAACATGCTCCTTATCATCTTTATGATGGTCTTTGGCAGCCTCAATACCTTTCATGAGGTTATTCAGATACAGCTCTCCCAAAGGCAGGAAATCAACTGTATTGTTTTCCAGCAGTTTTTGCGCCTTGTCCAGAATATCCTCACTCAAACCACCTTGCCCTACTTTGGCTTTGAGCGTGTTAGGCGGAGTAATAAATTCTGCTTTTCTTTTTTGCGGCTGGTTATAATGTTCCATTGTTCAATAAAAACCACATTTAATAATTATTATTCATCATTTTGACCTTGAAGCGTATCTTTATGAGATCGCCGTGGTAATTCCGAAAAGTCCATACGGGGCGGGGTATCTATGGGCTTGTGATCCGATTTGGCCGCTTTGGATAAATCAGTATCTCGGCGCATGGGACCAATGTAATCTTCTTTTTTCTTGCGGCGCCTGTCGGGGCCAAAGAAATCTTCCGAGCGCACAAATTGGCGCGGACGTTCGATAACCTGGGAAATGCGCCTGTATAAATCGCGGGCATTGAAGGGCTTGACTAAAAACTCCGTTACCCCTGCATCCCGTGCCTGAAAAACCCGCCGCTTTTCACTAAAGCCCGTCATTAGAATAACAGGAGCAAACTGGTTTGGGCTGGCGGGGTCGTTACGAATCCTGCGGGTAAGTGAGATGCCGTCCATTGGTTTCATCATCCAGTCTGCGATCACAAGATCGGGAACAAAATTGCAAAATATTTTGAAGCCGTTTTGGCCGTCTCTGGCGGTTTCCACTTCGCCAACGCCGAAAGTCATCAATATGGATTTCGTCAAATCCAGCATTGGCTGGTTATCTTCAACGATCAGAACTTTTATATTGGCAAAATCGTATGACATTGAATGCTCTTAAATAAAATCAGTACATAGTGTATTACGCCAAGCGCCGCAGTGCAAACCCTCCAGATATAATTTTGCACGAGAGTCATTCAAAAATGGTTAATCAGGCTCTGGCGTTGTGTCAGGGCTTGTAAAACAGATGTTGTGTTGTGTATAAAATACAAAAACCGACTTAGCAAAGAGGTATCATTATGGCCGGTCATTCCAAATGGGCAAATATT
>JBKHDZ010000121.1:0-5763 GCA_046541095.1 Alphaproteobacteria bacterium
ATTTGGTGTTTATAGATAAGAAAGGGACACAGAAAAACGAACTTTTAGGGTATAGCGGTAAATAGCTTTTCTTCCAAAACCCCAGTAATTCTGGTGCTCTCGGCGTTTCCTGATTTTCTATAGGAGAGTTTTTCTGTTTTTAATGGCGGTGTCGGAGGGATTCGAACCCTCGAGGGGTTGCCCCCAACACGCTTTCCAGGCGTGCGCCTTAAGCCGCTCGGCCACGACACCATCTTTCAAAAAGATAAGCGATACGCACATTAGACAGATTGAAATAAAAGTGCAAGAGAGCTGATAAAAAAACCTGCTTTTCGCTTTCGCTCTACGCTGGTACACTGTAAATCAGACTTATTCATTTTCAAGGATAGTATTCCCATGAAAGGCATTCATTTCTTTCTTTTAATCGTCACGCTCCCGGCTCTTCTGATTCTGGGGCATGATGTCTATTTATTTTATGCCGATCAGGGGCAGCCTTTAAATATGAATAATGCCAGTAAAATTTTTACCGAAGACAGGCCGGGGCGGTCTTTTGATTTTACCGCGCTGGGATTTTTATGGACGAATTACAGTGCCGATAGCTATCATTTGATGTCTGAGAGTTTTGAGCCTGCCGAATGGGCGGCTATTCAGGATCTCTTGAAATTAAAGGCGTTTTATGTTTTTACGGCATTTGCCGTTTTAATGTATATGCTGGCTTTCTTTTTTGTGATGATACAAAAAATTGCCGAACGCACCAAAAAGGTCAGAAAACCGCGGCGGCGTTGAAAAGTTGCACGTCTGGATAAGTCCGTTATAAAGAATTATCCGTTTCATTGCGCCCGATCAGCGCCATGATCTCGCGGTTCAGCACATCCAGATCTTCCGGCCTTGAAAGACTGTGATCTCCATCCTCGATTAATACAATATCCACATCGGCGCGCGGAAACGCATTCTGGATTCGCGTTGTTGTTTCCCACGGAACATCGGGATCGGCCATGCCTTGTAACAAGGTGATGGGAATATCAAGGCTCTGGTCTTTATCCATCAGGAAATGCGCCCGCCCGTCTTCAAACAGAGCTTTGGTGAAAATATAAGGCTCTTCACTATATTGGTTGGGCATTTCGACATAGCCTTCTTTTTCCACGATCTGGCGCTGCTGGTCGTTCAGCCTGTTATACCATAAATCTTGCGTAAAATCCGGTGCGGCGGCTATGCCGATCATGGCTTTGATTCGGGCGCGGTATTCAATAGCCAGATGCAGCGCCAGCCATCCGCCCATGGAAGAGCCGATAATAAGGCAGCTATGGGGATCAATATGCTCGAACATATCCATGGCATCCTGCTTCCATGCGCCGATTGTTCCATGTGCAAATTCACCGCCGGATTGTCCGTGGCCGCTATAATCAAAGCGGACATAGCCTTGCCCGCGCGCTTTGCATTGTTCTTCCAGAAATGTGGCCTTGCTGCCTTGCATATCGGATTTAAAACCGCCCAGAAACATAATCACCGGCAAATCACTTCCCGTATCATTAGGGGGGGTGTAATGATAGGCCAAGGATGGCTTTCCCGGGCGCTCCAAATACTGGCAACTCATAATTCACTCCGATTGTTATATTTTCCCGAAGGCTTTTGTTGTATATTTTACAATGCCAGATTATACATACTGGCAAAAGCTTTAAAGTTTAAACTCTAGGATCGATAACTCTAAGTATAAAGGCGCGGCACGCATGCAACCTGTTATCATGCAAATTATCCCAGAACTTGGCCCGGGCGGGGCGGAGCAAGGGTGCATAGATGTGGCCAAAGAACTGGTGAATGCAGGCGCGCAGGCTATTGTTATTTCGAATGGTGGATCGCGCGTTCCCGAATTACAACGCGCAGGCGCCGTGCATATTGATATGCCAGTCCATAGTAAAAACCCGATTGTCATGGCACGCAATGTAAAGCGTTTGAGAAAACTGATTACCCAATACGGCGTGAATATTGTTCATGCCCGCAGCCGCGCGCCTGCATGGAGCGCGTATCAGGCGTGCAAAAATTCCCGCTCGCATTTTATGACGACTTGTCATGCGCCTTATAATATTGGCGGAAAAAGCAAGAAATTCTATAACAGCGTTATGGCCAAGGGCGAACTGGTTATTGCCATTTCCCAATATGTCGCACGGTATTTGATGGACAATTACTATTTGCCTGAAAACCGCATTCGCCTTATTCCGCGCGGTATCGCGCTGGAGCGTTTTCACCCAACGGCTGTCACCCCGCAACGATTGATCAGCCTGGCGCAGGACTGGCGTATTCCCGACGGGGCCAATGTCATTATGCTGCCCGGGCGCATTACACGCTGGAAAGGGCATCATGTCCTGATCGAAGCCATGCATCGTTTGAACCGAAAAGATGTATTTTGTGTTCTGATCGGCTCAGATCAGGGGCGTACAAAATATTCTCAAGAATTGGAGTGCGCGATCGAGGAAAAAAATCTGGGCGCGCAGGTGCGCATTGTCGATCATTGCAATGACATGCCGGCCGCCTATATGCTGGCCAGTATTGTTGTTTGCCCCTCCACCGATCCCGAAGGTTTTGGCCGAATTCCGGTGGAAGCGCAAGCCATGGGCCGCCCCATTATCGCCTCTGATCATGGCGGGGCGCAAGAAACTATCGTGCGCGGTGAAACAGGCTGGCTGGTGAAACCCTCCTGCCCCAAAGAACTGGCCAAAGCCATCGAGGAGGCGCTATCCTTAACGCCCAATCAGCGTTCAATTCTGGCCACGCGCGCCATGGCACATATCGCCCGCAATTTTACCCGCGAGCAAATGCTGGATAAAACACTGGATGTGTATGCTGAATTGCTGAAAAGCTCTATTGGCGGGTTTCATACGCGCCAGGATCCGTTTCATTTACAAATAAATAATGCCGCCGAATAAAATGACTGCCAAGCCGCCTGAAAAAATTTTAGTGATTAAGCTGGGTGCTTTGGGAGATTTTTTTCAGGCTCTGGGGCCTATGAAAGCAATTCGCGCGCATCATCCGCAGGCCCATATTACCTTGCTGACCACCAAATTATTTGAAAATTTTGCGCGTAAATCCGGTTATTTCGATGAAATTGTGCTGGATAAAAAACCCAAATGGCACCAGCCCAAAGAATGGCTGGCATTAAAAAGCAAGCTGAATAACGCGCATTACACCCGCGTTTATGATTTGCAAAATAATGATCGCACAAGTTTTTATTTTCGCTTATTCAAGCCAAAACCCGAATGGGTGGGCGTAGCCAAAGGCGCTTCACATCGCAATAATTCGCCGGAACGAACCGCCGGCCAAGCTATAGAAGGGCACCGCCAGACCTTGCAACTGGCCGGTATAGATAATGTTGAGATTGATACGCTGGAATGGGTGCAAGGCGATATCGGGCGTTTTGAATTACAAAAACCCTATATTGTCTTTGCGGCGGGCTCGGCCCCTGAAAGACCTGAAAAACGCTGGCCTGCTGAGCATTATGGCCAGATCGCCATGGCATTGCAAAAAAAAGGATATAATATCGTTCTGATCGGCACCATTGCCGAAGCGCGGGTAAACCAGATCATCAAAACCTTGTGTCCCGGCATTCTGGATTTAACGGCTCGCACGTCTTTGGCCGATATTATTTGTTTGGCCCGCGGCGCGGTGGCCGCCATTGGAAATGATACAGGGCCCATGCATATTATGGGGCCGACGGCTTGTCCGTGTCTTGTTCTCTTTTCCCGCCATAGCAATGCACGCCGTCATGCCCCTATTGGAGACAATGTGCAGGTTTTGGAAACCGGAGATATGGAAGATCTGGATATAGATAGGGTTTTGCAGGAAATCCTGCAAATTCTGCCTGATGAAAAAGCCGTTTCCTATTCTGAAAGCGGAACGCCCGGATAAATTTCACACAACAATTCGAGTAATTTGTGCGTGGGCGGCTCTGTATTCAAAGAATAAAAAATTGTCTGCGCTTCTCTTCGTGTAGTTACCAGACCATCCCGCCTTAAACGGGCAAGATGCTGAGAGAGGGCAGATTGGCTTAAATTCACGAGGTTTTCCAATTCTCCAACGCTTTTTTCACCTTTGTAAAGAATACAAACAATCAAAAGGCGTTTTTCATTGGAAAGGGCTTTAAGAAGATCGACAGCTTTTTCAATATTGCTCTCGATATTCTCTGTGTCTATGGGTTCTTGCATAGCCAGTGCTCAATATTAATTATTAAAAATAAAACATAAAATATAGTGTCTATTGCCAAAATAGTAATAGTACAATGTTTAAAACATAACAGTAATTCGAAAAAAGAACCACTTTAAAAATAAATTTATTAAAAGAAATCTCTATCTAGGGTTGTTATAATTTATCCTACAAAGCCTTGATTGATCTTTATATTCGCTTATAAAATACCAAAAAGGATTTATTTATATGCCGGAATTATCAAGACGCGGTCTTATGTTTGTCATGTCATCTCCATCCGGGGCGGGCAAAACAACCATCACGCGGGCATTATTGAAAAACAATCCAGATGTAACAATTTCGATCTCAGCAACCACCCGTCCTCGCCGGGCCGGAGAGGTACATGGTCAGGATTATTTCTTCGTCAGTACTGAAGATTTCCGCGATATGGTCGATAATGGCGAAATGCTGGAGCATGCCAAAGTTTTTGACAACTATTATGGCACGCCGCGCGCGCCTGTTGAAAAAGCGTTGCAGGAAGGCAAAGACGTTCTTTTCGATATAGATTGGCAAGGCACCCAGCAACTGCGCGAAATGGCGCGGGAAGATCTGGCCACCGTTTTTATTCTCCCGCCCTCGCGCGCCGATCTGGAAAAACGTCTGCGTTTGCGCTCGCGCGATACCATGGAAAGTGAGGCCGATATTCGCGGGCGTATGTCCAAGGCCGCCGATGAAATGTCCCATTATTCAGAATATGATTATGTGATTATCAATAATGATATTGATGAAGCCATTCGCAAGGCCCAGCTGATTTTAGATGCAGAGCGCTTGAAGCGCCGCCGTATCGCGGGTCTGTCAAATTTTGTTCGCGGTTTGAAAGAAGGGATTTAGTTGTGCTTGAAATGTGTTTTTAAAGGCTTTATATTCATTTAAAAAATAATGCTACAGGGAAATATAATATGTCAGAAAAGAATAAGAAATCGGGTTTAAGCGCGGTATTCGGAGCCGCATCAGGGTTTTTACTCATGCCGGTTGGACTGGCCGCTGGGGCAACAAGCCTATTGACCGCAGGAAATGCCGGTTTGGGAGAAAACTTGAATATAGGCCTTGCTACCGCAGTGGCATTTGGGGCCGGTTATGCAACCAAAGAAGCTGGACGATACATCTCAAGAAAAGTAAATGAAAATCACAGTGACAAATCTTTTTCAGCAGGCGCATTTGGCGGGTTTGCTGCATGTCTGATTGCAGGAAGCATAGCTGCCAATCATTATGAAGATAATATAAACACTAACGAAATTGAGCCAAAAGTTATCCGGCTCGATTCGCCAGATTTATAAAGTCTTGAACCGAGAGATTTTCTGCCCGTAAGGTTGAATCAATGCCCAGTTTTTCCAATACAGGCATATAATCTTTTAAACTGGAACGGATCATTTTCCGGCGCTGGTTAAAGGCTTGCGCTGTAATTTTTTCCAAGGCTTCAAAGGTGCAGTTTTTCGGCAAATCCTTTTTGGGTTTGAAATAGACCACAGCCGAGCTGACTTTGGGCGGGGGTGTAAAAGCCGCAGGCGGCAAATCATAGACAATACGCACATCACACAGCCATTGCGCCAT
>JBKHDZ010000122.1:0-5707 GCA_046541095.1 Alphaproteobacteria bacterium
GATAATGATACGATTGCCGATCAGACCGTCACCGTGCGCGAGCGCAATACTATGGCGCAAGAGCGCATCCATATGGATAAAGTTGCCACTTTCTTGCGGGAGAAAATGAAAAAGGGCGCGGCGGCCTTGAAAAAGGCGGCTTAAATTTTCGATGCGTATAAATTGGAAAAAAATAAAAGAGCACGCATTAAAGCCTTACTTTAATGAAAATGACAGAGAAGCCAATGAAGGTTTTGCGTTAACCCGTCGCCGTTTTTTGGCGGCCGGTTTTGCAGGCAGTGTCGGTGCCCTTGGCGTGACCTCCTTTCACATCGGGATGAGCGCCGGAGAAGGCTATAATGACCGGACCATGCTGGAAGAATTCCTCAAAGCAGAAAACCCGCATATCGATAGCGAAATTTTGCGCAAAATTGCATTGGATTTTGATGATTTGGACGCAGAAATCGGCGCGGTTGTCGCGGCTTTATCGGCATCTGTAGGGCATCATTTTTATGCCTCTGATTATTACAAAAAGGCCTTAGAGGACAAACAATATCAGGTCGGCCTTGGGCCTTTTATGGGGAATGCCTTGTTTTTGGGCCTTGTGCCTTGGGCGATAGTGGATGAAAAATTGCCAATTCATGAAGAGGAAAAATTCATGGATGCTTATGAATTGACGTATTTACAGGCTACAGGGGTTCGAAAGTCTTTAAAAAATTACAGAGATCAAAAATTCAGAGAGCTTTACTTCATCGCTCCGACTGCCGTGACCGCGATTGTATCGCCAAAAGCTGAAAAAGCCATGAAACATTATCATCAGGATAAAATGCGCAAAGAAAGCCCTTGGGATCAAAGCCCGTAGCGGTTCCAGATTGCGCGGCTTTCAAGGGTTTCCAGCAAATCATCCGACCAGGAGGCGGGCAGGCCAATCTTCGAGCCGGGGGCAAGATAAGAGGTTATGCTTTTATCGGCTTTCAATTCCTTGAATTTTATATCCTCGCCATGCGCGTCCTTGATGATGGTTTTGTAATCGCCAAGCCCGTCAATCAGCCCTTTTTCAAGGGCAATCGTGGCCGTCCAGAACTGGCCTTCGAACAAATCCTTATCCTCGGCTTTCAAGTGTTCGCCGCGGCGCTCTCGCACCCAGTCTTTAAACTGATCGTGAATTTCGCTTTGCAGGGTTTTGAGGCGTTTCACATCGGCAGGTTTTTCCTCAAGAAACGGATCCAGAAAGCCTTTGTCTTTACCTGAAGTATAAACGCGGCGTTCAATATTATGTTTGGCGATAAAATCCTGAAAGCCGAAGCCCGCAGAAATAACCCCGATGGAGCCGATAATCGAAGAGGGCTGGGCGTAAATTTTATCAGCCGCGCAGGCCAGCCAGTACCCACCGCTGGCCGCAACATCCTCGGCGAAAGCATAAACGGGAACGTCTTTTTCTTTAGCCAGCGTTTTGATCTGATCGGCGATGAGCGAGCTTTGCGCCGGTGAGCCGCCCGGCGAATTGATCAGTAAAACAACCGCCTGCAATTTGTGCAAATCAAACGCATTTTCGATAGTTTTTTCAAAGCGCGCATGCGAAATGCCGCCGCGCTTCATGGTGCTATCGGCAATGACACCGGAAAAGCGGATCACGGCCACTTTCGGACGGGCTTTCAAAATGCCGCCGATCACAGGCACATTTTGCGCTTTATCACAGAGTTTACACAGGCTGTTTTTGAGTCCCATTTAAAGCAATCCTTTTCCTTGGCGCAGGATCATCTCTGCGGCTTTAGTATATGTACCATCTTCATCGTGCAAAACAAGGCCGGGATGAATATGTGCCGGACTTTTGCGGTGCTTGCGCGTGCGGATAATTACGCGCTTTGCTTCCTTGCCGGATTTGGGCCAAAGGGGGATGATCTCTGTTGCCCCGAAACTTTTGCCAAAGGCTTGCAGAATTTTCTGGGTTGCCCCTGCTTTATGAATGATGCTTAAAGACCCGCCGCTTTTCAGATTGTTAAAGGCGCATTTGACCCAATCCTCCAGATTGATATCGCCTTGCAAATGCCCGCGCGCTGCGGCTTTTTTATCCGAAGGGGAAACAAGATGGGCGCCTGCATCCTCAAAAGGGGGGTTGCAGATAACATGATCGAATAACGCGCCTTGATAGCTGCGGATATCGGCGCATTCAAAGACGGCTTGCCTGTTATTCAGCGCCGCATTGCCATTTGCGATTTCAATATGATCGGCTTGAATATCGATGCCTTTTAAGGTTGATTGCGGCAGGCGGTGCAAAACCGATAGCCCCGCACTGCCCACGCCGCAACCAAGATCTAAAATGCTCTGTCCGTTTTTAGCGGGGCACGAAGCGGCCAGTAAAACTGCATCAATCGAGGTTTTGAACCCGCCTTCAATCTGCTGGAGGCGTACAGCGCCATTCAGCACGCTAATGATGGTGTCATCTTGCATGACCCTAGTTTTACGGCGAATTTGTCAAAATTAAAAGAGCTTTGATTTGCTTTCTTTTTCATCTCCGAAAAAGGGCGTGTCCATCTCGGCCAGTATCATCAATTCAACAGGTGAGGTGACGAGATTATAAAGCGGCAATGGATTGACAGAGCGCTTGCGGATGACGCTGTTTTGAGGGTTTTGATAAAAATCCTGCTGGAACAGCGAGGAATTGGGTTTTGGGGGTTGAGGCATAGCAACTGGCTCGTTCGTGGTTTGGAATTTTTTATCAAAGAAATCATAAACTTCCGCAAGGCTACGGGCGCGGCCTGATTTGGCATCATAAAAAACGTTGTAATTGGCTTTCGCGGCTTTGGGAAATAAATTGGCGGCAACCTGCACAGGGTTTTCATCCTTGGCCTTTAAAAAGGCTGTCGCCCCGCCCGCGCCCATGAAGTGGGCAAAATAGAGTTCGGTAGGGCCGATTTTGCCGCCCCAGTTACGCTCTAGATGGTTTTTATTCTCGGCGGCAAGTTCGGCGGCCATATTCGAGGCAATTTCAGGATCAAAGCGCAATTTCAAAAGATCGGAGCGCGACATGGATTGGGAATCAATGCCGTATTTTTCACCGTGGCGGTTCACCATGCCCATCCATGTGCTTTCGATAAACTGGAATAACCCGCTGGCCGAGCTGGTTTTGGCCTTGGCGGCAGGGTCAAGGCTACTTTCTGCCTTCGCTTGCTGAACAAGGTAGGAAAAATCCACCCCTGTATTGGAGCTTGCATTTTGTATGGCATTAATAACGTTGGATACCTTGCCGCCTTTAAAGGCCGATAAAACGCCGCCCAGATTTGGATTTAAAACATCACTCATAACACTATATTTTTATCCTGATTAAATTGATGTATTCTAAATGCCTGCGTTGATGCGCAGTGTTCGAAGATGACATCGCAAATAGCGTGCCAGTTTTAAAAAGGAGGGTAAAAAATTGCTCGATATGGAACCCGAAAAAATGCCCGAAGAGGATAAAACACAGGAAAAAAGCACGGGGCTGGCCCTGATTGCACTGGCCGCCAGTATTATCTGCTTTACATTTTCGGCCATAACGCCCTGGGCGATGGATGTTTTTGCCCCTGTACCGGAGGAATACCGGAATAGCGCGCTGGATGTAGATTTCTGGAGCACAATTTTACAAACAGGCTTTGCGCCGAGTGAAGCTACGCCGCATTCGAAATTACATTCCATCTGGACTTTACTGGTGATGCTGGGCTCGATCTTTACCTTAAGTATGGGCGTGACCGCCTTTATACGCCGTGAAAATACAAGAATGAGCGCACTGGCCATGGCTTTCGCGTTTATGGCGATTTTCATGCAATATATGATGGTGTTTGCCGGCGTGATTTTAATATTATTGATGCTGTATCTGGTTTTGGCCAGTTTCGGCGTCACGTAAAAATATGAACAATTAAAGGAATAAAGAATGAGTGATTATAGCCCGCCGATAGAAGAAATGCGTTTTGTCTTGAGCGAGTTGCTCGGCTTTCAAAGCGAGATAGTGGATGGCGAAACCATGGAAGCTGTTCTTGAGGAAGCCGGTAAGCTGGCGGGAGAAGTTCTGGCACCGCTGAACTGGAGCGGGGACCAGGAAGGTTTAAGTTTAAGCGAAGATCACAGGGTTAAAATGCCGCAAGGCTTTCAAGAAGCCTATGCACAATACCGCGATGGCGGCTGGAATGCTGTTCCTTTTGAAGAAGACTATGGCGGGCAGGGTTTGCCTTGGGCTTTGGCCTTTGCGGTGCAGGAAATGTGGCAAAGCGCCAATATGTCCTTTGGTTTATGCCCGCTTTTAAATCAAGGAGCGGTCGAGGCGATTTCAGTCCATGGCACGCAAGAGCAAAAAGATCAATATCTTGCCAAATTGATAAGCGGCGAGTGGACGGGCACGATGAATTTGACCGAGCCGCAAGCTGGCAGCGATCTCGGTCTTCTCAAAGCCAAGGCCGAGCGCAATGATGATGGGAGCTATGCGATAACGGGTCAGAAAATCTGGATTACTTACGGCGAGCATGATTTGTCTGACAATATTATCCATTTGGTGCTGGCACGCTTGCCCGATGCGCCCGATGATGTGAAAGGAATTTCGCTTTTTATTGTGCCCAAATTTCTGGAGGATGGAAGCCGCAATGATCTGAAATGCGTCGGTCTTGATCACAAGCTGGGTATTCATGCCTCCCCCACCTGCGTCATGCAATATGGCGATGAAGGCGGCGCCAAAGGGTATTTACTGGGCGAAGAACATGCGGGTCTGAAATGCATGTTCACCATGATGAACAATGCGCGGCTATGTGTTGGTTTGCAAGGCGTGGCCATTGCCGAGCGCGCATATCAGGCGGCCAAAGCCTATGCGGCAGAGCGTATTCAAGGAAAATCTTTCCAAACGGGCGAGCGCGTCAGTATTGACCAGCACGCCGATGTTAAACGTATGCTCAAAACCATGCAGGCCCATATTCTAGGGGCGCGGGCGCTAACCTATGATGCGGCTATAGCGCTGGATAAAGCTTTAAGCGGGGATAAGGAGGCCAAGGCGCGCGTAGATTTGCTCACCCCTGTAGTGAAGGCATGGGGCACGGATATCGCGCAGGAGGTCACATATCTGGCTATTCAGGTGCATGGCGGTATGGGCTTTATCGAGGAAACAAAAGTCGCGCAATATTACCGCGATGCGCGTATATTGCCGATTTATGAAGGCACCAACGGTATTCAGGCCGCCGATCTGGCATTTCGCAAAATTCTGGGCGATGGCGGAGCGGCTTTGAAAAATTATTGTGATGATCTTCATGCGGATGAAATATTACGCCCCTATATCGATAAACTGGATGAGGCGGGTAAACATTTATTAAAGGCCGGAGCCGACAACAATCTTGATCACGTGGCGGCTATGTCCACGCCGTTTTATAAAGGCTTGGGGATGATTGCCTGCGCGTCCTATTTGGCGAAAGCAGCCGAGATTTCAAATGATAAAAAAGAAATAGCGGAATTTTATCGCTTTAATATTTTGCCGCTGGCCGAGGCGCAGTTGAATATTGCCATAAACGGCGCTACAAAAGTTTAATTTGGGGGGAACGGTTATTGATCGAGCCTGCGCATTAACTGCGGAACACCGGGCCCCGGCGTTTGGCAACGCAGAGTGGCGGAGGTGTAAAGCCCGTTCATACGTTTTCCGTCCATATAGAAATTTTCATCGCGCTGTAAAAGAATAGCGTAATTATTGCCAATACATTCGCAGAATTCTGTAGGG
>JBKHDZ010000123.1:0-5343 GCA_046541095.1 Alphaproteobacteria bacterium
TTTGATTGCAATCCAGATGGGCGCGCCTGTTCTGCTGATCGGTCTTGTGGTCGGTGTATCCATCGCGCTTGTGCAGGCTTTAACGCAAATTCAGGAAATTACACTTGTGTTTGTGCCGAAAATTCTGGCGATTTTGCTCTCGATGTTTTTATTCCTGCCATGGATGATGACCTTGCTTATGGACTTCATGGAAATGCTCGCCGATAAAATGATCGGCTTAAATTAAAAAGGGAATAGGGGGGATAATTTATGGCGCTACCATTCGGCGAATTTCTGGTTGCCAATATTTTTGCCTTTATTCTGGTTTTTGTGCGTTTTGGCACGGCCTTTATGATCATGCCCGGTATTGGCGATTCCTTTGTTTCCGAGCGCGTGCGGCTTTTAATGGCACTGGCTATCACCTTTTCCTTGTTCCCGCTTTTGCAACCTTTGATGCCAAGTCCCATTCCCGGCACCTTTGCCCTTTTAATGCTGGTGATTGTCGAATTTATAATCGGCGTATTTTTTGGAACGATTGCGCGCATATTCATGACGGCGCTGGATACGGCCGGTATGGTAATCTCCATTCATTCCGGCCTTGGTAACGCGCAAGTGTTTAACCCTTCACTGGCCACGCAAGGCTCGCTGATCGGAGCCTTTATGATGATTACGGGCGTTGTCTTGCTATTTGCAACCAATTTGCATCACTTGCTGATCATGGGGATTTTTGAAAGCTACGAGCTGTTTCCTGTGGGCGGCATTCCCGATTCAGGATCCATGGCCAATATGATGACGATGGCTGTCAATGCCAGTTTTACAGTTGGTGTGAAAATGGCCGCGCCCTTTATTGTGATTACCTTGCTGATATATACTGGGATGGGGGTTCTGACCCGTTTGATGCCGCAGGTTCAGGTCTTTATGATTGCTTTGCCGTTACAGATTCTGATTGCTCTGATTACATTGAGCCTTGTTTTGTTTGCCAGCTTTGCCTATTGGCTCTCACAATTCGAACAAGGCATGTTTTATTTCTTAAGCGTTGGCGGGTGAAGCCTGAAAGATGGTAGAATAAGATATGTCCGAAGAACAGGATGATGCCCAGAAAACCGAAGAGCCCACGCCTAAAAAGCTGCAAGAGGCGCGCAAAAAAGGCAACGTTGCCCTCTCGCGGGAGCTGAATAACTGGCTGATGCTTTTGGCCGGTACAATGCTTGTTGTCTGGCTCTCGCCTTATATGCTGAGCAATCTCATGGAAATTATGAAGAATATGCTGGCCAATGCCCATAAGGTGCAAGGCACGCCGGGCGGCATGAATATTGCGCTGGGTGAAGGCACAAAAGAAGTCTTGCTGGTTCTGGCCTTTCCGTTTTTGTTTTTCTTCTTCATGGCTTTTATGGGGCCGTTTTCGCAAGTCGGGCCGCTCTTGCGCCCGAAGCCATCAAGCCCGAGCTTTCCAAGATTTCCATTATAAAGGGCTTCAAGCGCTTGTTTTCCATGCGCTCGCTGATGGAATTTGCCAAAGGCATATTGAAAATCGGCATTGTCGGCGTGGTTAGTGTCATAATTTTATACCCCTATATGGACAATATGGAGCATTTGATCGGGCAGTCGCTCTGGGCGGTGCTTTTGGAGCTGAAATTTCTTTTTATACGCCTGATGATCGGCGTGCTGATCGTTGTGCTGATTGTCGCGCTGATAGATATTGTATTCCAGCAAAACCAACATATGAAAAAAATGCGCATGACCAAGCAGGAGGTCAAGGACGAATACAAACAGACCGAAGGGGACCCGCAGATCAAAGCCCGCCTGCGCCAGTTAAGATCGGAGCGGGCGCGCCAGCGTATGATGCAATCTGTGCCAAGCGCCGATGTGGTGATCACCAACCCGACCCATTATTCCATCGCCCTGAAATATGATTCCGATAGCATGGAGGCGCCTGTCTGTGTGGCCAAGGGTATTGATGAGGTGGCCTTGCGTATTCGTGAAGTCGCCAAGGAAAATGACGTGGTCTTATACGAAAATAAACCCCTCGCTCGCGCATTGTTCGATACGATCGATATAGATGAAATGGTGCCGCCCGAACATTTCAAGGCGGTGGCAGAGGTCATTTCATACGTTTTCAAATTGCGCAAAAATCTGCGCCCGCAAAAACCGTGATGCTTTTCTTTATCTGCTTGAGCGCACGCAAAGCCCTGTGGCATGATAGGGCCTATGAACCAAAATCTTGATAACCGCGAATTTATAGAACGCCATCATAAACGCTCCTCCGGCGAAAGTTCGAAGCCTGCGGCGCGCAAGGGCGACATGAAATGGGTTTTAATTGTTCTGCTGGTTTGTTTTTATTTCGGCTTTTTGATGTTCATGACGGCGATGGCCAAAATGGACAGCGTGATTATGATCTATACCTCACTGGTTTTGATCGCCGCGCTGATGGGTCTTGTTATTTTTAATGCCTATAGTAAATATATCGCGCAGGAAAAGCAGCTTGATATCATTCGCGAGGTTCTGGAGGGCTCCAGAGGGGCGCGCCTGATTACCGATAGCGCCGATAACTCAATCTATACGAATTTGCGTTTTGATGAGCTGTGTAAAGGGCTGGGGCCGCCCGGATTTAAAAGCCTGACCAAATTATTTGAAGACAATAACGAGGCCAGATCGCATTTTGATGCTTTGGCCGATAAGGCGCATCGCGGCCTGACCGATTCGATCGAGCTGTTTTCCAAACACGAAGACCGTGACCGCTGGTATATGGTAACGGCCCAGCCCGTGGCCGGATGGGCGGGCTATATTCACTGGCGCGTGGATGATGTGACCGAAAAATACACCGTGGATATTGCCATCCGCGAAGAGCGCGAGAAGCTGATAGATTTTACCGACAATGCTCCTGTTGGTTTCTTTTCCGTAAATGAGCAGGGTCAATTTGTTTTTGCGAATGCGACCTTTGCCCGTTGGGTGGGGCAGGATATTGCGAAAATCCTGAGCGAGGCCAAATTGCATACTTTTTTGGTCGAGCCGCCTGAAAATGCGCATCCTTACGATCTGGTAGAAGGCGGCGGCGCCAAGCAGATTGCCGAAGTGAAAATGAAAGGTCCGGCGGGGAAAGTTTTTCTGGCATCGGTTAATCAGGCCGTTGTCCATGAGGGCGGTGCGCGCGTGCGAACCCGCGCTGTGGTGCATGATTTAACGTCCGAGCGTGAAATGCGTCAGGCTTTGCAGGCTTCCGAAGACCGTTTCCAGAAATTTTTCGAAGAAGCTCCTCTGGGCATTATCCTGATCAATGAAGAGGGCAGCATCCGCGATTGCAACACCCAGTTTGCCAAAATGCTGGGTGTCAAAGTTTCCGACATTGAAGGCAAAGCGCTTGCGCCTTTGATTATTTCTGAAAATAAAGATGATATTTTATCCATGATTAAAAATGTGGCCAGCGGTAAGGCGACGTATAGCCCCATGGATGTGACGCTGAAATCGGGCGATAAAACGGCTGAGGCTCAAATGCATGCGCGGCGTTTCAAAGAAAGCGATCACGTGGTTTTGCATTTCCTGGATATGCAGGAACAAAAACAGCTGGAGCAGCAATTCGTCCAGTCCCAGAAAATGCAGGCAATCGGACAGCTTGCAGGCGGTGTGGCGCATGATTTCAACAATCTTTTGACGGCCATGATCGGATTTTGTGATTTGCTGTTACTACGTCACAAGCCCGGTGACCCTTCTTTTTCCGATATTATGCAGATCAAGCAGAATTCAAATCGTGCGTCCAATCTCGTGCGCCAGCTTCTTGCCTTTTCCCGTCAGCAAACCTTGCGTCCGCGCGTTCAGGATATTACCGATATTCTGACCGAGCTTTCCCATCTCTTGCGCCGTTTGATCGGGGCGAGCGTGGAACTGGACATCGTGCATGGCTCTGATCTTGGTCTTGTACGGGTGGATGAAGGCCAGATGGAACAAGTGCTGATCAATCTCGCCGTGAATGCCCGCGATGCGATGGATAATAGCGGCCAGCTCACTATCACAACGGAAAATTATACCAATCGAAAACCAAAAGAGCTGGTCGCCGAGGAATTGCCGCCCGGCCACTGGATCAAGATCAGCGTGCGTGATACGGGTTGCGGTATTCCCAAGGAAAATCTGACCCGCATTTTCGAGCCGTTCTTTACCACCAAAGAAATTGGTCACGGCACAGGGCTGGGGTTGGCCACAGTGTATGGGATTATCCGCCAGACCGATGGCTTTTTGGACGTCGAAAGCAAGGTGGGCGAGGGCACCAGCTTTGTTATTTATTTGCCTCGCGCCACGGAAACCGAAGAAGAGGAAGAAGATCAGGTTATAGAAGAAGCAGAAGCCAAAGACCTGACCGGTACGGAAACCATTTTGCTGGTTGAAGATGAAGATGCTGTGCGCACTTTCTCCCAGCGGGCGCTCGCCAATAAGGGCTACGATGTTCTGGCGGCTGACTGCGGGGATTCGGCCCTGCAATTACTGGAAGATAATACAGATACGAAAATCGATTTGCTGGTGACCGATGTGGTAATGCCCGGTATTGATGGCCCGACGCTGGCCCAGCGCTTGCGACAGGGCTCGCCCAATTTGCGCATCATCTTTATGTCCGGCTATACCGAAGATCGCCTGAAAGATCATATGGGCGATAATATCTTCTTCCTGCCCAAACCTTTTACGCTCAAGCAACTGGCGGAAAAGGTGAAAGAAGTTCTGGATAGTTAATTTAAAAAAGAAAAATATGTTCTTTTTTTGTTCTTGTGCGTTGACAGGAGAACAAAAGTAGTACAATCTAGTGTGTATAAGAATGATTGATTAGATAAACAGCCATTTACAAGCCCATATAAGATTTCGTAGAAAGGAAGCAGGAAATGAGTGTAACCGCCTTAAAAAAAGAAGAAACAATGAATCCTGAAAAACAAAAAGCATTAGACGCTGCCCTGGGGCAGATTGAGCGCGCCTTCGGTAAAGGCTCTATTATGAAGCTGAATAGCGACGGCAAATTACCGATTGAGGTGGAAGCCGTTTCCACAGGCTCTCTCGGCCTTGATATCGGTCTTGGCATTGGCGGTTTGCCCAAAGGGCGGATTACCGAGATTTACGGGCCCGAGAGTTCCGGTAAAACAACGCTGGCCTTGCATGTGATTGCCGAAGCACAAAAAGCAGGTGGAACATGCGCGATTGTTGATGCCGAGCATGCGCTCGACCCCTCTTATGCGAAAAAGCTGGGTGTGGATGTCGATAATCTTTTGATCTCCCAGCCTGATGCGGGCGAGCAGGCCTTGGAAATTGCCGATACGCTTGTGCGGTCTGGAGCGATTGATGTTCTGGTGATCGATTCGGTGGCCGCCCTTGTGCCACGCGCCGAGCTGG
>JBKHDZ010000124.1:0-5273 GCA_046541095.1 Alphaproteobacteria bacterium
AAGTGCCGAGTAAATCCATTATTGCCCCAGCCTTTCCAGAATATGCGGCACATGCACTTGGTCGGCTTTGTAATTGCCGGTAAGGGCGTACATCATAAGATTGACACCAAAACGCAATGAAAGCTCGTCCTGACGCGTTTTGCCGTAAATTGTACGGCGATTGGAGGCATTGGTCGCCCAGCTTGCCGCCCAATCATGCGAGCCAATCAGGACCGAAGATACGCCATCGCGCCCGCCCGCGCTGTCACTTTCCACCCAGAGCGTGCCGCCTGTATATTTGCCCGGAAAATGATCCAGAAGGTAAAAAGATTTGGCTAAAACATGGTTTTTTGGGGCGGGCTGCAAAGGCGGAATATTTAAATTGCCAACCAGCGTGCGTAAAGCATCGGCATTGGGCGTGCCGCCCAGAGTTCCGGCTGTAAAATTGCGGTCGCGGGTATCGAATAAAATCGTGCCGCCATTATCAAGATAATGCTGGATGTTCTGGATCGCCTGTGAAGAAAGCGCGCTGGCAGAAGCGCTGACCGGCCAGTATAAAAACGGAAAGAACGGCAGAATATCGCTTTCAGGCTCTAATCCAACCACGCCTTTGGGTTCGGCCGACGTGCGGCGCGTTAAAACCTTGGCCAGCACATTCAGACCCTCTTGGGTGGTTTTATCAAGAGAAGCATCGCCTGTTTTAATATAAGCCAGATATAAATCATCAGCATATTTATATTGATCTTCATTGCCACTAAGAATGTCTTGCGCGCTTGCAGGGTGCAATGGAATCACGAGGAAGAAGAGCGCAGAAATACCTATCACTGCACGCTTATCAAAGAACCGTAAGCCGGTAGCCATAAAAATCATAATCAGCCAGTCGAGGAATAAGAGCAGGGTAGCGGCCAATAAAAGATAGGGGCGCAAGTCGAATTCATAATCCTGCCCGTAATTCTGAATGGTGAAATTCATGGGCAGGTTTTGAACGCTTGGAATATTATCTATACGATCACCCATATTGAGAATTTTTTGTAAACCGCCGCTTCCGTATATTCCCGGTGGATGGGCAGCCGAAATTTCAAGCGTATCGAATTGTTCGAAAGGGATGGGTTTTATCGTACTTTCAGCCTGCTGAAGCTTGCCAAAACCATTGAGAATATAAAGCGGATCAAGAACGCTGTTTTGATTAAAAACTTGAGAGCCGGCTTTGCCCGAGATATCAACAAGGCGTTTTAGAATGGAAACAAAAAGGCCGGATAGGGGCAAATTTGACCATTCTGGCGAGGCGGTTGTATGAATAAGGACAATAAGGCCATTGCCTTTTTTATCGGCCGTGATCAAAGGCGTGCCATCTTCCAGCAAAGCCCATGTTTTTTTATCCAGATCAGGTATGGGATCGGCCAAAACTTGCTGGGTGACGGTGATGTCGGGTGACACCTGAAGCCCGAAAAACGGGCTGTTGGGTTTGAAATCCTGCAGTTTTAAGGGTTCTTCCCAGCTTAGCGAGCCTTCTAATGAGCGCGCCTGATCGCGGATGGGCACAGGCACGAGATAAGGCGTATTCAGGGTAGATACCATATTCGGCCCTGCAAAACGCAATAAAAGCCCGCCTTCGTTCACCCATTCTTCCAGATCATTGAGGGTTTGCGAGGGGATGGCCCCGATATCGGGAAGAATGATCATAGACGGGTCTTGTTCTATCAGGCTTTGCACAGAGCCGAAATTCAAAAGCGTATAAGGTTCGATAGCCTTGCGGATATAGGTGGCGGCTTGGGTGAGGGCTGCGGCGGAATCGGTTTTATCCTCGGCGGCGGCAATTCCGACGCTGCGTTTGCGGAACCGCTCATCCAGCAGATAAACGCTCGCCGCACTTTGCGCGCCAGCGATAATGAATTGCCCGGCATCATTGCGCAGCAAATCGGGGATATCGAATGTAACTTCATAGCTTTGCTGTCCAGCTTCGGTTTGTAAGTTTTGCGAATTTAAGATGCGGCCATTTTGCGTGCGTGCCTGCACTGTGATGGTAATGCCTGCCGGGAAATCTTGCGGGGTTATGACTTCGGCCTGTAAATCCATTGAAAAATTTTGAGGTGTTTTCAAGGCAAGCGGCAAATTTTCATTCTCCATTTTGAAAAACAAGGTGGAGCCACTGCGAGATAAAAGCCTGACGAATTCCTCGAACCCGTCACTGCGCAAACCGCTGGATAATACCACGTTGGTATAATCCGCGTTATCCCGCGTGGAAGAAATCATGGTACTAAGCGTGCCATAATCGATAGGCCATGCTCTGGGCTCCAGACCTTTCAGGCGGGCTTGCGCCTCCTTGGCAGAGATAAGGGGGAAGGCCTGCTGTTTATCATCCTCCTGATAATCGGCTGCGGCAATGAATAGAACATTACGGTTTTCGCGCTCGGCCTGCGCCAGAATATCGGCGGCGGCATTTTGCAAACGTTGCCAGTTCTGTGCAGAGGCCCAGTCATTGCTGATAATCAGGCGAATATCGCCCAATGTATTCAGCGTCCGTGATGGATTGTAAACAGGATGCGCCAGCGCCAATATCACAAGCGTTGCGATTAAAATGCGCAACAATAACAACCACCACGGCGTTTTGGAGGGAGAAACGTTTTCCGGAATTAAATCTTTTAAAAACCGCGTGGCCGGAAAATCAATAATTTTGGGTGCAGGCGGAGTGACGCGCAATAAGAACCATAATACCGGTAATGCGGCCAGAGCCGCCAATATCAGGGGGTTTACGATTAATATATTAGAGAGAAAAGCAAACATGTGAATAGTGACTATTGTATCCTTTCCGCAAGCGGGCCCAGATTTTCATAGGATAACAGCGTTCGGATATGGGTGAGCGTTTCTTTAATGGCGCGATCTGTGCGATGCAGGTAATAATGCCAGCCATATTCGCGGCATAGTTGCTCCAAAGCCTTGTTATGCGCGTTTATGCGTTCTTTATACTGCGCGCGGATGGAGGCCACATTATCGATTTGCTGTTTTTCGCCCGTTCCTTGAAATAAAACCCGCCCATTATAATGCAAATCAAGCTCGGCGGGGTCCAAGACCTGCACAATCAGACCACCTGAGGCGCGCCCTGTGAATTGCTTGAAATTATCCTCGATCTTTTCCAGCGGCTCCAGAAAATCTCCGATTTGCACGAAAGAGGCATTTTTGGGCAAATCGGCCAAGGTGAAATCGGCCAAAGGCGCCGTGGAGCGGATATCTTGCGTGAGTTTAACTTCCATATCCAGCAAGGTGTTTTCACTGCGCCCGATTTTGCGGCTTGCAAACAGCCCGACTTTTTCGCCGGCCCGAACCATTAATAAAGCCAAAGCCAGTGTGAGAACGCGGGCATCATGACTTTTGCTGGCTATTGCGGATACGGATTGAAAAGCCATCGATGCATTTTGATTGCACCAGAAAATGATGCTTTGCGGGGTTTGCCATTCCTTTTGCTTGATAAAAACATGCTCGGTTTTTGCGGTCTGGCGCCAGTCAATATCCTGCGGGCGGTCGCCCGGGACATATTCGCGGTATTGCCAGAATTTCTCGCCCGCCCCCGGTTTGGATTGCGCGTGTTCCCCATGTAAAACACTTGTAACAGCATTTTCGGCCTCCATGCGCAAAGAAGGCAGGGACGCGCTACTTTCTTCTGCATAAGACCTTAGGTCTTTTTCCGGCAAATCTGTGCTTTTCAAATCACGCATTCTTGTGGTGCTGTATAAATATTTAAAGGGTTTCGCAAAGCGATTTCAAAATATGCCCGGTCGTTATGCCATTGGCGCGCGCTTTGAAATTCAGCGCCATACGGTGGCGCAAAATCGGCTCGGCCAGCGCGATAACATCATCAATAGAGGGGGCGCTACGCCCTTCCATTAATGCCTTGGCGCGGGTGGCAAGCATTAATCCCTGCGATCCTCTAGGACCCGGCGCCCAGATAACATATTCATTCACCAGATCAGAAGCATGATCACCCGGGCGAGCGCCGCGCACAAGAGTTAATATAGCATCCACAACCTTTTCGCCAACCGGCATATCCCGCACCAGCGCCTGAATATCCAGTAAATCGTCGGCATTCATAACGGGTTTGATTTTCGAGCTTTCATTGGTTGTGGTGGCCAAAATGATCTGGCGCTCTGTCGCTTCATCGGGGTATTCCACATCAATCTGCATCAAAAAGCGGTCAAGCTGGGCTTCGGGCAGAGGGTAGGTGCCTTCTTGTTCCAGCGGGTTTTGCGTGGCCAAAACATGAAATGGCAAGGGCAGTTTATGCGGCTTGCCCGAAATACTGACCTCGCGTTCCTGCATGGCCTGCAACAAAGCGGATTGTGTACGCGGGCTGGCGCGGTTAATCTCGTCAGCCATTAGAAATTGTGTGAACACAGGACCCTTGATAAAACGGAAAGAGCGCTTGCCTTTTTCATCTTCTTCCAGAACTTCAGATCCAATGACATCGGCTGGCATAAGATCGGGCGTACATTGAATGCGGCCGTTATCAAGCCCCAAAACTTGCGCAACCGTTTCAACCAGCAAGGTTTTGGCCAGCCCCGGAACGCCGATCAAAAGGACGTGACCCCCGCAAATCAGCGTGGTCAATGTTTGATCGACAACTTCTTTTTGCCCGAAAATAACCTTGCCGATTTCAGATCGCGCCGCGAGCAGTTTTCCGGAAGAGATTTCAAAACGTTTTTCAATAGAGCCTGATTTCGTGGCGGGAACGGATGTGGTCATTGGCAAAAATACCTATAATTTATTACATTGGACTATAACAATGATTATAATGCTTATGAGCGCGAAAAAAAGAGGAAAGGACAGCTAATTACCATGACTGTGGAGCAAAATCACAGCTTTAGAATAGATGAGCAGGGTAACTGGTATCATAATGATACGCCTATTCAGCGCGAAGCGCTAGTGAAGCTTTTTGCCGATAAGGGGTTGAAGCGTGATGAGGCGGGACAATACTGGATGCAATCGCCCTTTGAAAAATATCCGGTCGAGGTGGAAGATGTGCCCTTTGTGATTGTCGATTTTGAAGAAAGAGGCGGGGATATTGTCTTGATTTCCAATATGGGTGATGAGGTGACTATAGGCCAGCAGAGTCCTTTGGAATTACGGCATAATGCAAAACACGCGATGAAACTCCCTTATATTGAAATGCGCGGGGGGCTGTATGCGCGTTTAGGGCGCAGTGTTTATTATGCTCTCATCGAAAAATTCGGCCCCGTATTAAAAAGCGGTGGGCGGGACTATCCGCTGGGGGAAATGGATGCCTGAATTTTTAGAAACAA
>JBKHDZ010000125.1:0-5243 GCA_046541095.1 Alphaproteobacteria bacterium
CATCATCAAGCCATGATGTATAAAACCGAATTCTTGCAAGAGTTTCGTTATAAGACGCGCTATAAAATCGCTGGCGATTACGATTTAACCTTACGCTATTTACAAAAACACTTTGATGTTCATTATTGGCCGCATGCCATATGTATTTTTGAAAGCGGCGGCCTATCCCAAAAAAATTCTGACCTCGGGCGCGCTGAACAATTTTCAATACGTCAGGATAATCAAGTTTGCCGGCCACCTAAAAACCATGCGATTTATCATGCCCAGCGCGCAAATTATGCCTTGCGGCGTTACCTACCAAAACTTTACTGGTTTTTTAAAAGCCGCTTATAATGCGCAATGATTTGATAATAATAATATCGGCTATAGGCGAGATCATAACCGCCACGCCCATCCAAGAAACCTGCCTTTAAGATATAAGAATGAAAGAAGGCAATGCCTGCGCGGCAGGGAAGTATTTTAAACATTTTCTTTAATATCCGCCGCGCCATATTATTTTCCTGAGGCCATAGCTTTCGCGCATCCATTTTTGCTTCCCAGCGCGCATAGCGCTCGTGTTTATCACGCCAAGATGGTGATAAAAGATCGGTCGCATGAACAAGATACGATTTCAACTGGCCTATTTTCTGATCCTTGAACCCCGCTCTTAATACAGGCTGATAATGGCCTTCAACCTCGCCCATACCTTCTATATCCAGATCATCAAGATGGGGGAATTTCATTTTATGCCTGTTTAGCAGACATAATTTATTATTTGTCATGCCATGGCGTAATATTTTTCCCTGACATTCATAGCGGCCTTTGATAAAAAAGCCGGCATACCCCTGTAAATCAATATTTTTAATTTCCTGCGCCAAGCCTTCTGTCATCCGTTCATCGGCATCAATAAACAATACCCAATCGGCAACCCCCTCCAGCCTCTCAAGGCACCAGCCATATTTTTTAGGATAGCGGCCATTCCATTTGAAATTAACGACCCGCGCTCCGAAGCCTCTTGCTATATCGGCTGTTTTATCTTCGCTAGCGGAATCAATAACCCAGATATCACTAAAATGCGGACGTATGCTTTTCAGACACGTTGCGAGGCGTTCTTCTTCATTTTTGGTAATGACAACAACACTGATTGCAGGCTGCATTTTACGAACGCCTGAATATCCCGATAAAAAAACCGGCCATCATTCCCAAAAATATAAAACCAATGTAAACGAGATAGAAATTCGGCCAGTCAGGTTTCACGGTAGATGACGCCGGCTCTATCACGCTCGCCGCATAAGGCTGATCAATGGAAACGAGCATCAAAAGCCTTTCCTGCTCCATCAGCAATGTGGTTAAAGTGCGGCGGTGGTCGGGGTTATTGAGGGATTGCACGGCCTCTCTTAAATATTCAACGCGCGCTTTGGCATCGGTGCGAATATTCTGGCGGATAAGGTTATCGCTGATACGGTGCAGACCGCTTAGAAAATATTCCCCGAATTCCTTATCGGGATGTTTATACACCAGCTTTTTTGAGGCCGTTGTTCCTACAGAAGCCAGTTTAACCCTGTCTTTTAAATATTCTGATAATTTTTCGGCATTCCAGCTACCTTCGCCTTTTGAAAATGTAAATGTTTTATCGGCGTTCAAACCCTGCTCAATGCGCGGGTCTTTTAACAAAATACGGGCGACAGAAGGGCCTGTATAAACATTTTCAAAGCGCTGAAAATCCGAGCCACCCCCTGCTCCTATCCTTTGGACCAGATAGCGCAAAGCGAACAAATTATCATTGGCCAGCAAAGAGGAAGACTCCGCCCCCGTCATAGGGGAAGCAGGCGCAATAATCATTGTGCTTTTATAATGCGGAATGGCGAGCGCAAGTAAAATAGCGCCGCAGATCATTCCAATAAGACCGCCAATGAGAATATAGAATTTTAAAGCCAAAATATCACGCGCTATATCCGCTAATGTCGGTTCAGATGATGGTAAAGAGCGATCGGACATGGTTTTCAGGCCGCTTTCCTGCCTTTGTGATGGACAATATCATTGGCGCGCTTCACCCATGCAGAAATTGATTCTTCCGGCACAAAAATCTGACCGGCCTTGCTCGCCCCTTCATAGGCAGAAAACCATTGATCACCGTCATTGCGGTATAACAATATGGCCTCGGCCAGCCTTTTTGCATTGCCCTGCGCAATGATCTGCCCGGCTTTAAAATCATGGATCACCTTGGCCGTTTCGCAATTTTCGGGACCGATAAAAATAACAGGCCGCCCCACAGCGAGCGCGGCATAAAGTTTTGAGGGCACAAGACACCCGGCCGCCTGCTCCTTCATGGAAATTAAATGAACATCCCCGCTTTCCATGATCTCTTTCAGCCTGGAATTGGGCTGATAAGGGAGCATACGGATATTTTGTAAATTTCGTTTAATGCGCGCTTCGGCAATTTTTTCAAAACCATCTCCTTCGCCGACAAAAACAAATTCAATCTCGGGATTGCTTTCAGCCAGCAATTCGGCCGCATCAACAATAATTTCGTGCGGATGTGCCATACCGATGGATCCGGCATAAAGAACCCGAAATTTCGGCCCTGTTTTCAATAGATCATCATAGTTTTTCAGCCCCTCCACATTCGGCACTTCCACATATTTTGGGAGAGATGATGTTTCTGATCGTAATTCATGATCCGGCCAGTTTGGAATAACCGTTATATTTTGCGGGCTTAAGCCCGAATGACTAAGATGTTTAGCCATACAGCGCCCTATTACAATATTCTTGGCCGCTTTTTGCATGGTCCGGCGTGATAAGCGATGCAAAAAACGGCTGGCAAAGGCTGGCATCGAAATATCAAAGGCTTTCAACAAATCGGGATATAAATCCTGACACCAGTGAATATGTTTTGATCGGCGTATTCTCGACATATAATGGCCAATGACGTTCAGCATTGGCGGATCGGTCATGGTAACAATTATGTCTGTTTTCGGAAATAAAAACATAGCGCGGAACAGGCGCACCCAGATTATAAAATACGCTAATTTTCCTTGCGGATTTGCAGAGCCTTTTACCCGCATTACCTTGATAGCACCATCACGCTCTTTGGAAAATTTCGCGCCAGTTGTTAAAACATAGACTTGCCAGCCCTCCCGAGCAAACCCGCGGGCCAGATCACGCAACACACGCCCTGTAGCTCCGCGATAAGGCGGATAGACGCGGTTCACAAATAATATGGAAGGCCTTTTCATGTTCCCATCTATTATGCTGGAGTGATTGAACCCCAAGTTAAGAATATTTTAGCCGTAAAATCAATCCGAATTGCGTTTCTCGCCGGAATGAGCTGTGTAAGCAAATGCCATCAGAGTTAAAATCAAGCCGAAATCCAGCGATTTATAGCTGGCATATAAGACAACGCAGATAAAAAAGGGCGCGCTCAAAGCAAGAAATAAGACCATATTCCATCTCCAGAGCGGTATAAAAGCGCGAAACAGCAAAGCCAGATAAATTATTATGATCGTAATACCTAAAAGCCCGCCTTTTAACAGCGCCGCCGATAAAAGGCCATGTGCGAAATTCACAGTATAATTGCCCACTGCGGGCGATTCAAAATTTCCGCCAAAGCCAAGCCCAAAAAAGAGAGTTAAAGGTTGAGCTGTAATCGCGCTCCATATCGCGCCTAATTCTGCAAGCCGCATATTATCTCCGGCTATGCGGGTTTTATAAGCAAATGCTGTTATAATCTCATTCAATATCGGCCATAAAACCGCGGCTGTGAGCGCTATAACAACGATAGCTGGAAAATATTTATAAGGCCTGATGTAAAAAGAATATAAAACCATAAGGGCCGTAACGATTACTAATAAAGCAATAGAAGCTCTTTGCATGGTTAGAATTATGCCCAGACACGGAATAACGGCCATTATCAACAGAAGAAAAGCCACGGGAATTCTTTTTAGCCCCCCTCGCCCTTCTAATTGTTTTACCGCGCCAAGCATAAGATAAATTGCGCAGAATAAAACTGTCGGCGCATTGGCTAGATAAGATAAAGGCTCGTCATCCATTATGCCCGGCAGGAAATCAAAATCAAATACAGATAAGGACCGCAGCGCGAAAATCATTCCGGCAAGCGCGGTTACATTTATTAAGGCGTATAATTGATCCGTTCTATTCACCACCAAGGGATAGAAAATAACGGGCAAGAACAGGAAAAGTACAGCTATAAAATCTCTCAGTGCGTCACCGGCGTAATTCCCAAGCACTATAAATTGAATAACTCCTAAAAAACACAAAGCGAAAAAGCATAATCGCCCTGCTGAATACCAGAGCGGATAAGACGTCTTGCCCGAAAAATTAACAAGATGTATGAAACTTTGAGCGCCAGCGGCAATGACAAGCAAAACCGCGACAACAAATTCCGCATAACCGAAATGATCCGGGGTAGGGCTTCCTATACAGGCGTAAATCAGTATAGCAGTCCGCAACATCGCAAAGCGTATATCCTGCAAAGGCAATCTGAGCCGCGATAGCACGGGAATTCGCTCGGAGAATAAAACGCTCATAAGATGTTCTACAAAACAAAATAATCCCCGTCAAAGCGGGGATTTTGAAAAGCTGTAATTATTCAGAACTATAATTTTACTGGAAAATATTAAAAACTCTGGGCGGTTGGTCAAGTTTTTCTTTTTCCTTATCCATGGTGACATAGACCTTATCATCCCCCACCTGCACTGAGCGTGAACCGGAAAGCATTTCCGGCGGCATTTTAGAAGCATCTGCCTGCGCTTGCGCCTCTCTTTCTGCTTGCTCTATGGCCGCGCGATGGCTGGCTTCACGGGCCTGCTCTCTTCTTTCTCTTTGCTGATTGATAATCTCCATATTACGAACAGCCCTGTTCGTGGCCAATTCGATATTCATTCTTTGCACATCATCAAAAACATCATTTCTTTCGGCTTCTTTTTCAGCCTTCGATTTCGTAAATCCGGTTTTATTACGCGGCTCATACACCCGAATATTGCTTCTAGCCTGACCGGACCCTCTGTATTGGTTCGGAGCGTTGGGTATAAAAAGCTGTCTTTTCTCGCCATTTTCTGAAGAAGATGAGTTGTTGCGCGGCACGAAAATATTTTGCGCCTTCGCTTTCAAAGGGATAGCAATCGCCAATACTAACACTACGGCACACAAACAATAAAGCTGCGTATAATTTTTAAGCATAAAGCCATCCTTTCATAACAATTCCAAACTTAATTCTAACAGAAAAACGGAAAAAACCCAAAAAA
>JBKHDZ010000126.1:0-5136 GCA_046541095.1 Alphaproteobacteria bacterium
CGCACTGGGTGGAGCGTGCGGATTACTGGCAGGAACAAACCCGCGCTATTGAGGACAAGCTCTCCGATGCCTTGCATGAAGCACTTATTAAGCGTTTTGTTGACAGGCGGGCTTCTGTTTTAATGAAGTCTTTGGAGGAGGGGAAACAGCTTTTGGCCGGAATTCGCGTCAACGGGGAAGTGATAGTCGAGTCGCATTTGATTGGACATCTGCATACGTTTCGTTTTATACCCATAGAGGGTGCCGCAGGCGCGGATTACAAGGCTGTGATGAATGCCGCCAGAAATGCACTAAATACCGAAGTAAAAAGACGATTAAATATGATTTTAACAGCAAAACCCGAACAATTCACGCTTAAGGAAACAGGGGAAATTCTCTGGCAACAAAAATTCGGCTCGCCTTTGCCGGGGGAGCCTGTTGCGCGCTTGAAGAAAAGCGATCACCCTTTAAAGCCGGATATGGAATTGATTGATTGTGATCTCCTGGAAGGAACAGATAAAGAACAGGTTTCATCGCATCTGAAAAACTGGCTTAACGAGCATATCAAAGTCGTTCTGGAACCACTTGTGAATCTGGAAGATCAAAAATATATTCAGGGCGCCGCACGCGGCATTGCCTATCAGGTTTACGAAAACATGGGAATTGTTCCGCGCGAAAAGCTGGAAGATTTAATCAAGGATTTGACAACCGAAGATAGAGCCGCTTTGCGCGCCAGCAAAATTAAAATGGGACCTATTCTTGTGTTTTTGCCGGCCTTGAACAAGCCTGCGGCTGTGCGTTTGCGCGCTTTGCTGTGGGCGTTATTCCGCGAACGCACATTGCCCGTGGAGGTTCCCAATGATGGCATTGTATCGGTTAAGATAGATAAAAAATCTGTAGATCGTCATTTTTACCAGTCTATCGGCTATCCTGTTTTTGGAAGCCGCGCTATTCGCATAGATATGCTGGACCGCGTTATAAGCGCCGTTTACGATTCTGCCGAAAAAGGCAAGTTTCAGGCGCAACATAAAATGGCTGAATGGCTGGGTTGTCCTATCGAGGATTTATACGACGTCTTGCAAGCGATGGGGCATAAGAAAGTTTATGATCCGGCCGCTGAAAAAGCTGGTGAAAATAGCGATGAGATTGAGCAGGAAGTAAAGCAGGAAATTAAGGCTACCGAAGAAAATAGTCTTGAAAAAGCTGCGAAGCCTGAAAAGTCCGGTCAGGAAGAAACTGCCGATAAGAAGACGGAAGCCGATAACGCCCAAGATGAAAGCGCTACGGAAGAGGCCTCCGAAAAAGAACCTAAAAAGCCGCAAGAACCCGACAAGCCGGAATTGGCCACGTTTCGGTTGAAAAAGGGCAAAGCCTTTGAAAAGCCGGCTCATTTTAAGAAGCCTTTTAATAAAGACCATAAGAGCAAAGCCAAGTCCGGTAAAAAAGCGGCACGCGGCAATCCCAAAGGTAAAGAGTACAAAAAATCAATGATGAGCGCCGAAGCGAAAACCAAAGATGATTCGCCGTTTGCTATTTTGGAACAGCTCAAGAAAAACGCCGATGGCTAGAATATTATTGTCATTGCGAGGAATAAAATGTCGAAGCAATCTATAAATGGATTGCCGCGCAACATTATGTTGCTCGCAATGACGGTTATTGTTTTATTTCCTCTCCCTTCAAAAGCCGCACAATTCTCGGGCGCTTATCTTATTCATGTATGCGGCTCGGATGCCAAAGGAAAAGAAATTGCCCCGGGAGGGCATATTGCTTGTCAGGCCTATATTGCCGGAATTCTGGATTATCACAATTTACTTAGAACTTTGGGAACAGCGCCCAGCGTTGATTTTTGCGTGCCGAAAAATACCGAGCTTAAAAAATTGCAAACGCAGGTATTCAGCTATGTTTTTAAACATAGACAACAGCATGGATCATTTACCGCCGCGCCCGCCGTTGCGCTAGGGCTTCATAACGCCTATCCTTGTAAGTAATGGGAACAAAAGCCAGAAAAGAACCTGTCATTCATATTGAGCGCGGAGCGCCCGACCGCATTTTGCCCAAGCATTTTGCCAAAATTTTCTTTCGCCGTTTTTTGCCTGTTCTTGCACTGACCTACATCTCTACAGTTTTAGGTATGGCCTTTAAAAAAGGAAATCCGGAAAAATACCTTTTGCAGGATTCAACGGTTTACACCAATGCTTTGTTTGCACCGTTATGGGTGTCTATTCCGGCTTTGCTTTGGATTGTATTGCGCGGCTCTCACCTTTTTAATCATGTCGCCAATATCTGGTATTGGATCAGCGCGGTTATAATGATGGTGACTTTGTTTATGAGTTATTTTTTATTCCCCGAAGCCGAGTTATACGGGCTGCGCATGTATATCGTGCCAACCATTCCGATGAGTTGTGTAATGTATTATTTTCTGGTCAGGCATCCGCTACCGTCCGGAATTGCACATATGCTTAGTGCAATGGGCATAACGGCCATTTTGTTCGGCGTCTGGATACGCTTTATGTAGGGGGCTGTTTTGGCGGTAATTTTGCCACGCCCAGCCAGAAATCATTAATCACACTGACCACACGCTTGAACTTTATAAAATTGACAGGTTTTACGATATAGCAATTCGCATGGAGTTTGTAACTGCGCGTTATATCATCATCGCTATCAGATCCTGTTAAAATAATAACGGGAATGAGGCCGAAATCTTTATCACTCTTGATCGTTTTTAAAAACTCGTGGCCATCTACGTTTGGCATTTTCAAATCCATGATAATGAGATCGGGCCGCGACTTTCCTTTATAAGGGCCTTTTTGCTGAAGAAACTTCATGGCATCTTCAGCTTGCTTAACTGCAAAAACGCTGCTGGCCATTACAGTTTCTTTAATGGCTTCCTGAATGAGCGTCGAATCGCTCTCGTTATCTTCAATTATTAAAATATCGGCTTTGTGCATATTTTGAGAAAAATAAAGGTTTAATATTCGCGCGCGACGGTGAATTTAACCAGCTCTTGCAGCAGGTTTTTTAAATCGCTTTCCGGGGCATCGCTTAAGTTTTCAATAGCGCGATCGGCGTAATCCTGCGCCATTTGTTTTGCGCGTTCAAAAGCGCCGTGCTCGCGTAAAATGCTCTGGGCGCGCGTTAAATCACTATCTCTTTGGTCTTTTTGTACCAGGGTGCGTTCCCAAAATTCGCGCTCCTCCTTTGAAGCGTTTTCAAGGGCAAGAATAAGGGGGGCTGTCATTTTCCCTTCTCTGAAATCATCACCCACGGTTTTGCCGAGCTTTTCCTGTTTGGCGGAATAATCAAGAATATCATCAATAATCTGGAAAGCGATGCCCAGATTCATACCAAAATCACGCATATTGATGGCATGTTTGGCCTTTGTTCCTGCGATGACCGGCCCCACTTCACAGGCGGCGGCAAACAGGGCGGCTGTCTTGGCTTTGATAACTTCCAGATAATTGTCCAGTGAGGTATCAAGGTTATTGGCGGTTGTGAGTTGCATGACCTCACCTTGCGCGATAATGGCTGAAGCGTCGGATAGTATTTTTAAAATATCGAGATTTTTATCCTCTACCATCATCTGGAAGGCGCGCGAGAAAAGAAAATCACCAACCAGCACGCTAACCTGATTGCCGAAAACAGTATTGGCGGCGGCTTGGCCTCTGCGCTCGCTACTTTCATCGACGACATCGTCATGAAGCAATGTTGCGGTATGGATAAATTCAACGCAAGCGGCCAGCAAATGCGCGCGCTTCATCTCGCCGTTATATATGGCGGTGGAAGCCAGCGTCAAAAGCGGTCTTATCCGCTTTCCCCCCGAGGCAATCAAATACCCGGCCAGCTGTTCAACTAAGGGAACATCGGATTGCATGCGCGCCAGAATGATCACATTTACTGCTTTCATATCCCCTTCAAGAATGCCAGAAATACGATCAATAGGGCTGATCGCTTTGGTGTGGGGGGTAGCTGAATTTATTTGCGCTTGAACCATGGTATTTCAATACGTGAGCGCGTGTTATTTTTCAACGCTTAAGTTAATCGTTCATATTTTCCGGTGTTTTAAAGCGCACAGAATTGGTTTTCGTTCTGTTTTCCTTGCTTTGAAAATATTGGTCCAGTATTCCGGCAATACCTGCCGGCTTTGCCGATGGGGACGCTTTCTCCTTAGCGGAAGAGGGCGTGGGCGCTTTATTTCCTATATCCAGCGTGCGCTCTTTCATCGGCTTGTTCTGTGCGGATAGTTTTTGTTGCTCGCTCAAGGCTTTGTATTTTTCAAACACACGGTCTATTTCCTTGCTCTGTTTGTCATCCATAGCAGGCAAGGCCGTGTCTTTATTGGTGTTCTTGCGAATATAAAGAGGCGCAGATTCGGAAGGTGGGGATTGCTTGTTCTTTGAAGAAAAACTTTTGGTTTGAATTTGTGCTTGCAAGGGGGCCTGTGCATACAGCAATGTAAAAAGGCTGAAGATGCAAAAAAGGGTTTTTGTTTTCATGTCTGATAAAATAGCAATTCGCCGGGCGCAAGATCAAGACATAAAAGCGCTTTATCAGATGGCTGAGAAGGTAGGCAAACCCACAGATGTTGATTATTTCGAACATTGTCTGGAATTGCAGGGGCAAGCAAAGCGTATTCTTTTCATCATTTCCTATGAGAATAAAGATGCGGGCTACGGCATTTTGAACTGGGCGCCGAAATATGCCTTGTTTAAAAAGCTGGGTATCCCCGAAATTCAGGATTTGAATATTGTTCCCGCTATGCGAAAGCGCGGACTGGCGACGGCGCTTATTCAGTATTGCGAAGATATGGCCCGTAAGAAAAACTTTAAAGAAATGGGCATCGCCTTTGGCCTTCATGCCAATTACGGGCCCGCCCAGCGCCTATATGTGAAGCTTGGCTATATCCCGGATGGGCAGGGCGCAACCTATGATCGCAAGCAAATTGCCTTTGGTGAATTCAAACCGGTGGATGATGATCTTTGCTTGATGCTTATAAAAACTCTTTAAAATGGTTCTACAAGCACGAAAAACATTGAAATGCGTGCTTAATAGCGTTAAAACCTTGCTATTCGTGCAATAGGATTAAGGGCAAATATAATGACGAAATGGGTCTATAATTTTGGTTCGAAGACGGATGGTGATGCCGGGATGCGTGATTTG
>JBKHDZ010000127.1:0-4894 GCA_046541095.1 Alphaproteobacteria bacterium
CAAATCGTTTTAAAGCTTAGTGTCTTAGTGGTTTATTTTTAAACCGCGAATAAATGCAAATAAACACGGATTTTTTTATTACCACTTTGAGCTTTGTCATCCCGAGCGACAGCCGAGGGATCTAATGACATTTCGTCGAGATTCCTCCGCTCGCTTCACTCGGTCGGAATGACGGGGAATGTTGGAACGCAAGGACGCTACGCTTTTATTTCGCTCAGGCGCGTAAACGCGCTCCGCTTTTATTTCGCTCAGGCGTGCAAGCACGCTACGCGGCCATAAATCGGGGTAGGGAAGAAGTGTCCAATATTAAGAAATCACCATTTTGCACCTTTAAAGTCATGCAAAAGGGGCGCCCCAGTGTTGCGCATAATCTCTTTTTTTCGGCATAGCTCCCTTTGCGCAGGATATTTAAATTCGGGCTGATTTTACTTCCCGAATACCGGCGGTCTATGGTCCCCATGCCGGGCCGACCAAAACATAATATATGAATTAATTCCTATAATGTCAAGGGGGAATTTATGGCTCTATAAAATCAAGATAAAGAGTTTGGACGCGCTCATTTTGCTCGGGCGTTCCGATGGAAATGCGCAGGCAATCAGGGGTTAGAGGGGCGTTTGAAAAATCACGCAAAATAACGCCGCGTTCTTTGCAAAACTTTGCAAAATTGGCGGCGCGCTCCATCCTGATCAAAAGAAAATTCGCATTAGAAGGGTAAACGTGCAAAATGCTTGTCTGTTTGCTCCAGAATTCTTCCATGCGTTTGCGCTCGCTAATCAGGGCAGCAATATTGGCTTGCGCGGCGCTCATAATAGCAGGTTCGAAAACCTTTAAGGCGGCTTTTTCGCAGGCCACAGGAATGGGATAAACTTCCATAATTTTTGTTTTGAGTGTTTCAATTAATTCAGGAACGCCCGATAATATAGCGCCCACGCGCATTCCCGCCATCGAAAAGGATTTGGATAGTGTGCGCAGGATAACCAGATTGGGGTAATCTTTAAGGCGTGCAACAAGCGAGCCTTGTGGCTCGAATTCGGCGTAAGTTTCATCGAGAACAACAATCGCTTTGTCTTTTGCGGCTTGTATAATGGCCAGAATATCTTCTTGCGCAAAGCTGCCGCCTGTGGGGTTATTGGGATTTGTAATGTAAACCAGCTTGGGCGGGGCGCTTTTTTTCAGGCTGTTTATAATTGCCGCTGTATCAAGGGTAAATGTGCCGTTTTGCTGTAAAAGCGGAATTTCAAGAATGTCTTTGGCCGGGACACCGCGCGCATAAACCTTATAAACGCCGAATGTTGGCGGATTTATCAAAATGCGGTCCTTAGAGGGCTCGATAAAAAGCCGCGTTAAAAGGGCAATGCCTTCATCGGCGCCGCGCGTGATTAAAAGATTGTCTTCGCTGGCGCCATAATAAGCGGCCATTTTTGCCAGTAATTTTGAGGGCTGCGGCTCGGGATAGCGATTGCAGCCTTCCAGTCCCGAAAGCTCATAGGGGTTCTCATTGGCATTTAGAAAAAGCGTGCTCTCGTCTTTTTGCGCCTCCATCCCTGCGGAGATATAGCCCTCCATCGCATGGAAATGCGGGCGGATGAGGGATAAAATACTGGCCGATCTATCTTGCATATCTGCTTTGTAAATCAAGCGTGAAAAGAAACCAATCAATATTTCTTCGGGCAGGCTTTAAGCCTTGGGAAAACCTGCAATTTTATGCTCTGTAATGCTAGGTTTTTGGGAAGGCTTATGCTATAAAAGAACATCAAAAAATTGACGGAAATCTGCGGGTTTTCAAAGAATTATACAGGTACTCAGGAAAGCGATTCGAAATAATGGCCGATAAAGCAAAAAATATAGGCGAAGAAGTGGTAGAAGGTGGCGAATACGGCGCAGGCTCGATCAAGGTTTTGCGCGGGCTGGAAGCAGTGCGCAAGCGCCCGGGCATGTATATCGGGGATACTGATGATGGCACGGGCCTGCACCACATGGTTTATGAGGTGGTCGATAACGCGATTGATGAATCACTGGCCGGGCATTGTGATCGTATTGACGTGATTTTGAATGAAGACGGATCATGTAGCGTGCGTGATAACGGCCGCGGTATTCCTGTGGATGAACACCCCGAAGAGGGCGTGTCGGCCGCGCAAGTGATTATGACCCAGCTGCATGCCGGGGGTAAGTTCGATCAGAATTCCTATAAGGTGTCCGGCGGTCTGCACGGCGTGGGTGTATCCGTTGTAAATGCGCTTTCAGAATATCTGGATTTGCGTATCAAACGCGAAGGCAAGCTTTGGGGTATGCGCTTTAAAATGGGCGACGCCATTGGCGATCTTGAGCCTTTGCGCGATTTGGAAGAGGGGGAACGTAACGGAACGGAAGTCACCTTCCTGCCCTCACCTGAAACCTTCACCATGACGGATTTCGATTTCAAAACGCTGGAAAACCGCTTGCGCGAGCTGGCGTTTTTGAATTCCGGCGTGAATATCTATTTGTCCGACAAGCGTTCGGAAAACCCTGAAGAGCATCTAGAAACGCATTTGCATTTCGAAGGCGGGATCGAAAGTTTCGTTGAATATCTGGACCGCGCCAAAAAACCGTTGATAAAACCGCCGGTCGGCATTTCTGCCCATGACGAAACCTCGGGGATTACTGTCGAGGCCGCGATTGAATGGACGGATGCCTATCACGAAACCATGCTGTGTTTTACCAACAATATTCCGCAAAGGGATGGCGGAACGCATTTGGCGGGCTTCCGCGCTGCTTTGACGCGCGCTATTTCCAAATATGCGGATGAGCGCGGCTTGTTGAAAAAAGAAAAGGTCAAACTGACGGGCGAAGATATGCGCGAAGGGATGACATGCGTATTATCTGTCAAAGTGCCGGACCCGAAATTCTCCTCACAAACAAAAGACAAGCTGGTGTCTTCTGAAGTGCGCCCTGTTGTGGAATCAGCCGTAGCCGAGCATTTCGGAACGTGGCTGGAAGAGCACCCGAATGAGGGTAAGGAAATTGTCAGCAAGATTATCGAAGCCGCAAGCGCCCGTGAAGCCGCGCGCCGCGCGCGCGAACTGACTCGCCGAAAAGGCGTGATGGATGTTTCCAATCTGCCCGGCAAGCTGGCCGATTGCCAATCCAAAGATCCTGCTGTGTCCGAGCTGTTCATCGTGGAGGGGGATTCTGCGGGCGGCTCGGCCAAGCAGGCGCGCCATCGCCATAATCAGGCAATTTTGCCCTTGCGCGGTAAAATTCTGAATACCGAGCGCGCGCGTTTTGATAAAATGTTGGCCTCCGAACAGGTTGGCACGTTGATTACCGCTCTTGGAAGCTCGATTGGCGAGGAAATGAATCTGGATAAAATCCGCTATCACAAAATTATTATCATGACCGATGCGGACGTGGACGGAGCGCATATCCGTACGCTTTTGCTGACATTCTTCTTCCGCTATATGCCCGAGATTATCGAGCGCGGATATCTGTATATTGCACAGCCGCCTCTCTTCAAGGTAAAACGCGGTAACGCGGGCGAGATGTATTTGAAAGATGAAAAGGCGATGGAAAATTTCCTGATTGATTCTGCATTGGCCGATGCCAGCCTTGTGGAGCAAAACGGAGAAAAGCGTACAGGCAATGATTTGCGCGATGTTATTGAAAAATCAAAGAAAATCCGCAATTCTATTAATTCTTTATACCAGAAATCGGGCAATCGCCGCGTGGTGGAACAAGCCGCCATTGCGGGGGCGTTTGATGATACAATCTTCGATGATGCGCAAAAAGGACAGGATTATGCGCAGAAAGTGGCCAAGCGTCTGGATGATATTGCGCTTTCCAATGAAAAGGGCTGGCAAGGTGAATTTACTGAAGTTGGCGGCTATGTCTTTACCTGCACTGTACGTGGCGTGACCGAAAAAGTACGTCTTTCTATTGAACGCGTGCGCTCGCCCGATGCCCGCCGTTTGCACAATATGCACGCATGGCTGAATGAAGTGTTTAACGGGCCTGTAGAATTGCTCTCTAGTGATAAAGTGATTGCCAAAGTGAACGGCCCCGCTGCTTTATTCGACAAGGTTCTGGAATATGGCCGCAAGGGTTTGAATATTCAGCGCTATAAGGGTCTTGGTGAAATGAACCCCGAGCAGCTCTGGGAAACTACGTTGGACCCGAACGTGCGTACGCTTTTGCAAGTACGCGTGGCTGATGCCATAAAAGCGGATGAAATTTTCTCGACGCTTATGGGAGATGTGGTGGAACCGCGCCGCGAGTTTATTCAGGATAACGCCCTGAAAGTCCGCAACGTGGATGCTTGAATTATATTGACATAAAAGTAATATTTATATACATATCGCTTTTATGAGTGATAATGTTCGTCTTGAATATGATGCTTTTCAAATGCTTACCCAGCATGTTGTTCACGCTATTGAAGCGTACCTTGCAGGGTCACATCCCTTGCCAGTCATGCACAGTACACATGCTGCTCACGTAATCTTGAAAGATCTAGCGAGCCATGCAGTTAAAGATGGGCTTGTGCAGGATATGCAAAGCTTTAACTTTTTTACCGATTTAATCGATGAATCAGCAAGGCGACTTTCGTTTAAGCGTGGTAAAGGAAAACAAGAACCATCCGGTTATTATCACAGTATTGGCAACGCTATTAAGCATGCTGACCGCGATAATGGTAATCGATTAATTTTAATAACCAATCAAAATGCTTTTGAATATTTAAATGCGGTTGTGAGGGATTATCAGGTTTTAAAAACAACCCTCCTAGAAACCGGTGCGATAAAATTGTATGACGAGTATGAGAACTATCAAAAACCCTCTTGGAGTAGCCGTTTAGGAGGTGTTTTGTATCGAAAGTTTAATAGTTTTGCAGGTTTTGGCTTTGATTATCCGGACTACCCTAAAC
>JBKHDZ010000128.1:0-4863 GCA_046541095.1 Alphaproteobacteria bacterium
GTATTATCCCATAATCTGCACCGAAAATTACGCCAAAACCGTCAATTTTTATGAAGATCATTTTGATTTCAGCGCCGCATTTGAAATGAACGGTTTTACGGTTTTACAACACAAAACCAACAAAACCATGTATCTGGCCATTTTGGACCGCAACCATAATTCCATCCCCGAACAATACAAAAAACCGGTTTCGGGCATGATTTTGAATTTCCCCGTTAAAGATGTGCGCATCACCTACCAGCAATTATACTGGGAGGGGTTGAATATCATTACAGAGCCGGAAGTAACACCTTGCGCGCGCAAACATTTCTTTGTCGAAGACCCCAACGGCATTTTGATCGACGTAACACAAGACGTGCAATATATCCAAAACCCCGACATGGATAATATTACAATCCTGAATACCGGCACGCATTAATGCCTGTTGTAATGCTGTTTGCCCCCATAACGAATCATTGCGCAGCGACCATTTTAAGAGAAAATACTCTACACTATTAAAAGGTGTTTTTTATGGGTAGAAATAGCAGCAATCAAAGTGTGACAGGTTCTGTAAAGGTGAAGGCGCGGCAAAAAATACGCGCTCTGCCGTTTTTTTATGTGCGCGCTTTTTCTATCCCTGCTTATCCCGGTTAAATCCTCCTACGCCTTTACAGGCAACGCAGGCGAAATTATTATGAACTCCACCTAAGGCGTGCCCGCCTGAGCGAAAAAAGCGTAGCGGGCTTGCCCGAAAACAACCCCCGTCATTCCGAGGAGTGCCACGCCCCCCACCCGTCATTACGAGGAGCGCCAGCGACGTGGTAATCTATTCTTATAGATTCCTCCACTCGTTTCGCTCGGTCGGAATGACAGTGAGGGAGGGAGCTGTCGGAATGACTGGGAAAGAAGGAGCGGTTGGAAAGAGGGAAATGGCCGGAATTACAGAGAAAAGGCAGTCCGAATAAGAGAGAGGAGCCGGCCGTTAAAAAAATCCACGTTCATTCATGTCCCTTCGCGGTTTCGTAGTGCATTCCGGCCTGCACCGGAATGCTGATGGGGCATTTATCATCCTTAGAGAAAGCTTCACCACCTTTGCCATACCGCGCGTCTTGTTCGCCACAGCTTCTAAGCCTAGAGGCTCGTTTAAAAAACCGCACCATACCCCTTAAAAACTCCGTGACTGCCGCCAGTTCCATGATAAAATGGCTTTTTAAAACCTCACACGGATTTTGCCATGACCAAGCCCACGATTTCTTTTGAATATTTTCCGCCCAAGAGTGATAAAGCCGCCGAAAACCTCTGGACGGCGATGGATAACCTTGCCCTGCTCGATCCTGCCTTTATGACGGTCACTTATGGCGCGGGCGGCTCCACACGGGATGGCACGCTGGCCACCTTGAAAAAAGCGCGCGATGCATATGGCATTCCGCTGGCCTCGCATCTGACTTTTATTAATACCACGAAGGAGGAGCTGGCCGCCCTGACCGATAATTTATGGCACGAAAATATTCACCATATCGTTGCCTTGCGCGGCGATATGCCGGGCGATTTGCAATGGCCTTTGGATGATGACCGGAATTATTATCAATACACTTCCGACTTTGTAGAGGGCTTGCGGGCACAGCATCCGTTCGAGATTTCCGTTGGCTGTTATCCTGAAAAGCATCCTGATGCTCCTTCGCTGGATGCCGATATTATCGCCCTGAAAAAGAAATGTGATGCGGGCGCAAGCCGCGCGATAACGCAATTCTTCTTTGATAATGATCTGTTTTATACATTCCGCGAAATCTGCGCAAAGGCGGGCATTACTACGCCGATTGTGCCGGGCTTGCTGCCTATCCATGATTTTAAATCCATGTGCGGTTTTGCAGCCAAATGCCAGACCAGCGTACCTGTCTGGCTCCATGAAAAATTCGAGGGCAAAAGCGAGAATGATGCAAAGAAATATGCAACAGAGCTTTTAATCCATCAAAGCGAAGATCTTGCCGCGAACGGCATAGAGCATATTCATTATTATACGCTGAACAAAGCCGATATAACGACGCAAGCCTGCCTTGCGCTGGGCTATCAAAAGAAAGCGGCTGCATAAGGACATAAAAAAAGGCTTCTTAAACGAAGCCTTTTTGTTGGTATCTTGATAAAGCGAAATATTTTTTAAGCCGCTTCCCTCTGGCTTTTAGCACCGGTCTTGGCGCGCATTTCGCGAGCGGCCGCAACCATATGCTCCAAAGCCTCTTTCACTTCCGGCCAGCCACGGGTTTTCAAACCGCAATCAGGGTTCACCCAGATTTGCTTGATATCCAGTACCTTGGCCGCTTTGTCCAGCAAAGCCACCATTTCATCTTTATCGGGCACGCGCGGAGAGTGAATATCATAAACACCGGGGCCGATTTCATTGGGATATTTATATTCCACAAAAGCATCCAGCAATTCCATTTGCGAGCGTGATGTTTCAATGGAAATCACATCCGCATCCATCGCGCCGATGGAATCAATCACATCATTGAATTCCGAATAACACATATGGGTGTGGATTTGTGTTGTATCCTCAACGCAACATGAGGAAATGCGGAAATTTTCAACCGCATTATCCAGATATTCCTTCCAGTCATCGCGGCGAAGGGGCAAGCCTTCACGAAAGGCGGCTTCATCTATCTGGATCATTTTGATCCCAGCTTCTTCCAGATCGGATACCTCATCACGGATGGCGAGAGCAATTTGCTTGGCTGTCGTATCGCGAGGCTGATCATCGCGCACAAAAGACCATTGCAGAATTGTGATCGGGCCTGTCAGCATCCCTTTCATAATTTTATCGGTCTGCTTTTGCGCGAATTTTGACCACTCCACGGTCATAGCCCTCGGGCGGGAGACATCACCGAAGATAACGGGCGGCTTCACACAGCGGGAACCGTAGGATTGCACCCAGCCATATTTGGTAAAGGTAAAGCCTTCCAGCTGCTCTCCGAAATATTCCACCATGTCGTTGCGTTCGGGCTCGCCATGCACCAGAACATCAAGACCGATTTCATGCTGAACATCCACGCAATGCTTTATCTCGTCCTGCATGGCTTTTTTGTATTCCGCCTCGCCAATATCACCGCGTTTGAAGGCCGCGCGCGCCTGACGGATTTCCTGCGTTTGTGGAAACGAGCCGATTGTTGTTGTTGGAAATGCAGGCAAGTCCAGCGTGGCATGTTGCACTTTCTGACGCTCTGCAAAAACCGATTTGCGCTTCATCATATCGGGTTTGATTGAGGCCATACGCCCTTGCACGTCTTTATTGTTAATACGCGATGATGATTTCTTGGCCGCCTGTATGGCATTGCTATCGGCCAGCGAGCCTTCAATCGCACCACGCCCTTGCTGCGCACCTTTTGTAAGGGTCACAACTTCAACGACTTTTTGACGCGCAAAAGCCATCCAGCTTTTCAATTCGTCATCCAGCGCGGTTTCACTTTCAAGATCGACCGGCGTATGAAGAAGAGAGCAAGACGGGGCGACAAAGACTTTATCTTTACCCAGCTTTGCAGTTGCTTTTTCAATGTAATCCAGAGAGTTGGATAGGTCGTTTTTCCAAATATTGCGGCCATCCACAACACCAAGAGATAATACTTTGTTTTCAATCAGCTTTAGCGCCTGATCAATATCTCTGCCCGGGTCATTCGCCGTTGTATTGGCGCGGCCGGAATTGCGGCACAAATCAATATGCACACCATCCACAGGCAAGCCAAAAGCAAGCTCAGCATTATCCTTCAGACTTTCAAAATATGTGGCCATCAAAATTTTCAGCTTGGCGGGCTTTTGCAAATTCTCATAGGCGGTTTTAATAACGCCCTGCCCGATTTCGCACAGATCAAGGGCAAAAACAGGCTCGTCAATCTGTACCCATTCCGCGCCCAAACGCGCAAGCTGCTCCAGAATTTCATTGTAAACAGGAATAAGTTTTTGCACGAATTCCTTATGATCAAAGCCTTCATATTGCGGCTTACCCAAAAATGTATAGGTTGCGGGGCCAATCAGAACCGGGCGCGTTTGAATACCCATTTCCTTGGCTTCTTTATACTGGTCGAAAATCTTGCTCGAGGACAGCTTGGGCTGCATACCTGCTTCGAATTCCGGTACGATATAGTGATAATTGGTATCATACCATTTGGTCATCTCCATCGCCGTTACATCCACCCCGTCCTGCTGGCGGCCCCGGGCCATGGCAAAATAAGTGTCCATGTCGATATCCGAGCCATCCCAGTTATAGCGCGGCGGCACAAGGCCAAGTGTGCATGTCATATCCAGCACCTGGTCATAGTAAGAAAAATCATTCGATGGAATGTGATTTAAGCCCTTGTTTTTTTGAAAATTCCAGTTTTCAGCGCGAATATCCCGCCCCGCTTTCAACAAATCATCCAAAGAGCTATTGCCCTTCCAATAGCTTTCAACGGCTTTTTTTAATTGGCGCATATCGCCGATACGGGGAAATCCAAGATTGGTGGCTAAGACCATGTTTAACTCCTAAAATTTATATAGTCATACCGGATTGGCACGCTCTATTTAAACGCTTTCAAAGCCTTATGTCCAGAGGGTTTTATAGATCGCAATCAAAATGAGATTATCTTTCGCGTTATTCGTTTTTTCTCCTGACGAAAAAAAATTTCTGTTTTAAATGTCTGGAATTTGGTATTTAAAATTATGGCATCCGTATCAAAAAAAGCTGTTCTTTACCGTATGGTGACAGATGAGCACATCTGTCCCTACGGGATAAAATCAAAAGACTTGCTGGAGCGCGAAGGGTTCGAGGTGGAAGACCACCATTTGAAAACCCGCGAGGAAACAGATACTTTCAAAAAGAAACATCAGGTCGATACCACCCCGCAGGCTTTTATCAATGAT
>JBKHDZ010000129.1:0-4837 GCA_046541095.1 Alphaproteobacteria bacterium
GCGATAAAATGGCGGAAAATTCATCAGTAAACGCTTCCAACCTGTCCGCATAACGGTTCAGCCCCGTCGAAAAAACGTTATAGGCCACAACAGCGGGAATAGCCGCAACAAGCCCGAGAGCCGTTGCAAACAAAGCCTCGGCAATACCGGGCGCCACAACGGCCAAAGAGGTGTTATTCGTCGCCGCGATAGAAGCAAAGGAATTCATAATTCCCCAGACCGTTCCAAAAAGGCCAATAAACGGGGCGGTGGAGCCCACCGAAGCCAGAAATGTCATGCCCCGCTCCAGCTTGTTCATCTCGCGCGTAATATTCAAACTCATCGCCCGCTCTACTCGGCCGCGCAAGCTGGCCTGCAAAGAAGCATTGGCGGGCATGCCTTCGGAAACGCCCGCTTGCCATTCATCCATACCGGCCGAAAAAGTAGTCAAGAGAGGATCTTGTTTGGCATTTTTAACGCGCTCGTAAATCTTATCCAGCGGCTCCCCCGACCAGAACGTATCTTCAAACCGCGCTGCGCGCCTGTTCAAACGCGCCAAAGCTCCGCGCTTTTGAAAAATAATGGCCCAGCTCCAGATCGAAGCCAGAATAAGCATAATCATTACAGATTTCACGATGGGGTCAGCCATCATAAACAGCCCCCACATGCTTAAATCGTGAGCCGCGCCGCCCAAATCAATAGTTTCAATCGGTGTTGGTCCAGCCATTGTTATTCTTACCTTTCCAGATACTCCGTAAATTTTTCCCGCAACATATCGGGGACCCTTAACGGTTTTATACCATTCGCCTTGACGCAAACAAGCGTTACCATCACCTCGGCGATTTTTTCTTCTTCCGATTTTTTATCTAACGCGTCTTTATGGCGAAAAAGTGTCTGGCGCATGGTAAAACTTGAGTTTTTTAGAGCCGCAACCGAAGTACGGATTTCCAGCAAATCATCCAGAAAAGCAGGCGCATAATAATTGATATCAACATGGCGCGCCACAAACATAATCCCATGCTCTTTAGTCAAATCACTGGATTGATAGCCGATTTTGCGGAGCAACTCGGTGCGACCACGCTCGGCAAAGTTCAAATATTGCCCGTGATAGACAATGCCGCCCGCATCGGTATTCTCGTAATAAACCCGGCTTTCTATAGAATGGTATTTATTGCTCAAAACAACCCCTTCTGATCCTGATCTTTAACTTGAGGTTTTAGTCCTAAATGATTGTATCCTTTTGAAGAAATACATCTACCACGAGGCGTTCTCTGTACAAGACCTTGCTGTAGTAAATACGGCTCTATGACATCTTCAATCATATCGCGCTGTTCGGACAATGCCGCCGCAATGGTTTCCACGCCAACCGGCCCGCCGCCATAATTCTCGATAATACAGCTCAAATAACGCCTGTCCATACTATCAAGCCCTGAATGATCAACATCGAGGCGGCTTAAAGCTTTATCGGCCAGTATTTTATCAATAACACCCTGCTTGGCCCCATGGGCAAAGTCACGCACGCGCCGAGTCAAACGTCCGGCAATACGAGGAGTTCCGCGGCTTCTGCGGGCAATTTCAAGCGCGCCATTTTCATCAAGATCCATATCCAGCAATTTAGCCGTACGCTTTACAATAAACGTTAATTCATCCTCATCATAGAATTCAAGACGCAAAGGAATACCAAAGCGATCACGCAAAGGCGTGGTTAAAAGCCCCGAGCGCGTTGTCGCACCCACCAGAGTAAAGGGCGGCAAATCAATCTGCACTGAGCGTGCAGCCGGCCCCTCACCAATAATCAAGTCCAGTTTTCGATCTTCCATGGCGGGGTACAGGATTTCTTCTACACTGGCATTCAAGCGGTGAATTTCATCAATGAAGAGAACATCATTTTCATTCAAATTGGTGAGAATAGCCGCCAGATCACCCGCCTTGGAAATTACGGGCCCGGAAGTCGCGCGAAAACCAACACCCAGTTCCTTGGCCACAATTTGTGCCAGCGTGGTTTTCCCCAATCCTGGCGGCCCAAAGAACAACACATGGTCCATAGCTTCCTTACGGCTTTTGGCAGCCTCAACAAAAATGCGCAAATTCTCCCGCAAAGCCCTCTGGCCAATAAACTCATCAAGACTAAGCGGACGCAACGCCCCCTCTTCCCCACGTTCCAGGTCCTGCGGCTCGCGCTCCAGATCAGCATTTTTTTCTAACGGGTTATTCATCGTTTCATACGCTCAATTCTTTTAATGCCAGCCTTATCAAATCCTGCAAATTATCATTCGCCTGATCTTTGGCTTTAAGAACGGCCGTGTAGGCATCCGCCCGCGCATAGCCCAAATTAACAAGCGCCGAAATGGCATCATTTTCAAAGGCTTCAGGCGCATCATTCATTTTATCCACAGATTTATCCACCGGACTATCCACCATTTTTGTGGATAACTCGATCTTGCCCGCTTTGTCTTTTAATTCGGTACAGACACGTAAGGCCAGCTTTGGCCCGACGCCATCGGCTTGCTGGATAGCGGCTTTGTCCTGCGCGGCGATTATCATGGGTAGCCTGTCCACAGGACAGACCGCCAGAATAGCAAGCGCGGCCTTTGCTCCCACGCCTTGAACGGATGTAAGCAGTTTAAACCAATCCTGTTCAGCCTTTTCGGCAAAACCATAAAGTAAAAAAGCATCTTCACGGATGACCGTTTCTATAAGCATACTGGCCGCATCACCTTTTTGGCCGATGCGGGACAAGGTTCGCGAAGAGGCATGAACCAGATATCCGACCCCCTGAACATCCAGCAAAAGATGCCCTTCACCAAAACAATCAATTATGCCGGAAAGCTTTCCGATCATAGCGCTAAGCCCTTATTTTTGTGTTCCATGCACCATAATGCGCATGCGTAATGGCAACCGCAAGGGCATCGGCCTCATCCTCGCTAATTTGCCCACAGGCAGGAAGAAGCGTACGGATCATCAAACCAATTTGCTCTTTGGACGCATGGCCATTGCCAACGACAGATTTCTTTATTTTGTTGGCACCGTATTCGGCCACCTCAAAACCATAGATTGCCGGTACAGCGAGTGCCACACCGCGCGCCTGCCCTAGCTTTAAGGCACTGGCAGGATTTTTATTCACGAAAGTTTCCTCAACAGCCGCGCCATCTGGTTGGTGCACCTTAATAATTTCACTTAGTCCTTGATGGATCAACGCCAGCCTTGCAGCCAAAGATAAAGAAACTTTAGGCTTGATAACGCCGGAAGCCACAAATTTTAAAGAAGAGCCGTGATGTTCAATGACACCCCAACCGCATTTTTGCAAACCGGGGTCGATTCCGAGAATTTTCATACCCCAATATTGAAACAAAACAAGAACAAAGTAAAGGGTAAACTAAGTTAATGTGCGCTCTTTTGCATTGAGTCTGTCTTTTGCTTTTATAAAACATTGACATAGAACAAGCACCAATTTAAAAAAATTATAAAAATAATAATAAATTTATAAACAGGGATAACATCAATGAAACTCAGCAAGCATTTTCATGCTGCGGTGGCGGCTATTGGCATTACTGCCTTATCCGCCTGCGCCGATCAGGTTACAGACCATAATGGAAATACAAGACTATCGCGCCCCCTTACCCCGGGCGAGATTACAATGGCGCAAGAAATATTCGGCAATCAAATAGATTATAGCGCTGTACAAATTGCCAGATTTAATAGCAATAGAAGCAAAGCCTTTAACGGCTTGATCCGCTTTTCCGGCAATGCGTATTCCAATGATTTTTCACAAGATCCGAATATGCGAAAAAAAGAAGTCTTTATTCACGAAATGGCCCATATGTGGCAAGAACAACTTGGCATTGATGTTGTGGACAGCGCGATTGGGCTATGGTTTAGAAATGGCGGTCAATACGATAATTCTCTATATCATTATACGAAAAGGGATATTCCCAACTTCGCCCGCCTCAATATCGAACAACAAGCGCATATTATTGAAAACTATTATTCATGGCGGGAGTACGTGAATAATAGCAACAAAGATTATGCTTGCGATGAAATTGAAACCTACGAGCAAACTCTTAAAAGATTTCTGCCGCATCTCCAAACGCCGGAGATTTGCCAATAATATTATTTAAAACCTGTGGAAGCGTTAACCACTCGCCATCAGTTTTTCCATGACCTCATCGCTGACCTCGAAATTCGGGGTCACATTTTGCACATCATCATCATCTTCCAGTGCGTCTATCAACTTCATGACCGATGCCGCTTGCTCTTCGGTAATTTCCGCCATAACATTCGGCTTCCAGATAAGGCCCGCCCGCTCCGGCTCTCCGAATTTTGCTTCAAGCGCAGAAGCAACAGCTGCAAAATCATCGGGCTCGGTGGTAATTTCATGCCCCTGATCATCACTCTCGACATTTATTGCTCCTGCTTCTAATGCGGCCTCAAACATATCATCGGCACTTGCCTTTTCCGCAGGGTAAATGATTTCCCCCAAGCGATCGAACATAAAACCGACTGAACCCGTTTCGCCCAGATTGCCATCATACTTTGCAAAAATTGAACGCACAGAGCTGGCCGTGCGGTTTTTGTTATCGGTCAACGCTTCCACAACAATGGCCACCCCCCCCGCGCCGTAGCCCTCATAGCGGATTTCTTCGTAATTTTCACCATCTGCGCCGCCACCTGCACCTTTCTGGATATTTTTCTCAATCGCATCTTTGGGCATGGATTGACCGCGGGCAGTTTGTATTGCCAGCCGCAAACGCGGGTTCATATCAGGATCCGCCCCGCCCAGCTTGGCCGCAACATAAATTTCGCGCCCCAGCTTTGAAAACAGTTTGGCGCGCCCTGCATCGACCCGCGCTTTTTTATT
>JBKHDZ010000130.1:0-4742 GCA_046541095.1 Alphaproteobacteria bacterium
AGCGCCCTTATCGCACATCGCTTTCACGGTAGTATCCAGAACGCCGCCAAGCGCCCCTTTCCAGCCTGCATGGGCGGCACCAATAAGAGGGGTGCCATCGGCTTTTTGCCCATAGAACAAAACAGGCGCGCAATCAGCCGTCAAAACCCCCAGAGCCAAGCCAGACTGATCGGTAATCATCGCATCGGCTTGCGGGCGATCCTCCAAAGACATGGGCGCATCTATATAAAGGCATGTATCACCATGCACCTGATAAAGGGTGACAATATCCCCCTCCAAAACGCCGATTTCGCGCGCCACGAGAGATAAATTATCACGCACATTGGCGGGATTATCATCCGATCCGCGCCCGCAATTCAGCGATGCGTAAACGCCTTTGCTCACCCCGCCATTACGGCCAAAAAATCCATGCCGCGCCTTGGGCGCAGATTTTGAAAATTGAACGGATTCAAAAAACAGTCTTTCAGAATCCGGCAGGTTCGATGCTTGCGCCATAATAAAATCCCATCACTTTGAACAGAACTCCCATTTCATCGAAATGTGTCAAACGATGCAAGGCTTTTTGTATATCTTCACTTTGTTGCACACCGGCTTTTTCCTGTAATTTGGAGGCATAAATTTGAATACCGAGATTTTTTAAAAATTCGCCTTGCGTGGTCAGCCCCGCAATATCGAGCTTTTGCCGCAAAACTTCTTCTTTCAGCGCTATAAAATTTACATGCGATGTTAAATCTGCATTTCCGATATGGCTTAAAGCCTCTACCGGCTTATGCTTATGAACCGCTTGAAAGGTATCGCCGTATCCGGCGCTTTTATAACCGTAATCAATAACCAGCCCCGCGCCGCCGTTGTTTTTTATTTTCTTTGCAATATCCTTCATAAAACTCTGCCGCGCTGATGAGATTTCCAAAATTTTTCCTTCTTCAGGCAAGGGTAAATTCATGCCTTCGGCGGGGTTTATATGAACAGGAATATTTTGCCAACAAAACTCTCCTTGATAATCAATGCAGCGCTCTTGCCAACCTCCCTCATTATATTGATATTGGCGAAAAGGCAGGGCATCAAAAAATTCATTGGCCACCATAAATAAAGGTGCGCCATCCGGCACGCTTTGAAAATCATCATGCCAATGCACGCTATAGCCCTGCAGAATTTGCTTTTGTCTGGCTTTTAAAACAGGGCTTGTTTCCAGCAAATGAATTTCCGCGGCCTCATGAAAGCCTTTCACCGCTTTTGTTGCTCTTAGAATATCAGCCATCATCGTGCCCCGTCCGGGGCCACATTCGAGCAGTATAAATGGTGCCGGCTGGCCGAATTGCATCCAGATATCGGCCAACCATAACCCGATCATTTCACCAAACATCTGGGATATTTCGGGCGCAGTAGTAAAATCCCCTGCCTTACCTAGCGGATCCTGTCGCATGTAATAACCATGCTCGGCATGCCCCAGAACATCTTGCATAAAATCGCCGACGCAAAGTGGGCCTTCCCGCTTCATGCGTGCCATTAAATATTCTTCCAAAGGAGGATAGTTCATGATCCGGCTTTTTGATCATCGTCTTTTTTGGAAAAAGCACCATAAGCTATCAAAACCATACCGCCCAGTATCATGGGAATGCACAAAATCTGGCCCATGGTGAGCACGCCGGCAATATAACCAATCTGCAAATCCGGCTCGCGGTAAAACTCCACAAAAAATCGTGCGCCCCCATATCCTGCAAGAAAAACGCCGGATAAAATACCTGCATGATCGCGGATATGTTGCATGCGAACCAGCAAAAAGAGAATTCCAAAGAGCAAAAGCCCCTCAAGCGCAGCTTCATAAAGCTGGCTTGGATGACGGTCCATCCCGCCTCCGCGCGGGAAATTCATTCCCCAAGGCACATTGGTTACGCGGCCAAATAATTCCCCGTTGATAAAATTGGCAATGCGCCCGAAAAACAATCCAATGGGTGTAGCGCAGGCCAGTATATCGGACAAACGCAACAATGGAATCTGCCGTTTTATACTATAGGCAATCAATGAAACGATAACGCCCAGAATACCGCCATGAAATGCCATGCCCCCATTCCAGATGCGGGCAATTTCAAGCGGATCAGAGGCGTAAAATTCCCATTGATAAAAAATAACATAGCCAAAGCGGCCACCTGCTATAACTCCTAAAATCGCCCAAGGCAGAAAATCATCAATATCGGTTTTATTCGGCCTTTTGTCATTATCCAGCCCAGCCAGATACAGGCAATATTTCCACCCTGCCAGAAATCCGGCAATATAGGCCAGCGCATACCAGCGAATGGGAAACGGGCCGAGATAAAAAGCAACGGGGTCAATATTTGGAAAATCCATAGCCGCTACTATGGCGAAGCGCGCCCCAACTTGCAAGAGGCTATAAAAAACACTCTAGATATGGACCGTAAAACTTTTAGCGGTAAGAGTCGTCTTTACTTAAATACTGCTCGACATATTCCTTGATGCCCTCTTCCAATGAGGTAAACTCTTTGGAATATCCGGCATCGCGCAATTTTTGAATATCGGCCTGCGTAAAATACTGGTATTTAGGCTTCAAGGCATTGGGCATATCCACGTATGAAATTTTAGGCGGCTTGTCACACGCCTTGAATACAGCCTGCGCCATTTCATTAAAACTGCGCCCCTGACCAGTTCCAAGGTTAAACAACCCGGATTTATCCTTGTTTTTATAAAACCATATCATCACATCAACACAATCTTTCACCCAGATGAAATCGCGCTTTTGTCCGCCATCTTCGTATTGATCATTATAAGAGCGGAACAATCGCGCTGCCGCCCCAGCACTGACTTGCGGATAAAGCTTTGTTACAACGCTCATATGCTCGCCCTTGTGATATTCATTGGGGCCGTAAACATTGAACATGCGAAGGCCAACCCATTGCGGGGGAGTTTTTTCGCGGCTATCGGGTGAATGTACAATGCGGGCCACGCGGCGATCGAAAATATTCTTTGACCAGCCATATGCATTCAAGGGTTTTAATTTTGCAAGTGCTTCGGGGGTGTCTTCATCGCGAAAACCAATATCGGTATCACCAGCCCCATAGACAGAATAGGACGAGGCATAGACAAAACGCGCATCATGATCGGCGCACCATTTCCACAGCTCACGCGACAGCACAAAGTTATTGTGCATAATGAGATCGGCATCCTGCTCGGTCGTGCTGGAAATAGCGCCCAGATGAAAAACAATTTCGACTTCGTCCGCGTGCTGGTCCAAAAAGAAAAATAAATTATCCGGCGAGACAAAATCACGTATCTCGCGCTTGGCAATATTGCGCCATTTATCTTCATCACCCAGCTTATCGCACACGACGATATCGCTGTAACCTTCACGCTCCAGTCCGGCCACCAGATTGGAGCCAATAAAGCCTGCGCCGCCTGTAATAACTATCATGGATTATCAGCCCCCGAATTGGATTATTGCTTCTTTTACTATCTTATCAGAAATAAAGCCTGCATCCCAAGTGCTTTTAATTCTTGCAAGCGCTGTCCACAGAGCAAAGAACAAAATACGGTTTAATCCCTTGCCGATCTATCCGAAACTATGCTACGCCAAATCATCTAAAGGAAATTAAAAAATGTCTTCAAAAGAACGCATATTGGATGATATGGCCAAGATGGCCGGAGGCGCTATGCAAGCTTTGAGTAGCGCCAGCCAGCAAGTCAAAGGTGATTTAAAAAGCAGAGCCGAAGATATGGCTTTAAGGCTGGATCTCGTCCCGCGCGAGGATTTTGAACGCCTTGAGGCAATGCTTCAAGAATCGCGGCTAAAACAGGAAGAAATTCTTAAGCGATTGGAAGCGCTGGAAAAGAGCAAGGAGAGCAAAAAATGAGCATACAATTCGATTATCTGGATGCTGCGGACAACCCGCTGGATAATGTTGAATGCATTCTAGAAGCTCAGAATTGGGTTTTTAACCGCATGAGCGATGAAGAGCTTATGGTGCGCGTTACGGGCAAAGCAGGCTCTTACAATCTTTACTTTGTCTGGCAAAGTGATCTGAACGCACTGCAATTTTGCGCCCAATATGACTTTTCCATCAATGCCAAACAGCTGAATAAGGCCGCGCAGGTCTTGATGAGCGTGAATGAAAATCTGTGGATTGGGCATTTTGAGATTCACAAGGAAACAAAAACCCCGGCTTTTCGTCATGCCTGCCTTTATCGCGGCCTGCAACTTACAGGCTCCAGCTCATATCTGGAAGACTTGGTGGATATAGCTTTGGCGGAATGCGAGAAACATTACGCCGCGTTTTATATGCTCTCCCATGCCAATGATGCCCATGACCAAAATCTGGCTTTGGCACTCATGGAAACGCTCGGAGAATCGTAAGTATTATGCAGGTTCACGAAAAAATTTCGGTACTTCTGATCGGTTGCGGCAAAATGGGAAGCGCCCTGCTCGATGGTTGGCTGAAAGAAGACATTTGTGCGCATATTACAATTTGTGACCCCGCCGATTTGCCCGGGCATTACAGCGAAAACAAATTAATTAGTCACATTAGAGATCTGCTGGAAGCCACTGAAAAATATGATATTTGTGTAATTGCCACAAAGCCGCAAGTCATGGAGGGTGTTTGCCTGCTTCTCCAAAGCCAGCTTCCCCTTGGAACACCGATTTTATCAATAGCGGCCGGTAAAACCATTGGTTATTTCGAGAATTATTTTGGCGCTGAATACCCGATAATACGGGCCATGCCCAACACGCCTGC
>JBKHDZ010000131.1:0-4738 GCA_046541095.1 Alphaproteobacteria bacterium
CGTGACCAATCGTGCCGATATTCACATGCGGTTTCGTCCGCTCAAACTTTTCTTTTGACATTTTTATTCCTTAATCTCGTTAAAGTTACACGTAAAAACTTACGAATCCCGCAGGATTTGTTCCCGCAATTTTTAAGAAAATGCGCGCGCCATGTCAATGGGGTATTTCAATTAAGCGGTTTTTTATATTAAGAATGGAACAGAAAAATGGAGCGGGTGAAGGGAATCGAACCCTCGTAGCCAGCTTGGAAGGCTGGAGCTTTACCACTAAGCTACACCCGCTTAATATCAGCATGTCTTTATTATCCCCTTTTGGTGGACAAATCAAGAGGATTTGATTGCTCTATAAATTCGCGATTTTATCTGGGCACGAATATTATGCAATATTCGGATATTCGCACAAATATTTCACAGCCACCTATGGTTTTTGAACATATCGCTTAAATTTTACAGATTTCGCAGGTACAGCATAAAAATTTCTTGTAATAAAATTTCAAGAATACCTATTATTGTTGCTACTGCTAAAGAGTATCGTTCACAGCATATACACCTTATATATGCTGTCACGTTTTAAAAGGGAGAAAAAACGCATGACACTTATTCTTGAACATATTGATGTGTCATCAAATCGCGAATTTGATAATCATAAAACAATTTTGAAAGCCACAGATCCGCAAACGGGCATGCGCGCCTTTATTGCCGTACATGATACGACAATGGGACCTGCGCTTGGCGGTTGCAGATATTGGAGCGGTTACGCCAGCGAAGATGAAGCTATCACCGATGTTTTGCGCCTTTCCCGCGGCATGACCTATAAAAACGCCCTCGCTCGCCTTGATCTTGGCGGCGGCAAAGCGGTTATCATGGGGAAAAAGGGCCAGAATAACCCAACCCGCGAAGAAATGGTGGCGTTTGGTCAGGCCGTTGAATCCCTGAAAGGCGATTACATTACGGCCGAAGATGTCGGCATCAGTGTTGAAGATATGATTATTGTCAAGGAAATGACTGACCATGTCACAGGCCTGCCCTCTGATGATCCAGCCATTACAAGTGGGGATCCCTCTCCCTATACGGCTTACGGCGTTTTCCTCGGCATTCAGGAATCCGTCAAACAAAAGCTGAAAAAAGATGACCTGAGCGGCGTTAAAGTGGCCGTGGCCGGCCTTGGTCATGTAGGTATGGATTTATGCCGCCGCCTGCACGAAGTCGGCGCCGAGCTTTATGTCAGCGATATTCGTCAGGACGTCCTGGATGAAGCCGTGAAAAATTATGGCGCCACCATCATCGCGCCGGAAGAATATATGTCTGCCGATGTGGATGTATTGGCTCCTTGTGCGTTGGGCGGTATGGTCAATGATAATACCATCGACTTTATCAAAGCCTCTATCATCGCAGGCGCGGCCAATAATCAACTGGATCGTCCAGAGCATGGTAAAATACTGCATGACAAAGGCATTTTATACGCGCCCGATTATGTCATTAACGCCGCTGGCGTCATCAGCGTGGCCATGAGCGGCCACCCTGTAAAAGATACCAATGAGCGTATTGACGAACTGGGTGAAACGCTTGGCGCGATATTCCGCCAGAGCGAGCGCTTAAATATGCCGACTTCCGCTGTGGCCGATAAGATTGCCGAGAAAATTATTGAAGACAAGGTGGCTTCGGGAAATTTTACCGAGGCGCCTGAAAAATTGGCGCGTTCCGCTTAATATATTTTTAAAAGCCAATTTTTACAAAAAAGCGCCCGATCAAATTCAAGGCGCTTTTTTCATGCCCGCTTTATGAAACCATGCAAGCGCGATGGGATATGTTTTATATCTTCCACAATAAGAACCAGCACAGGTATCAAAACCAGAATAATTACAGTTGCGAATAAAATTCCTGTGGCCAACGATACCACCATCGGGATTAGAAATTGCGCTTGCAAACTTGTTTCCAAAAGCATGGGCAACAATCCTAAACTTGTCGTCAAAGTGGTAAGCAAAATCGGGCGAAAGCGGCGTTTAATCGCAGAAATCGCACTATCAAAAACAGACAGGCTTTTTTCAAATCTTTGATGATTGAGATAATCCATCAATACCACGCTGTCATTCACAACTACGCCCGTCAAAGCCACAATACCGAACAGCGAGATAAAGGTCAGGTCATATCCCAAAAGATAATGCCCCCAGATCGCGCCTATCACTCCAAAGGGGATCGCCGACATAATAATAACCGGCTGGATATAACTGCGAAGCTGCGCGCCCAAAAGCACGTAAATCAGCATCAGGGCAATGAGCATATTCTTACCAAGACTTGCCAAATCTTCCTGGCGCTCGCGGCTTTCGCCTTCGAATTGTACTGACAGACCTGTATATTGCGCTTTTAATTGCGGAAAAAACTCTTCGCTTAGAATTTGTGTGACCTCACCCTCTGTGCTGAGCGTTTTATCGACATCGGCGGTTACCGAAACAATGCGGCGGCCATTGACCGTTTCAATACGTGAAAATCCTTGCTGGACTTTAATATCAGCCACAACGGAGAGTGGTACTTCGGTACCATCTTGAAGACGAATACGCTTGCTTTGTAAAAGGCTGATATCTTCACGCTCATTTTCAGGGTAGCGTACATAGACTATAACTTCCGAATTCCCGCGCTGGAAACGTTGGGCCTCCAGCCCGAAAAAAGCGCCGCGCAGTTGCTGGCCCAATGCCTGCGGCGTTAACCCGGCCGCCAGCCCCTCATCGGTCAGCGAGAAAACATATTCGGTTTTACCGACATCAAAGGTATCACTGATTTCCATGGTGCCATTAATCCGGCCCAAATTATCCTTCAATGTTTCGGCGGCTTGACGCAATATTTCTATATCAGGATGGGAAAGCTGGACTTCGATATCGGGATTATCTCCCACCAGTGAGCTTTGGAATTTCAATTCCTCAATCCCCGGAATATTTTCGATGCGCGCGCGGATTTTATCTTCGACTTGCGGGGCAGAAATATCCCGAAAATCCGAGGACACCATTTTAATTTTTAACTGGCCGATATTATTGGCCGAAGAACTGCCCGGCCCGCGCCCCGGCCCGCCATCATTGGAACGCTCACCAATGCTCAACGTCATGCTTTCAAAAATATTGCCGCGCTCGGCTTCCAGATTGGCGCGCACCTCTAGTGCCTCTTTCTCAATGCGCAACATCGTGGCTTCGGTGACACTAAAAGGCGTGCCAACAGGCATCTCGACATCAATCGCTATTTCATCGCCTTCGATATTGGGAAAGAAAATAAAACGGATTGTGCCATTGGCGACCATAGAAAAAGTAATAATGGCAAAGCCGATAAAAAGCGCCAGAATGGCATAGCGCCATTGCATACAAAACTGCGCCGCCGGACCCAGAATTTTCTCCGTAAAAACGCGCAATTTATGGGCGCAAAAATTACGAATGCCTGATATTATGCCCTTACTCCATTTTTTGGGGCTGGATAAATGGGCAGGCAGAATAAAATACGCCTCGATCAGCGATATAAACAAAATCGGAATCACCACAATGGGAATTATGCCGATGATCTGCCCCAGCGTTCCGGTAGAAAAAATCAGCGGCGCAAAGGCGGCCATAGTTGTTGCTACGCCCACTGTCACCGGGGCAATCACGCGCTTTACACCGATCAAGGTTGCATTGGGATTATCCGGATTTTCCTGATGCGATTCAAAAATACTCTCGCCTGTTACAATCGCATCATCCACCACAATCCCCAGCACCACGATCAGGGCAAAAAGCGAAATCATGTTCAAAGAATATCCCATAAAATAGATGATCATCATCCCGCCCAGAAAAGATACGGGGATTGCAACGCTGGTCCAGAACGCCAGCTTTAAATCAAGAAACAAAAGCAGGATCAAAAAGACGAGCATAAATCCCAAAATCGCATTGCGCATCATCAGGCTGATACGCTCTTGTAAAATAATTGTGCGGTCTTGCTGAATACTTAATGTCAGCCCTTTGGGCAATGTAAGGTCTTGAATATAGTCTTTGATATTGGCCGACACTTCAATCGTATCGGCGGTTTCGCTTCTGAAAATCTCGATAAAGGCCGAGCGTTCCTTATTGAATTTGCTCACCAGATTGGTATCTACAAATCCATCAATGACATTGCCGATATCGCCAATGGTCAGCCGCGAACCATCGGGCAAAGTGCGCAGCACGATGCTCTCGAATTCCTCGCCTGTGTAGCGCTTTTCCTGGACACGCAACATAATATCCCCTTGCGGCGCTTCCACCGTTCCGGCAGGTATATCGCGCGAAAATTGCTGGATTGCGCTTTGCACTTCTTCCAGCGTCAAATCATATTGCCGCAAGGCATTTTCGGGAACTTCAACAGATATTTGATACGCCCGCACGCCCGAAAGAGAGGTTTGCGCAACCCCGCCCAGCAAGCGCAAATCATCCTCGATTGTTTCCGCCCAATACCGCAGGGTTTTCTCATCAGCCTCACCGTGCAAAGCCAGCGTCATAACGGTCGGGGTAATTCTTACTTTGGATATGATCGGGCGCTCGGCCTGATCGGGCGGAAATTCCGAAAGCGCATTCACATTGGTTTCAACGTCATTATAAACGTCATCAGAATTAGCAAAATCCTCTAATTCAACATTGACAAGCCCATAGCCCTCCGAGGCTTTGGAGGCAATACGTTTCACCCCTTCAATACCGACCAGCGCCTCTTCCACACGGCTTGTAATCGCATCTTCTATTTCATACGGCGTAGC
>JBKHDZ010000132.1:0-4736 GCA_046541095.1 Alphaproteobacteria bacterium
ACAGAACCTTTGACCAGATAATCGCTCATCTGCTCGGCGACCTGAATGGCGACATTGAATTGCGCTTCGCTGGTGGCCGCGCCCAAATGCGGGGTGCAAACCACATTATCCATCCCGAAGAGAATATTTTCCTTGGCCGGCTCGACTTCAAACACATCCAGCGCCGCGCCCGCAACCTTCCCGCTTTCCAGCGCCTCTTTCAAATCGGCTTCATTCACAATGCCACCGCGCGCGCAGTTGATAATCCGCACGCCGTCTTTCATTTTGGCAATAGAATTTTTGTTAATAAGATTCACGGTCTTGTCATTTTTCGGCACGTGAATAGTAATGAAATCGGATTTTGCAAATAATTCATCCAGCTCCACTTTTTTCACGCCAAGCTCGATCGCGCGCTCTTCGGTTAAAAACGGATCAAAGGCGATTACATTCATTTTCAAGCCAACACCGCGGCTGGCCGCGATACCGCCAATATTCCCGCATCCGATCACGCCCAGCGTCTTGTTATAGAGTTCCACGCCCATAAAGCGTTTCTTTTCCCATTTTCCGGCATGGGTGGATTCATTGGCTTGCGGGATTTGGCGCGCCAGTGCAAACATCATGGCAATGGCATGTTCGGCCGTGGTGATAGAGTTTCCAAAAGGCGTATTCATAACAACCACGCCTTTTTCCGTGGCTTTGGCAACATCAATATTGTCCACACCGATCCCGGCGCGCCCGATGACTTTCAAATTGGTGGCTTTTTCAAGAACTTCGGCGGTAACTGTGGTCGCCGAGCGAATGGCCAGCCCGTCATATTGATCGATAATCTCCAAAAGCTCATCGGCAGGAGTGCCAGGCTTATAATCGACATCACAGCCGCCTTTTTCGAATATTTCGACGGCCTGGGGGTCCAGCTTATCGCTGATTAATACTTTAGGTTTGCTCACTTTTTTAACTCCTATTTTGTCTTGTTAGGGAACAGGCTTTTAGGAATACCATTTCTGGTAAATAAGTAAACGGTAATTTTGCGCCGCAATATAATTTTTGTTCCAACAGACCCGTTTAACGGGCCGGTATGAAAAAAGCGCATACCCAAAATATTTTTTATAAGTTTTTCAAGGGTTTATCCTTCTTGACATCCTGCAACGGACCCGCTCAACAGACCCGCTAGACCTCATCAGACCCGCCAAACAGACCCGATAAATCTTCCATACGGGCCCGCTCTTCATAGAGTTTTAAGCCTTCAAAGGTATAAAACCCGGCAATAGGCTTGTTGCGGGAATATAAAATAATCTGGTTATATTCTCCTTTGTTTAATTCGCGGATATAGCGGGCGATATTGGTTTTAAAATCATGAGTTCCGGTGTGAATGGATGTTTTACTGTAAATAGGTGGCATTATAATTTCTCCTCTTTTTGAAAATATATATATGTATATTAAGAATAAATTCCTATAATATCAAGAAAAATATATTTGACATAATTTCAATATTTCATTAAGATGTTTTTAAATTACACAAGGGAGTACACAATTATGGACGGTCAGGTAATCAGTCTTTCAGGCTTTAAAGCCCGCGCTGGCTTTGAAAATGACGATACCGGGCAAGAGCGCGTCTGGGAAACATTAGAGCGCTTGTGCAATATCCTCACCAGCGGCGGTGTCCGAGGTTCTGAGGAGCGGACAAAATTTTGCAAAGATGCGATTGAGGCGCTCACCCGCTATATTGATAATGAATGGCCCGTCGAAAAAAACAATAAAATCCGCGCCACCGATCTGGCCGATCGGGCTGCGTTTTTATTCGTACAATCCCGCTTTAGTGCCACTGATATGCAAAGCAAACTGATTGACACGCTGGAGCGTGACGGCTTTGGCCATCAACGCGCGCAATATACCGCCTTTGTGGAAAATTACGTGCAAGCCATGGTATCAACGACCCCGAAAATGGAACCTTAAAATGACCCAGATACTTGCTTTTGATAAATTTGCCAATCCAGCGCAAACAAGCGCGCCAAAACGCATTGAGGGCCTTCTTGCGCAAATGAAAAACCATAGATCCGCCAAGCGTGGCGAGAATAGCGTCCATAGCGTGCTGGCCAATGAAGCTTTTGATGTGATGGACGGCCTTATTAAAGAAAGCATGGATGATGCGGGCGCTATTGATGCGGCCAAAATGGTACAAATCGCCGATTTAACCGCCCGCCTGTATGATGCCAATATCTATAGCGAGGAAACAGGCCGCCGCGCCGTTTTGCTCAAAGACCACGTAAAACAAATAGCGCAAGAGAGCGGACATAAAGCGGCCCTTCAGGTTTTGGAAGCCGGAACAAGCCTGAATTTTTCAAAACTAGCCGCCGAGGGCATCGGCCCGCAACCCGAAGCGGAAATTTATGATGATAACCACGCGGATGTTCTTGTTAGGCTTGAACGTTAAGGTTTTGATTTTAGGAAAAATTGAGATGAAAGCTATTACAAGACGTTTAGAAGAGTTTTCCGGGCGTTTAGGTCATATTAGTTTGATTGACAAATTTAACCGCGCTATTGCACAAAAACAAAACATTCACGAGGACGAATTAACCGCTTATCATGAAGCGGGGCATGTTTTGCTACAATATTTGCTACAACCCAACCATCAACCTGTAAAAACAACAATAATACCCACTTCAAGTACTGAAGGCTATGCTCATGATGATATGACAACACCCAACTCGGGCACCAAAACTGAATATATCAATGATATGGCGATTAATTTTGGCGGGTATTGTGCGGAAATGATCCATATTGGAGAAACCACAAATGGATGCTTGTCAGATATGAACAATGCAAAAGAAACGGCAAAAAATATGGTCAGAATGTGGAATATGGGCGGCGTTAACGTGCCACACACAGATTTTGATTTTGATAAAAATGATTTGAAAATCTTTGGGTTGCCAATTTGGTCACATACAACCTCCACACAAAGACCGTTTAGCCCGGAAACGTTACAGCAGATTGAAAGGGCTGAACAAAAACTGGTGGCGCAAGCTCAGCGAAAAGCGATGCGATTGCTAAAAGAAAACGAGCCTGCCTTACACGCTCTTGCGAAAGAGCTCGTCGAAAAACGGACGTTATTGCGCGCAGAAATCAAAACAATAATTGAAGAAAATACCGATGAGCGTCCAGATATGCGTAAAGGTTATGGTGAGGAACTGGATCTTTAATTTTCCAAAAGTAGAATTCTCTAAGCCGCTGCCTTGCGCTGTTCCTCGGCTTTGGCGGCGTTATAGGCCCAATCCAGCCATGGCATCAGCGCTTCGACATCGCTGGCTTGCACGGTAGCCCCGCACCAAATGCGCAAACCTGCCGGCGCATCGCGGTATCCGGCAATATCGTAAGCCACATCTTCATGATCGAGCAATTTTACAACCGCCTTCACAAAAGCGCCCTGATCGGCCAATGTTTCAAACCACGGATCGGTAATTTTCAAACAAACCGAAGTAATGGAGCGCGTTTCTGGAGCTTCGGCCAGAAAATCCGCCCATTCGGTGCGTGCCACCCAGTTTTCAATCACTTTGAAATTTTCTTCAGAGCGGGCAATCGTGGTCTTGACCCCGCCGATATTCTCCACCCAGCGCAGGGCATCCAGACAATCTTCCACAGCCAGCATTGAGGGAGTATTGATTGTTGCGCCTTCGAAAATGGCCTTGTTCAGCTTGCCGCCGTTGGTCATGCGGAATATTTTGGGCAGCGGACGATCAGGCGTAAAACTTTCCAAACGCTGGACAGCGCGCGGGGATAAAACCAGCATCCCATGCGCGGCTTCCCCGCCCAGAACTTTTTGCCAGCTCCATGTCACAACATCCAGCTTTGTCCAGGGCATATCATAGGCAAAGACAGCCGAAGTCGCATCGCAGAAAGTCAGCCCGTCACGGTTATCGGCAATCCACTCGCCATCAGGCACGCGCACGCCGCTTGTTGTACCGTTCCACACAAAGACGCAATCGCGGCTTTTATCGGCCTTGGAGAGATCGGGCAACTGCCCATATTCGGCCTGATAGGTATTCACATCATCCAGCCTGAGCTGGCCTGTAATATCTTTCAGCCAATCACCGCTGAAACTTTCCCATGCGAAAACATCAACGCCTCTAGCGCCCAGCATCGACCACATCGCCATTTCAAATGCGCCCGTATCCGAGGCCGGAACGATACCGACAAAATAATCATCGGGAATACCGAGCAAGGTTTTTTGCTTGTCGATGGCTTCTTTTAACTTGTTCTTACCGATAGAAGCGCGGTGAGAGCGCCCCAAAGCCGCCCCGCTCAGATTTTCAAGGCTCCAGCCAGGGCGCTTGGCGCAAGGACCTGATGAAAAGCAAGGATTTTTGGGTTTGGTGGCGGGTTTGTTCATGGCGAATTTTTCTCTATTGTTAATCTATCAATACCCCTCAAATAGGGATTCACTTTTCTTTGTAACGCTGTCACAATATGTCAGTCATACTTTCTTTTCAAGCTAGGAGTTCGCGTTATGACAGCTTTTATTACAATTCTTGTGATCATTATTTTACTGGGGTATTTAGCCACCTCGCTTTTTATCGTACCGCAAAGGCGCGAGGCGCTGATTACCTTTTTCGGTAAACATACCCGCACGGAAACAAGGCCCGGCCTGCATTTGAAATGGCCCTGGCCGTTCAATATTGTTGCTGCCAGAATTCCCACAGATTTGCGGCAGGTCAATGAAATGCTGGCCACCAAAACGATTGATGACCTCTTTGTGCATTTGC
>JBKHDZ010000133.1:0-4723 GCA_046541095.1 Alphaproteobacteria bacterium
GACATCATCGGCGTGGCTTACCCATATACCGACCTTGTAAGGCAGAGAAATGATAGCCTGAGCCTGAGCTTCATCTAGAGAATTAAGCATGGTCTTCAAAGTCCTTTTTATTGAGCTTAGGAATAATAGACATCCAGTGTATGCGCCAGAGCATAAAGGGCGCGCCTTTCTTTCAAGGAAATATTTAAAAATTGATCGAGCGTTTTAAAAGACTGGTTCTGCTTGGCCGCCTTATAGCGCTCTTTATAATATAAAAGATAGATCTTCAGTTTGGTTATAAATTTCAAATCATCATATTCACGGAACGCCAAGGCGACCGCTTCGGCAATTTCGATCAAGCGGCGTTTGAAAGCGCTAACCTCTTTTTCTTCAACTGCTTCATTTAAAATATCTATAGCGCGCTGACATTCTTGATGGATGTTATCGCATTGCTCAGACCATTTTTTCCATTTATCTTTATTTTCCAGCGTTTCGGTCATGATATATTGCACGACTTCCGAGCCGAACACATCACGCGTAAAGCCGTTAATAATGCTGGCAAGAGCGTCTTTTTCTTCCTGATCGGCTTCCTCGCCGCCACGTTCGTCCACATGGCTGAGCCATACCCCCACCTTATAAGGCAGGCTGATTAACAATTCTCTATCAGCGGCGGGTAAAGTGTCCAGAAAGCTCATTAATATAAGGCCCTAAATAAATCCTCTTTCAAATATACAATGATTTTCCAAGAGCCTCAAATGAATAAAAAATACCGCATACAGTATAACTGATGTTTAGGGATCAGAGCCTAAAACGGCGAATATAGTTCAATCCAGTAAAACAAGCCATTCGATACGTTGCTATCGATTAAATCGAACATTTTAAGCGAAATTGCAGTTAAGGCTGTTCCATAAATAAAGTTTTGCATGTTGTCCTCCCATTTTTTCTTACAAATAAGTCAATGCAAACCCTATGCCATAATTTACATAATGCGAGCCGGCGGTTTAGTACCTATTGGGGGGAAAGCATATATGTCGCGATGGAATTTTAACTAAAGAAAAGAAGGCATAATTTGCCTTCAGGAAGAATTATTTGCCGTTCATCTCGCGCTGGCGCATGGGCATGGCATCGATCACGGTAAAAACTTCGCTCATAGCTACAGGCTCTTCCCTGTCAATCCAGACCTCTTTGCGCTGGCCGTCCTTACCAAAGAGAACAAGCGAATAGATACTATTATCGCTATTCATCTCATCTTCGTAATAGCCTTGCAAATCGGCATCCATGTCATAGCGGCCATGGAAATTGAAACTTGATAAATCATCCATTTCATAGATATTATCCCCATCAAAGCGGATGACGGCAATGGAACGCTCTCGCAGACCTTCAAAATTATCACGCAAAATCAGCTTTTGTTCTATAACGAGCGGATCATTCTCCTCGCCCGTTAAAACAAGAACGCGTGCGCGCCATTGCAGGGAATCAAATAAGATATCATTGGCTTTGGCAGACATGCTGAAAATGGCGGGCATTATAAAAGCCGCAAGTATAACAAGGGATAAAATGCCGCGCCAATAAATCATTTGCTAGGCCGCCATCGCTTCCACAACGGCATCACCTAAACCCGCAGGGCTGTCTGATACCACAAATCCGGCCTCACGCATGGCTTTCATCTTGGCAGGCGCCGTATCATCCGCGCCGCTAATCAGCGCGCCCGCGTGGCCCATGCGTTTACCGGGAGGCGCAGTCGCACCCGCAATAAATCCGGCAATCGGCTTTTTCTTCTGCAGAGCTTTATAGTATTCGCAAGCCTCGATTTCGGCTGTCCCGCCGATTTCGCCGATCATCAAAATAGCTTCGGTTTCATCATCATCCATAAACATTTCAATGCAATCAATAAAGTTGGTGCCATTGACAGGGTCACCGCCAATACCAATGCAAGTGGATTGGCCCAGGCCGACAGCGCCTGTTTGTGCAACCGCTTCATAAGTCAGCGTACCAGAACGGGAAACGATACCGACCTTGCCACGCGTATGGATATGGCCCGGCATAATACCGATCTTGCATTCATCAGGGGTAATAACGCCCGGGCAGTTCGGCCCGATCAGACGAGTCTTTGAGCCTTCCAGCGCGCGTTTTACTTTCACCATGTCAAGAACAGGAATCCCTTCGGTAATACAAATAGCCAGATCAACTTCCGCATCAATCGCCTCTAAAATAGCATCAGCGGCAAATGGCGGGGGCACGTAGATAACAGAAGCATTGGCACCTGTTTCGTCCACAGCTTCCTTAACCGTATTAAATACCGGTAAATCCAGATGTTTTGTGCCGCCTTTTCCGGGCGTAACGCCGCCAACCATATTGGTGCCGTAAGCAATAGCCTGCTCACTATGGAATGTTCCTTGCGCTCCGGTAAAGCCCTGACAAATGACGCGCGTATTTTTATTGACGAGTACAGACATTGTTTCTCCATTTTGAAATTTATCCCCCCTGTTATAAAGCAATGAAAAGTGAAATCAACAGCCATTCCACCTCTTATAAGCAAGAAATTTTCTTTAATTCTTGTCTTTTTTCATAAGATACAATAAAAAACTTTATGGCACTAAAACTTCAACATAAGATAGCTGCAGCATGTTTTGCCAGTTCCTTTTCACTGGGGGTCGCTTTACATCAAGCTCTGGATGAACCGGATAACCATGTTCTGCTTCACGGCATGATCACCGATGAAAGCGCGGCCAGCTTTATTGAGAACTTTAACGCGGCGGCGGCGAGCTATAATGGTTCAGATCCACTTGTCGTTCTCATCAATTCGCCCGGCGGTTATATGCACGCAGGCGAGCGCATCATTGATACAATCGAAAGCGCCGATATTCCCGTCGTTTTAAATTGCAATGATCTGGCCGCTTCCATGGCTGCCGAAATACTTATCACCACCCGGAATGTAACGCGCAATGCCTCTCAAGATTGTGAAATAGTTTTGCATCGTCCGCGTCTTATCGAAACGTCTCCCACTGGGGAAAACATCACCATAACGCTAGAGGATTTATACTATGATCAATATTTGCTCATGCAAATATTTCAGGATTATGAAAGCGACCCGGATTCTTTGGCCGCGTTTTTATATGTCTGGGATCAAAAGCAATTTGAAATCGAGTTTCTTGAAAATTCCTCTGCAGAACTGGCCGCTAATCTGGCAGATCATTCGCATTTAAACGCGCAGGACTTTTTGCTGTTTTTTGATTATGGCGATACCCGTTTTAACGCAAATGAAGCCCATGCTTTTGGTTTTATCGACCAGATCGAGGAAAAAGAACCTGACGCAGAAGCATCAGAGCGCTCTTTAAGCCGCAGCTGCGCTCTTTGGGCTAATACTTTATCACTGTGCGCGACACAATCAGAATACCCCTTTTTATTCCTGCCTGAATTTTAAATTTCAAATTAATATGCCATAAATTTGCATTCGTTTTAATTCTTCCTGTATATTATGAAAATTATGAGCGTCAATATATTTAAAAATAACATTACACGTGGATTTGCCTTATCAGCCGGCCTAACGGCCAGCACTTTGTCCACTCAAGGGCTGATGGAAGACCGCAGCGACACCTATTCTCAAGATGCTATGGTTTTTTTCTATGAAGGCGATGACTTCAGTATTCATAGGCGCGGTAACGAAATTCACTTTGAAGGCCCTATTAATGATGCTTCGATAAATACGCTTTTACGCTACACCGAAAATATTGTCCGCAATGATCCTGAAACGGATATCGATTTCACCTTTGATTCGAAAGGCGGCTCAGTCGATGCAGGCCAACGGTTTATAAAAGAAATGCAAAATCTGGATACCAATTTTACCGTGCGCTGTGAAAAAGTCGCCTCCATGGCCTTTATGATTTTCATTGATGAAAACCTGACGCATAAAATAGCCCATGAAAACTGCCAGGGCATGTTCCATTTCTCGTATTTCGTTACAAATTTCAGCGAAGAAGCCCAAAAAAACGGCGCGCCAGAACATTCCAGAGCCTTAAGAATTGCAGATTACCAGGAGTTTTTAAATACTTTGAATGAAACCGGTGTGGACGAACTGGACATACCTCTTGCAGAGAATTCTGTCAGATTATCGCGCGACAAAGCGGTGGAAGCTTTAACAGAACTGAATGAAACACAGGAAGAATCCATTCTTATCCGTTTTTCATCAAGGGATACAGTAGATCTCAAGGAAAGAGAAATTTCTTTTACCGCGCAAGAGCTCGAAGAATATATCAGTACGATAGATAATCATGGATCAGAGGGAATACGGCTAAATTTTCCGCCGACCAGCGTCACTTATACCCGGCAAGACATTCTAAATAGTCTGGAATCTCTACAGGAAAACAGGCAAATTTTCTCAGAAGAATTTGCCCGCGCCTCTATTTTAAGCGTTGAGGATGTTTTGAGTTTCGGTGATAAGGACGTACGGCTTTCTGCCGCGCAAATGTATGCGTTGGGTCTGGTAGAAAGTGTTGAAGGCGGCATTACAAATGAGGAAACAGAAGAAGCTCTTGACCTCTTATGCGATGAATATATTCAAGTAAGCATTTGCTCACCTGAATAACAAAAGAATAACAACGCGGCTTTAATTAAGCCGCTTTGCTTGTGGCTTCTTTGGTCGCTTTCACAACCTTTTCGGCCGCATCGGCCAGATTATCGGCGCTGATAATAGGCAAGCCCGAATTGGCCATGATTTCCTTGCCTTTTTCCACATTGGTTCCTT
>JBKHDZ010000134.1:0-4710 GCA_046541095.1 Alphaproteobacteria bacterium
CGTGCCTTCGACAACGCCTTCCACCTTGATCCATTCGCCGGGATGAAAGCGTTTTTCGGCAATGACGGTCAAACCGCCGATGAGGTTCTTGAACAAATCCTGCGCCCCCAAGGCGACGGCCGCACCGAACAGGCCAAGACCAGCGAGAAGCGGGCCAACCCTTATGCCCCAGATTTCAAGGATAACTGCGCCGCCAATAAAAATAATCAGAAATTTGACGAATTTGAATATCCAGCGCACCATGGCTTTGCTCAGGATTGATTCAAGGCGGTTGAACATATGGCTAACCGGTTCTATGGCGCGGTGAATAGCCCAGAAAATAGTGAAGGCAATGAGCGAGCGGATGAAATTGTTGAAGATCAGTTCCGCTTCCATTGGCATTTTCAGATAATTACCCGCAAAGAAAAACCCTAGAATAATCGGAATAAATTTTATAGGAGGAATGAGGGCATCAATGATTTTATCATCGGCTTTGGTATGGGATTTTTCTGCCCATTTATGCAGGCGGTAAAGCACGTATTTGCTGAACAATCCGCGAAAGACCAGAAAGCCGAAAAATATGGCAACAGCAATGATAATATTGCTGATATCAATGCCCATAAAGCCGTGATTCCATACGGAATTCACCTCCACCAAAAAACTGTCTGCAAGAGTTTTCCAGTTCTGCGGGTCTTGCGGAGTGTCCATATTCATTCTACCTTATTTAAAAAAAGAAGGTTATAGCATGGGTTTTTGTTTATTTGAAGATGCGCAAAGCGCGGGGCTGTTTTTGGCTGTGAATTGTGCGCATGTAAAAGAATATAGTGAGGTCGGAGAAAAAGACGGGCGTCCTGTTTCAAAACTGGAATTCACGGCCAGCTTAAAGCGCGATGGAGAAGATCAGACCATAGAAATTATAGGCACATCGGATGAAATTGCCGATCTTCTTGATGAGGGTGCTAAAATCGGCTTGCAAAAAGTGCATTTGAATTTGCACAACAAGTTATCCCAGCGCCCCGTTCCATTATTGATAAACCGCCCTTCGCGCATTATGGTTGTGCGTGAATTAATGCCCGAAGAATTCATGTCTGAAAACAACTCTATTTTAACGGCCAGCATTCTATTTTATGAAGATGGCAATACGCGCTTTATTTCCGAGCGTCCCGGGCGCTTTGTAAAACTAACCAACCAAGGGGGGCAAACTCCCATTTTGCAGATTAAGGAATAATGAGCATGGAGTATTGGGCAGGCAAACAATCGGATGAATTGATCGAATATCTTTTAAAGCGCCGTAGTTTGAAGGTAAGTGAATTTGTATCAGGCGGGCCGGATAAAGAACAGCTTGAAACACTTATACGGGCAGCCTCGCGCGTACCCGATCATGGAAAAACCAATCCGTTTTATTTTCTTGTTTTTCAAGGGCAAGCGCGGGGGCAGGCCGGCGAAATTTTCGCGCGCATTTTTGCTGAGAAAAACGAGGGTTGCGGCGAAGCACAGCTGGATAAAGAGCGCCAGCGTTTTACCCGTGCCGATACCGTGATCGGCGTTATTTACCGTGCGCGCAAGGCCAAGCACCCTCTATGGGAGCAGATGATGAGCGCAGGCGCGGCATGTCAGAATTTGATTTTGGCCTCCAATGCGCTGGGATTTGCCGCACAATGGCTCACGGAATGGTATGCCTATGATGAGGATGTGCGTCAGGTATTTGGCCTGGATAGCCGCGATGTGGTGGCCGGATTTATTTATATAGGAAAGCCGGGTGCGGAGCCGGAAGAGCGTGACCGCCCTGATTTGGATGAAATTGTGACCTATTGGTCACAAGGAGCCGAGTTGAAGAAGGGAGAGCGATATGATAAGGAAAAATTTGATCTGCCGGATTTGGGGTTTAAAATTAAAAATAATAATTAATTCCCGTTTGGTAACGGCATAAGCGGAAGTTTAACGGGTTTTTCCCCTTTTGGAACAGGCGCGCTGGCCTTGCAATATTCATTGAAATTCGGCCAGCCCTCAACTTGAATGGCGGCCAGCGTTTTCTGCGGGAAATTATATATCAGCGCCATTCGACCATATTCGATTTTGTGCGTGCAATCATAAAATGTTTCATCGGTTTGCAAAATTCCGGCCTTTGATAAAAAGGCCGATAAATCTTGTTGCGATGACCCGCGCGGAAAAAGAAGAGAGAGCCGCGTATGCAGATCAATTCTGTCCGGATAATCGGCCAGATCAAACAGGGCCGGATTAGCGCGGATATCAGATACGCTTGGTGGATTTTTGGCTGCTAAGAAATAATATCCGACCACAGCAATCAGAGCCAATATAGCAAGCGCTATCCCTAGTTGCTTTTTCATTTAATCAGGCCGCTTTGGCAAATTTTCCGCTTAGCGCATCATTGATAAGCTGAACGGTTTCATCAACGCCGTAGAGCTGGATAAAGGATCCAAAGCGCGGGCCTTGGGATTGTCCAAGCAGAACTTCGTAAATGGCCTTGAACCAATCGCGCAGCTCGTCTTTCTCATAGCCGTTTTCTTTACCTGCGCTGAAAACTTCTGTCATGTACTCTTCAGCCTCCAGCCCTTTATCCAGTTTGGAAAGGCGTTCGGCAAGATCTTTAAGAGCCGCGCTTTCGCGGGCATCAGGAGTGCGGTATTGTTTTTCAGGCAAGACAAAATCCTGATAATAACGGATAGCATAGCCCACTAGGCGGTCTAGCATCGGTGAATTTTCCGGTGTGGCTTCGGGAGAGTATTGCTTGATAAATTTCCAAAGAACAGCTGGATCATGGGTATGCGCGGCATTCACCAGATTTAAAAGCAGAGCAAAAGAAATAGGGCTGGTTTGTCCTTGCGGCACATTGCCGTCATGCAAATACCATGCTGGATTATCCAGTTTTTTGGCAGGGTCCTGCTGGGGCAATTTTTCAACAAAGGTCAGATATTCATCAACCGCCTTGGGAATTATATCGAAATAGAGTTTCTTGGCCGAGGTGGGGCGCTGAAACATGTAATAGCCCAGCGATTCATGCGGCGCATATGTCAGCCATTCTTCCATGGATAAGCCGTTACCCTTGGATTTGGAAATCTTCTCGCCCTTTTCATCCAGAAAAAGTTCATAACGGAATCCGGCTGGGCCACGAGAACCAAGAATCTTGACGATTTCCTGTGATATTTCGGCAGAGGTCACAAGATCTTTTCCAGCCATTTCGTAATCCACATCCAGAGCAAACCAGCGCATGGCCCAATCGGCGCGCCATTGGGCTTTGACATTCCCGCCTGTGACGGGAATTTCGGTCTTTTTGCCGTCTTCATCTTCAAAAACGATTGTGCCCGCATCGGGGTTTGTTTGCAAAATTGGCACTTGTAGCACGTTGCCTGTTTTAGGGGAGATCGGCAGGAATGGAGAGTACGTCGCCGCGCGCTCTTCACCTAGAATAGGAAGCACAGCGGCTTTAATCTCTTCGTGGCGCTCCAGCATCAATAAAAGCGTTTTATCGAACACGCCGTTTTTATAACATTCGGTAGCGCTCTTAAATTCGTACTCAAAGCCGAAGCTATCCAGAAATTCCATCAGCTTGGCATTGTTATGCGCGCCAAAACTTTCATGCTCGGTATCAAAAGGGTTCGGAACTTGCGTTAAAGGTTTGTTCAGAGCGCCGGCAAGCAATTCCTGATTGGGAACATTGGATGGAACCTTGCGCAGGCCGTCCATATCATCTGAAAAACAAAAGATTTTTGCAGGAATATCAGGTTGCAGGCGCTTAAAGGCGTTCATAACCATAGTTGTACGGCATACTTCGCCAAACGTGCCGATATGTGGCAAACCTGAAGGCCCATAGCCTGTTTCAAACAAGACATAGCCTTTTTCCGGCGTTTTAATCTGCCCCTTGCCCAAAGCCAGCAAACGTTTAACAACGGCCTTGGCCTCTTCAAACGGCCAGGCGCGGGATTTTTGGGCGATGTCTTGTGGGATGTCTGTCTGAGTCATAATTTACCGAATTTTTTTTGTAAGAATGATAATTGGATATTGTTCATAACATCGTGCGGGAGAATCTTCAATCTTTTTCCCTGTTTTACTTTTGCGCCGAATTTGAATATCCAATTTCATATTTTAAGTAACAATCATGCAAAAAATAATATTTTCATAAATTTTTTTAAATATGCCTGTTTATTACATTAGAAGTAAATTTTATTTATAATAAAGTAGTGAAGGTATATTTTTAAGTATAAATTATAAATAAAACTGTAATTATTAAAATATTAACAAAAAAATTGAATATTTAAACTTGCAATATTTTTATGTTATGTGATAGCTTCTGTAAAAAATGTGGAAAGTTTCTAATTATAGAAGGTTTAATATTGAAGTTTATGTATTAATTTTTTCTATATTGGATACGAATATTTATTGATTACTAATAATCTTCAGGAGGTTAAAAAACAATGTCTGACGGCGCAACAAAAGTACGGTATAACCCACTTCATAAATCACTCGATTTTGGTAATTTCGGTTTGGCGGGAAAGCTGGCCCGCACAGCGCGGCGACAAGGGATAAAGGATGCCAGGCCCAAAATAGCAGCGCACGTGGCCATGAATGCTTTTTACCGCGCGGTTAACCCAATGTTGGAACGTCTGAACCTGACAGGTTTGACGCGATATAAAACGCGCCGTATGTCCCGTTTAAATTATCTGTTCGAAACAAAAATGCTGGGCGGATTATCCAATATTAACAGCGCATCTA
>JBKHDZ010000135.1:0-4656 GCA_046541095.1 Alphaproteobacteria bacterium
CCGTCATTATGTGCAAACGGGACAGCGGCGTAAGGCTGTCAGCTTGATTGAAAAAGCCTGGCAGGTGAACACGCATCCTGATTTGATACCGCTTTGGGCAAGTGCTGCCCCCAAAAGCAAAAAGAAAAGCGAAGCCGCAAATCTGCAGTGGTTCGAGCGTTTGCTTGCTTTGAATACAGGTTCTGCCGAAGGTCAGTTGGCCGTTGCCAAAGCTGCTATGGAAGCCGGTCTATGGGGTGAGGCCAGAAATTATTTGAAAATGGCGGAAAATATCCGTACATCTAAAAAACTCTACCGCTATTATGCGTTGCTGGAAGAAAAGACAGGCAGCAATCCTGAAAAGGTGCAGGAATGGTTACAACGCGCCGCTGATGCTCCGCCCGAACGCACTTGGATTTGTCAGGAAACAGGGCGCATGTATGATAACTGGCATGTTTATGCGCCGCCGCATGACAGCTTTAATACTATTCGCTGGGATTTTCCTTTTATCAATGAAAGTGAACTTTTGTTAGCGCATAAGGAGCCAGCCGATATTGTTACGCCGCAGCCTGTTTTAGAAGCACCGAAAGCGTAATCCAAAAGCGCTATATTCGCCAGAATTTAAGGTCTTTTCTTACAATCCAGCTCAGCCAGAGTAATCCGGTTATAAAACCGCCGATATGTGCTTCCCAGCTTTGGCCGCCAAGCAAGAGCGCTACGCCGATCATAAAAGCCAGCCAGAAAAGAATAATAGGTAGCGAGCCATATTTTCGCACCATACCAAACTGGTTAAAGCCGCCGCGTTTTTGCATGATGATCAGCAATATGCCAAAAAAACCGCTTGTCGCTCCTGAGGCGCCTATGAGCGGAAAACGCCCATCAAAATTAAACGCTACGTAAAAAAGCGCGCCACCCAAACCACACAAAAAGAATAAAAATGTGGTCATTTTATCGCCGAATTCGCGCGCGCAAAAAGTGCCGAGCGCGGCCAGCATAATGCTGTTAAAGGCCAGATGCATCCAGCCGCCATGAATAAACATATGGGTGATGGGGGTAACAAAGGTATTCCAGCCGATCATGGAGCTGAAATAAACTGGCATCAGACCGAGCATCTGGAAAGTCTGCATGGTTTGTAATTCGTTTAGACCAATTTCGATTCCTAAATGAATAAGAACAATCAGGGGCAATATGATTTTTACAAATAAAGGAATTTTGCCGATATTTAAAAATGGCGGGTTATCGGTTTTGTTTAAAACTTTTTGTTTGGCTTTATATTCTTCGCGCCAGGCTTCTTCCTTGGCAATTTTTTCTTTACGCATGCGATCACGATCGGCCAACGTAGGGAAATCAACAATATTTTCCTCCTTTGCGCCATTGCCTTTGTCATCTTTATCGCGGCCATTGCCGGAGCCGTTAAGATTGGAACCCATGGAAATCCTGAAATGTTGATAGTTTTATTACAAAGCTTTGTTTGAAAACATAATTTTGCTAAGTTTTGTTAATATAGATTCAGGAGTTTCCCATGTCAAAGGCCGCCATACAAAATACGTCCCCTGCAGAATATGATTTTACCTTGGCACCGAATTCGCTGGACGAATTCTGGATGCCTTTTACCAACCAGCGCGGCTGGAAGAAAAACCCGCGTATGCTGGTGAAGGCCGAGGGGATGTATTATACAGACACAACTGGCCGTCAGGTTCTGGACGGTGCCGCCGGTCTTTGGTGTGTGAATGCCGGTCATGGCGTGCAAAAGATCAAAGATGCCGTGAATGCGCAGATGGATGCCATGGATTTTTGTTCCAACTTTCGTTATGGCAGTCCGGCCGCGTTTCGTGCGGCCAGCCGCGTTGTTTCAATGATGCCCGAAGGTATTTCCAATGTCTTTTTTTCCAATTCCGGCTCGGAGGCCGTGGATACAGCGCTTAAAATTGCGCTGGCCTATCACCGTGAAAATGGGCAAGGATCGCGCCGTTTGTTTATCGGGCGCGAGCGCGCCTATCACGGTGTCGGCTTTGGCGGTATTTCCGTAGGCGGAATTCCCTATAACCGCGCGGCATTTGGCCAACTATTACCCAATGTTGATCATATGCGCACCACCTATAATTTCAAGCGCGATGGCATCACCAAAGGCCAGCCTGAAAAAGGCGGTGTTGAACTGGCCAATGAGCTGGAAGAGCTTATTTATATGCATGATGCCTCGAATGTGGCGGCTGTTATTGTCGAGCCTATTGCCTGCTCGACAGGTGTGCTGCCGCCGCCCAAAGGCTATCTGGAGCGTTTGCGCGAGATTTGCACCGAGCATGGCATACTTTTGATCTTTGATGAGGTTGTTACAGCCTTTGGCCGTTTGGGTTGCGCCTCTGCGGCGGAGTATTTCGACATTTTGCCCGATATGATTACCTCGGCCAAGGCACTGACAAACGGGGCGATGCCGATGGCCGCTACTTTCGTGGCCAAGCATGTCTATGACACCATGATGGATGCTCCGGAAGAACAGATAGAGCTATTTCACGGATATACCTATTCCGGCCATCCTGTAGCGGCGGCGGCGGCAATCGCCACGATGGATGAATATCAGGAAAAGAAAATATTCGAAAACGCCAAAAAGATGATGCCTGTTTGGGAAGACGCTATTCATTCGCTGGCCGAGAAACCGCATGTGAAAGATATTCGCAATATGGGGATTTTAGCCGGTATTGAATTGCATCCTGATAAAGATGGGTATGAGCAAGGTACAAAGTTTTTCAATGATATGTGGGAAAAGGGCCTGACCCTGCGCCCGGGTGCTTCGGGCTGTGTTGCTTTGTCGCCACCGCTTATTTTGAATGAAAATCACATTGACCAGATCGTAACGATTATCGGTGATTATCTCGATAGTCTATAAATAAACTTTACATATTCAAAAAACTTCCTTATACAATTTGGGTAAGAATGCGCGTGCTGCCGTATGCAATTCTTTACAGTTGGCTTTTTGGAACCATATGCCTGCCTATGAATTGGGGGGTATAGATGGGGGGCATGGTAAAAAAAGGAAAGCCGTTATGCCCGCACAAAAAAGGCCAATGAGTATAGATGAATTTTGCATGTGGCGTGCAATTTTTACATTTGCGCTATCTGATGGTGAATTGACGCTGGAAGACCAGAAGATTTTAGCGACCCATCTTGGGGATAAAACATTTACCAAAGCGCAAATGGCTGTATTAAAAGAGGATATGCACCGCCCACAAAAAGTGGCATGGCTGTTTTTAAAAATTAAAAACAAAGCCCATAAAAAACAATTTTGGGACATAACAATGTCTTTTAGTAAGGATAAAGATTTAAGAGCGATGCACCAGGAACAAAGTTTAAGCAAATTAAACGCCCATAAGCCGGCCAAATATAAAGATTTGCTCAAAAATATGGAAGAGCAGGAATCATTATCGGAAAAGGCCGCAAAACGTTATGAGCGCTCGAGCAAAATTACGGGTAATGACCAAAACCCGTATTTCAGTACGGCAGCATAAAAACGCTCTGTTTTAATGCGGAGCGACTTACTAGGCTAATGATTGCTGTAGCTTTATTCTTTTTCTTGTTTTTCTGCTTCATTTCTAGATAAAAACAAGATTGCCATTGAACCCAGGGTAATCAAACCAAAGGTGACTACTATCTTGACAAAAGCGTCATTGCTTATGGCATCGGGTATCCATATTTTTACAACACCCATTGTGACCAGACATAAAATCAATAATATGCTGCTAATTGATAAAAGATTTTTCATGCTCGCTCCTTATTCTTTAAAATATAATAGCAATCTTTTTAAAAAAGAAAAACCGCTCTGAGATTAACCCGGAGCGGCTTACTTTAGACTATTGATTGGAGTAGCTTTAGTCTTGAAACTTGTTAACGGTTACATGGCCGGGCCACGCATCCCGATATTCTCGTTTTTACTGCGGTCATATTTGTAAACGGCATCTTCATTACCGCTCGGCTTCATAAAGGAAGGCGGCGTGTATTTCGTAATAAATTTTCCGGCCTGTGCCAGCAATTCTGTAGCGGCAATTTTGCCGTGTGTAATCTGGTTTTTCAGCTTGTCAAAGACGGCTTCAAAGGCTTCGGAGGCAATTTCCATTCCCATCACAACCATTTCCTTCATGGTACCAAGCTCGGGAACCTTCCCTTCGGACATATCCGCAAAAGCCTGGGACATCAGCCCGTTTAATTCTGAGAGCTTTTTCTTTTTCTGACCCTTGCCACCACCAGAAGAAGATCCAGCCTTGCCTTTACCCTCTTCGTCTTCTTTTTCGACTTGATCACCATTAACCTCGATTTCGAAGAATGTTGGTGATTGAAAACAAACGGGATATTGTTTAAGTTTTTCTACAACCAGATCGCGCCCGCTTAAACCCGCCTTAATCTCAATACGGATCTTATCGGGGTTGCGCCAGTCAAAAACAACGCAATGGCTTTTGAATTCGCCTGGCTGACGAAGGGATTTGACCAGTCTTTTACCAGGGTAAAAAGGCTCGTCAATGCCAATATCGTTTAATAATTCTTTTACATGTACTTGCATATTACCACTCCTATAATTTATGCCGTTTTATAGTCTTTTATTTTCCATTTCTTTTAGTTCTTTACGGAAATTGTTTACAATATAGACTGCAAAATCTTAAAAAACTCTTAACGCTCTTCATGTGAATA
>JBKHDZ010000136.1:0-4647 GCA_046541095.1 Alphaproteobacteria bacterium
CATCTCGTTTACACCGAGAGGGTCAGCGGTTCGATCCCGTTACCACCCACCATTTCCTTGCAATCAATATTGATGCGGATGCTGACGCGATTAAAAACGGCTTTTAAAAGCAAGCCTAAGGCACAGGATTCATATCTATTTCTAATTCAGGAAGCTCTTTTTTCAAGCGAGCCTGAGCTTTCTCCAAAATGCTGGAGAGCATTTGCGGATTATCTACAGGCGGGCTTGCGACACCATGATCGAGAATGACAAAATTGGAGCTGATGCAAGGCGGGGGGATATAATCTCCCTTAATTTTCAGCTCCAGCCTTGGAATGGCCATACAGGCGTCGATATATTCGGCATTCGTCCAGCCAAAACCGGGGTCATTATGATCGTAACCCACGCCCGGAGCCTGATATTGCGCCGTATTACAAGTGCCATGAATGGTTTCCATTTTTTCCCAAACCTGACCCGTTCGCATAAATTCCTCTTCAATCGCTATTTTTCGAATGGAGCGCATATAATGCGATATGTGGTAATAGTTATAAAGCTCCGCACCCTCGGCGGCTATTTCCTCAGATGGAGAAAATGTTTTGCGCTTATCCCACATATATCCGTAATGGTTGCTCAATGAAAAGCCTTTGGGATCAAGGAATAAAGGATAAACTTCATTGATTATTGTGTGCGCTTGCTCCTGCGTGGCAATCCCGGCCCATAAAGCAGATGTTCCTTGTGTTGAAAAATTAAAACGGCGGAATTTGCCAAGATTGTATTTTTCGGCCAAGGGCGAGAGATATCTATCGCGGTAACAAGGCGGCATCGGGTTGTCAGGATTTTGCGGATTATCCCCCTCGAATTGCGGCGCGGCATCATCCCACATTTCATCCCGAATATGCTGTGCCAGATTTTCCGATTTTTGCTGCCAGTAATCACTGCGTTCTTTCCAGTGCGGATTGTCCGGCTCGGCCTCTACCAGGCAGCGATAGGATTGCGCTGTATCGCCTTGCATTTTCTTGATGAAACAATTCAGATCAGATGCCGCAAGGTTATTGGCATCTGCGGCCATAAATCCAAAGCGGCGCGTAGCATCCAGACCGCTTTCCCGCATGGCAATATCGCCATCGAAATAGGCGGGCGTTAATCCCTGTACGGAATAGACCTCAATGGTTATCTCTCCAAGTGTCTTTTCCTCTTTCTTGATGGCAAAGGGAACGGGTATGCCTTTATCATCAAGCTCTAAAAACATCTCGACATAATAGGCATCTTTACGGCCCTGATAATCCCGCTGACTGACAGGCAATGGATTTTGGACGTGTTTATCGTATAGGTGGCACAGATCCTGATAGGCGCGTTTGAAATGCTCTGGTTCGGCATGGAGTGCTTCAACGGCGGGCTTGCCATAAGTGCTGCCATATTTAGATAAACCTGTATTGCTATCAAAGTGGCATCCATTGGGGTCGGTCCAGAAATTGATATGATTTTCAACAAGGGGAAGAGCGCGTTTTAACCAGTCTTCACGGCTTTCCTCGGGAGGGTATTCCAATTCATCCCACAAATTATAAATCATTAAAACCTTGGAAGCGATGAAGGGCGGCTGGCACCTTGGTTCTTTGGGGTTATCTGTTAAACAAAATGTCGCATTCGCATTCAATATCCCGTTATAATGCTCAATCTCATAGAGCATGACTTCCGTTAGTTCTTTGGCCAAATCAACATAACCATCCTGAACAAGGCCGCGGATAATAAAGGCCGTATCCCAATTAAAAATTATGCCTTTGGGGAAACGTTCCAAACCGGGGCTTATGGCGCGTTTATATTTTTCGGTATGTAATAAACCGTGCTCATCATACGGGATAGTCAGATTGCCGTTTTCATCACGGGGAATGCGCCGGACCTCGATATTCAATATACCGTTTTCATTGTATTTTTTCAGCTTTTCTTCCGGCAGGGTTCCGTCTTCAATCTTCTTTAAAATGCCTTCTTTGACTTCGGCATAATAATTTGTAATATCCTGAACATCTTCTTTATCCGAAATATAAATAAAAAACGGCTTTTCAGATTTTCCGTCTTCAGGTTTTTCGTGGTATATCAAGGGGTTGGCGGCCCCTCCAAGCAGGAGATCCTCATGGTCAAAGATAAGTTTGGGCCACACATCACGGATATGTTGAAAAACAGGGTGGCTACGACGCGGATCCACGCTTTCCTCGCCAAATTCTTTTTTTAAATTCTGTTCTGCAGATGATTTCGAATGCTCGGTCTTCGTTGCCAAAATGTAAGTCCCTGACTATATTTATCTTTGCTTATAAATTAGGAAAAAAGCGCTTGCCCTGTCAAAAAAAACTATGCTGCATAACAGCAAAGTCGAGCGCTTTTGCCTTATGAATATATGAATACTATCAAAAAAAGAATTATAGCGGGTTAACATTCGCTTTGATTTTTTTATCTGAAGGCTCTAAACAAGGGGACATGATGCAAAATACAAGCCGACATAAGACTATTCCTGTCAAGGTTCGCCATGTTGTTATTGGCGGTGATGCGCCGGTTGTTGTGCAATCCATGACAAATACAGATACCGCTGATGTCGAAAAGACTTATGAGCAGGTCAAGCAACTGTTTTTTGCAGGCTCTGAGATTGTCCGCGTCACGGTCAATAATGATGATGCGGCCAAAGGTGTAATCGCGCTGCGTGAGAGATTTGAAAAAGATGGGCTGGATGTCCCACTGGCGGGATGTTTCCATTATAATGGCCATAAACTTTTGAGTGATTATCCAGATTTATGCGAGGCACTGGATAAATACCGCATTAATCCCGGCAATGTCGGCTTTGGTAAAAAACGCGATGCGCAATATGAAATCATGATTGAGAAGGCCGTTGAATATAACAAGGCGGTGCGTATTGGCGTGAATTGGGGCTCGCTGGATCAAGACCTTGCCACGCGCCTTATGGATGAAAATGCCGCCCGCGACGAACCTTGGGAGGCCGATGCCGTTATGCGCGAAACGCTTGTTCAATCTGCCCTAATTAGCGCAGAAAAAGCCATGAAAATCGGTTTGCGTAAAGACCAGATCATCTTATCGGCAAAAGTCAGCCGCGTGCAGGATTTGATCGCCGTTTACCGCGAGCTTGCAAAGAGAAGTGATTTGGCCTTGCACCTTGGTTTGACTGAGGCGGGCATGGGTTCTAAAGGGATCGTCGCTACGGCTTTGGGTGAGGGAATATTACTGAATGAAGGGATCGGGGATACTATTCGCGCCTCTCTAACGCCCGAGCCAAATGGCGATCGCACATTGGAAGTGAAAGTCTGTCAGGAAATTCTGCAGGCTTTGGGTCTTCGCTCTTTTGCGCCGGAAGTGAGCGCGTGTCCGGGGTGTGGCCGAACAACATCCACGTTCTTTCAGGAGTTGGCGCAGAAAATCCAGCGGTATCTGGATGTAAAAATGCCGGTCTGGAAAGAGCAATATCCCGGCGTTGAAACGTTAAAAGTTGCGGTTATGGGCTGTATTGTGAATGGCCCCGGCGAATCCAAACATGCCGATATCGGGATCAGTTTGCCCGGCACAGGGGAATCGCCTGTTGCGCCCGTTTTCATTGATGGTGAAAAAGCCCATACTTTGCGCGGGGATAATATTGCCGAAGACTTTCAAAGCCTTGTCGAGGATTATATTAGAAAGCGCTTTGGCAGTGCCTCTAATCAAGCGGCTTAAAAACCCTAAACAGAACTTTCATTTTCTCTTTGCGTTAGCCATGCTAGATTCACTTTTTAAATGATTATAGAATAGGGGCGGTCAAGCCATGCAATTAAAGAATAAAAACCTTCTGCAAACCAAAGCCTATATTAATGGAAAATGGGTTAGCGCAGACAAGACTTTCGAAGTTAGCAACCCCGCTACAGGCGAGAAAATCGCCGATGTGGCCGATTTATCCATCGAGCAGGTTCAAACAGCTATAAAGCAGGCCGAAACAGCTTTTCAAAGCTGGTCACAAAAAACCGCGAAAGAGCGCGCCGTGATTATGCGGAAATGGTATGATCTTATCATGCAAAATCAGGACGATCTGGCCTTGCTGATGACAAGCGAGCAGGGCAAGCCTTTGAAAGAATCCTCTGGGGAAATTGCTTATGCGGCCTCTTTCATTGAATGGTTTGCTGAAGAAGGCAAGCGTGCATATGGCGATATCATCCCCACACATACCAAAGATGCGCGCATTGTTGTTACCAAACAGCCTGTGGGCGTTTGTGCATCTATTACACCATGGAATTTCCCCTCGGCCATGATAACCCGCAAAGTCGGCCCCGCTTTGGCGGCGGGGTGTTCTATTCTTTGCCGCCCGGCTACGCAAACGCCGCTTTCGGCTCTGGCTCTTGCGGTATTGGCTGAAGAAGCAGGAGTGCCAAAAGGCGTGTTCAATGTTTTGACATCGACCGATTCCAGCGGAGTGGGGCAAGAATTTTGTGGTAATCCTATTATCAAGAAATTATCTTTTACCGGTTCCACAGGCGTTGGAAAAACCCTGATGAAGCAATCGGCTGAAACCTTGCAAAAGCTTTCATTGGAATTGGGCGGCAATGCGCCCTTTATCGTATTTGATGACGCCGATATAGATGCGGCTGTTGAAGGGGCCATCGCCTGTAAGTACCGTAATGCTGGCCAGACATGCGTTTGTGC
>JBKHDZ010000137.1:0-4627 GCA_046541095.1 Alphaproteobacteria bacterium
TTCATAATATTCGGATAGGCATCAATGGATACAAAAAAACGCCGCGCGTTATAAAGCTGGGGGAGAAGATGAATATCGGCCAGAGTAGGAGTATCGCCGCATGTAAATGTTCCCATGCGCCCGGAAGTGCTCAAAAACTTTTCATAGGCTTGCAAGCCCTGATGAATCCAGTGCGCATACCAGTCTTTCATTTGCTGGTCATCGGCTTTTAAAACGCCGCCGATATAGCCTTTCCAGACTTTTAGATTATTGAGCGGGTGAATATCACTGGCTATAATCATAGCCATTTGCCGCACATAAGCGCGGTTTTCCATGTCTTCGGGCAATAAGGATTTTTGCGGGTATTTTTCTTCCAGATATTCGAGAATTGCCGGGGATTGCGAGAGTTGAAAATCGCCATCGACCAAAAGCGGAACAAGGCCTTGCGGGTTTAAATCGATATATGGTTTATCGCGCTGCTCGCCTTTCACCAGATCGACATGAATAGTTTCGAACTCAAGACCTTTTAAATGCAAGCCAATACGCACCCGGTAAGACGACGAAGAGCGAAAATAATCATAAAGTTTTAGCATTGAACTAATCTCACGTCATTCCGCGACTTGATCGCGGAATCTAACAAGATACTGTGGTCAAGCCACGGTATGACGAAAAAAGGCGCTCGCAATAACAGACGTGAACTAACCATTGGCGACCTTTTTTCCGCTATCCGTATTATAAGAATAAGGTACAATTTTCTGCTCAATATGGCCGAAAATGGATTTGCCGTTTTCATCCAGCATTTCGATTTTGATGGTATCGCCATATTTCATAAAGGGCGTTTTAAATTCGCCGCTTTCAATTTTCTCGATCATGCGAATTTCCGCCAGGCAGGAAACCCCCGTACCTTCGGCACGGTTGGAAATTGTACCGGAGCCGATAATTGCGCCTGCGCCCAAAGGTCGCGTTCTGGCGGCATGGGCGATAAGCTGGCCAAAGTGGAATTGCATATCAATCCCGGCATTCGGGCGGCCCATTTCCGTGCCATTTAAATGCGAGATCAAAGGCAGATGCAATTTACCCTCTTTCCAATGATCGCCCAAAGCATCAGGCGTGACGGCCACGGCGGTAAATGCGCTGGGCGGTTTGGACTGGAAAAAACCGAAACCTTTTCCAAGCTCTTGCGGAATAAGGCCGCGCAAAGAAACATCGTTCATGAGCATCACCAGCTTAATATGATCCAGCGCATCCTCTGGCGTAACACCCATGGGCACATCATCAACAATGACGGCGACCTCGGCTTCAAAATCTATGCCGAATTCTTCGGACGGGACAGGAATATCGGCAGTCGGGTCCAAAATCGTATCGGATACCGCCTGATACATAAGCGGGTCATGCAAAAATTCGGGCGGCATTTCGGCATTGCGCGCTTTGCGTACCAGTTCGACGTGATAGAGATAAGCACTGCCATCGGCCACTTGATATGCGCGCGGCAAGGGCGAGGCCATTTTGCTTTCATCAAATACTTTGGCGTTGGGAATATCGCCCGCTTCTAACTTGGCCGCAATATCACGCAGCTGGGGTTCTATTTTGCTCCAGTTATCCAGCGCATTTTGCATGGTTCCGGCAATATGCGGCACAGGCACATAAACGCTTAAATCGTTTTTAATAACAACCAGCTGGCCATCCCGGCCATCTTTGAGGGATCCTAATTTCATTTTGTTTTCTCCTTTTACGTCATCCTGAGGAGCGAAGCGACGAACGGATCTAATAAAGTTTAGATTCTGCGCTTTGCTCGCAATGACGTTGAATTATGCAGATGCCTTTTGATCCTTATCGTCCAGAACGCCGCGGCGAATTTGGTCAAGCTCGATAGATTCGAACAGAGCCTTGAAATTCCCCTCGCCGAAGCCTTCATTGCCTTTGCGCTGGATAATTTCAAAGAACACGGGCCCCATCGCATCTTGCGTAAAGATTTGCAGGAGCAAGCCCTGATTTTCATCGGGCGCGCCATCCAGCAAAATTTTCTGGGATTTCAATTTATCCAGATCTTCGCCGTGGTTGGGGATACGTTCTTTTAACAGCTCGTAATATGTATCGGGCGTATCTTGCAGCGGTACGCCGGCCTCGCTCAGTAAATCAACAGTTGTATAAATATTATCCGTGCCGAGCGCGATATGCTGGATGCCTTCACCATTAAAGCGGTTTAAAAATTCCTCGATCTGGGATTTATCGTCGCTGCTTTCATTTAAAGGAATGCGGATTTTACCACATGGCGAAGTCATCGCGCGGGATTTCAGACCAGTCAGTTTTCCTTCAATATCGAAATAACGGATTTCCTTGAAATTGAAAATATCTTCATAAAATTTTGCCCAGACATCCATTTGCCCGCGATGCACATTATGGGTCAAATGGTCGATATAAGTCAGACCAAATCCGGTAGGATTCAGATCATCGGACGTGATCTCGAAAACATCGTTATAAAAATCGGCGTTATCGCAGAAATAAAGCAAGCTGCCGCCAATACCTTCAATGGCCAAGAGGCCGGAATGCGCTCTATCGCTTGCATCTTTGGCCCCAGTTTTGAGAGCCTCGCCATGGGCGAATTTTGCATCTTCGACAACAAAACCCATAGCGTTTGCGCCGCTGCCATGTTCGTTGGAAAAATCCTTGGCCTGTCCCGATTGCTCGGCATTCAATAAGAAATTGATTTTGCCCTGCCGATACAGGCGAATATCGGCATCTTTATGTTTGCCGATTTGTGAAAAGCCCATATTTTTAAATAGGTTTTCCAGCAATTCGATATTGCCTGTGAATTCTACAAATTCGAACCCGTTTGTTTTCAGAGGGTTGTGATGTAAATCTGCCATAAATGCCTCCCTTGCATTGGTCATGAATACGTGCCTAGCAATCTAATGCTTTCCGCATCCCTTGGCAAGGGTCGGGCAATGCCCTTGCTTTTGCGTGATAAATGGTCCAGATATAAAGAAAAGAATATTGATTACAGGGAATAAAATTATGGCATTAACATTCACCTATCCCGATGTCAGCGGGCATGAAGATTTTGATAACCATGAAACGGTTTTGAAGGCCGAAGACCCCGAAATCGGCTTTAAGGCTTTTATTGCGATACATAATACAATAAACGGCCCCGCGCGCGGGGGATGCCGATACTGGCCGCATTATGAAGATGAAAATGCGGCCCTGAAAGATGTGCTGCGTTTATCCAAAGGCATGACCTATAAAACCACGCTGGCGGGCTTGCCGTTTGGCGGGGGTAAAACGGTCATTGTCGGCCCAGCCGGAACCGAACGCGCCAGCCCTGAAATTATGCGCGCCTTGGGGCATATGCTCAATGAATTAAACGGCCTTTATGAAACGGGCGAAGATGTCGGCACGCGCACGTCTGATTTTGTGATTGCGGGCGAAGTGACCGAGCATGTGCGCGTTAAAGCTGTGGAGCGCGCAGGGGCACTAGATTTACCGGGCGGCCCGCCGCTTTATACGGCCTATGGCATTTATTACGGCATAAAATCGGCCGCCAGAGCGCAATTCGGCAGTGATGATCTGAGCGGTAAAAAGATCGCCGTCAAAGGGCTGGGCAATGTTTCCGAGCCTTTGTGCAAAATGCTTTATGCCGATGGGGCGGATTTAATGTTTACCGATATTGCCGATTATAAGATGGAGCTGGCGCTCAAAGATATGCCGAATGCCAAAACCGGTAGCGTTGATAACATTATGTTTGAAGATGTCGATATCTATGTGCCTTGCGCGCTGGGCGGTGATATTAACGATGATACGATTGATAAGATCAAAGCGCGCGTGATTGCAGGGGCGGCCAATAATCAACTGGCCAAAGCCTATCATGCTCAAAAGCTGCATGAACGCGGCATTCTCTATGCGCCTGATTATGCGATCAATGCGGGCGGCGTGATTAATGTGGTGATGATTGGCTTGACCCACGAAGAAATGCTCAAGCGCGTGCAAGTGATCGGCACGACGCTGGATGAAATTTTTGCACGTTCAGAATCCGAAAACACGGATACGGCCAGCATAGCCGATACGATTGTGCAGGAAAGGCTGGCCATGGCAAGCAACTCTAAGATCGCGGCCAACGGGCATTAATTCCCGGCTTTTCACGCAATAATTTTATAATTAGATTTTTGGCCTGCTTATTGCAGTTACTTCTTTTATGTTCCTCTTCTATGTAAGGGGGGTAAGGGAAACAAGTATTTGATTTAAAATGGTTTTAAAGTCCAACAGACGAAGCAATAGTTTCGGCCGATCAAGAATTATCTGTAGCGTGCGCGGCATAATGTTCCTTGCGTTTGCAATAATTTTTGCCAGATTTTCAAGCGGGGAGGAACAAAGATGACAGGCCCCATCTCGCTTGGTGAAGGATTGCGCAATAATCTTTTTACGGTCAAAAATACCCAGCGCGCCTTTGATCAGACATCTTATCGCCTCTCAACGGGCAAGCGCGTTAATTCTGCTATTGACAACCCGCTCAATTTTTTCAAATCAAGTGCTTTTGGCCGCCGCGCAAGCGTTCTTAATCAAAGGCTGGAAGATATCGCGCTGAGCTTGCGCACGATTGAACAGGCTGATAAAGGCTTGCAAGGTATTGACCAGATGCTGAAAATTGCGAAAT
>JBKHDZ010000138.1:0-4483 GCA_046541095.1 Alphaproteobacteria bacterium
ATTCATAAAACTCTTAAAGAGAGCTGTCCCGAAATACTCACGATTATCGTGCCACGCCATCCCGAACGCGGACCGGATATTGCCGCTATTTGTGAGGCCGCAGGCCTTGATTGCGTACTACGCCGCGATATTAAACGCCTGCCCGATAATGACACCGATATTTATATCGCCAATACATTGGGGGAACTCGGTCTATTCTATAGCCTTGCCCCTATTGCCTGCATTGGACGCTCTTTTAGCGATGATGGCGGCGGCGGGCATAATCCGATTGAGGCGGCGCAATTAAACTGCGCCGTGTTGCATGGCCCTCATGTGCAAAATTTACAAGATATTTTTGATGATATGGATGCAACAGGAGCGGCCATCACTATTCCCTCTAAAAAAGAATTCGCACCCCAATTACTGGCTCTCCTGAATTCATCAAATCTACAAGACCACTATCAGCAAAAAGCGCTTGAGTTTGCCGCAAGCAAAACCCGTGTTATAGATACTGTTATGCAAGAATTGCAGCCCTTATTGACCAAAGTTATAACAAAATAAGCGCCTATGCCCCTGAAAACCCCTTCATTCTGGTATCCGCCTTTGGATCAAACGCCCGCTTACTGGGAAAAGGCTTTATGGCCTGCCAGCGTCTTATACCAAAGTGTTCATAGGGTAAATCAGGCCTTAAACAAGAATTATCATGCGCCGTTCCCCGTTATCTGCGTTGGCAATGCCACAGCGGGGGGTAGCGGCAAGACCCCTCTTTGTATAGCCTTGGCCAAGCTTGTGAACAAGCCGGATTTATATTTCCTGACCAAAGGGTACAAAGGCTCTCTTGAATCAAGCCTTATTGTGGACCCGCGCACGCATTTAAATGATATGGTCGGCGATGAGGCTTTGTTATTGGCGAGGTACGCGACCACCATTAAAAGCGCCAATAGAATTGAAGGCATGAAATTGGCCGAAGCCCAAAATGCCGCGCTGGTGATCATGGATGACGGCTTGCAAAACCCTTCCGTACATAAAGATATATCGTTTATGGTGATCGATGGAGCGCATGGCTTTGGCAATGGAAAGACTCTGCCCGCAGGCCCCTTGCGCGAGCCTTTGGAAAAGGCGTTTTCTCGCGCCGATGCGTTTATTTTGATCGGTGAGGATGAACGTAATATAAAATCCCTGCTCCCTGAAGATAAACCAATCTTCCGCGCTGATATTATCCCGCAAGAACTGGACGGTCCGAAAAAAGTTGTGGCGTTTTGCGGACTGGGTTTGCCCGAAAAATTCAAAACGACGCTGGCAAACGCAGGCTATGAGATTGCCGGATGGCATGAATTCCCCGATCATCATCCCTATACCCATAAAGAGCTGCAAAACTTAAAAGAAAGCGCCGATAAACTGGGAGCCTCCCTCATCACAACCGAAAAAGATGCCATGCGCATTTTCGAAAAATCCATGCTGGAACATATTCAAGTGCTGAAAATATCGGCTGTTTTTGAAAATGAAAGCGCCGTGCAGAAATTTTTGCAGGAGCACCTGCCATGAAAAAACTGCGTTATTTGATTGAAGCGGCATTATGCCTGCTATTCTTCGCAATTTTCAAACTACTACCCGTGCAATGGGCTTCAGCCGTGGGCGGTTTTTTAGGGCGCTCTATCGGCCCTCATCTGGCCGCCAGCCGCAAGGCTGCGCGCAATCTTCAAAAAGCCCTGCCCGATTTGGCCGAAACCCAGCGCGCCGCCATAATAAAAGCAATGTGGGATAATCTGGGCCGTGTTTTTGCCGAATATCCGCATTTAAAAACAATCGCGCAAAAGCACCTCACAATCAAAAACCCGCATATTTTCGAGCACGCCAAAGACACGGGCGCTGTTTTCTTTGCCGGGCATCTGGCGAATTGGGAATTGTGGTCGGCCATGACGCATATTCATTTCAATAGCGTTTTGGACATTACCTACCGCGCGCCGAACAATCCTTATATTGATAAAATTTTGCACAAGGCCCGCAAAATTGACGGCAAGCTGAACGCCCACCCCAAATCGCGCGAAAGCGGACGCAAACTTATTCAGGTTTTAAAAAACAAGGGCCTGCTCGCCATTATGATCGACCAGAAATATAATGAAGGAGAAGCCGTTGATTTTTTCGGGCATCCGGCCATGACCAATCCGGTCGCCTTCCAGCTGGCCCAGCGCTTTAATGTTCCGCTCATTCCAACCTCTTGCGTGCGCACAGGCGGGGCGAATTTTACCATCACTTTTCATGCGCCTTTATCCACCCATCACAAGGAGGGCAACAAACGTCCGCTTGACGAAATGATGCGAGAGGGTAATTTGATGTTGGAACAATGGATAAAAGATAATCCCGCCCAATGGATATGGCTTCATAAACGCTGGGATTCTAAAGCACTCAAAGAGGAACAATGACCCATTCTTATGATTACGATTATTTTGTAATTGGCGCAGGCTCGGGCGGTGTACGCTCAGCCAGAATAGCGGCCAATTTAGGCGCCAAAGTCGGCATTGCCGAAACCAAACATATTGGCGGAACATGCGTGAATGTGGGCTGCGTTCCGAAGAAAATAATGGCCTACGCCGCCGATTACCACGGCGATTTTGAAGATGCAAAAGGCTATGGCTGGGATGTTAATACATCGGCAAAGCTGGACTGGCATAAATTTATATCCCGCAAAAACGCGGAAATCGAGCGTTTGAATGGCATTTATCAAAATTTGATGGATAAGGCGGGCGTGGATTATTTTGAAGGCTTTGCCCGCTTTAAAGATGCGCACACAATAGAGATCAATCATAAGGACGGCGATAAAATTATCACTGCCGATAAAATTCTGATTGCCACGGGCGGCACGCCCCGCCGCGATATGATCCCCGGCGAAGAACACACCATCACCTCTAACGAGGCTTTCTATCTGGAAAAACAACCCAAACATATCATGATTATTGGCGGCGGTTATATCGGCGTCGAATTTGCCCATATTTTCGGCGGCATGGGATCGAAAGTGACATTGGTGCATCATAACCAGACGATTTTGCGCGGCTTTGACCGTGATATAGCCAATCATTTATGCGAACAAATGCGCGCTCAAGGTGTCAATTTTGCCTTTGATAACCAGCTTAAAAGCGTCGAGAAAAAAGGGGGTACCCTCTATGCACATTTATCGGGCGGCGATGTCATTGATTGTGATTGCATTTTAAGCGCAATCGGCCGTATTCCGAATGTTCAAGGGCTGGGCCTTAAAGATATCGGCGTCAAACAAGAAAACAACGGCAAAATCATTGTCGATATTTACAGCCAGACCAACGTGCCCCATATTTATGCGCTTGGTGATGTGGTCAATAAAATGCAACTTACCCCGGTAGCCATTGACCAAGGGCACAGGCTTGCGGACCGCCTTTTCGGCCCGCCGCAAGAGAACCTTAAGGAGATCTGCTATAACAATGTTCCGACGGCCGTATTCTCGCGCCCTCCTATATCCACTGTGGGCTGCACCGAAGAAGAAGCCAAAGAGATGGGCCATGAGGTGAAAGTCTATTCCTCAACCTTCCGGCCGATGAAATATATTCTGGCCGAGCGTGAGGAAAAAACGCTGATGAAACTTGTCGTCTGCAAAGAAAGCGATATAGTTCTGGGCGTGCATATGATTGGCCTGGATGCCCCCGAAATAATGCAAGGCTTTGCCGTGGCTTTGAATATGGGCGCTACCAAGGCCGATTTTGATAAAACCATCGGTATCCACCCGACAAGCGCCGAAGAATTGGTGACTATGCGGTGATGAAGATTTTATTACTCACATTAATTTCCGTGCATCGCAGCTTATCTTAGAATTAACTGGATTACCACGTCGCTGGCGCTCCTCGTAATGACGTAGTGAGCCATGCCGTCATTGCGAGCGAACGCAAGTGAGCGTGGCAATCCAGTACGCTCCTCGACTTGCGCCTTCATTAAAACATACGGCGAACAGGCTGCTTAGGCTCTCAATGTCTCTAATTCAGACTTTTAGAGCCCTGCATATAATCACTGGATTGGATACCCAGAATAAAATCTGATTTTTCGATAGACGGGAACGGATTATTGCCGTTTCTAAGATCATCCTCCGCCAGCGCGTAAATACGTGCCATATTGGCGGCGTAGAGTTGCTGACCGACTTCCGAGAGCATTTGACGATTGCAAATATCGTTTAAAAAATCCAGCACATGCGCAGGCAAAGCGATGCCATCGGCTATTTCCTCGCGTAAAAGCCCTGTTTCATATTTGGTGATATTATAATGAAGCCCAGCCGAGGTGGCGATATCGGCCTCGTGCAACATTAAAGCCATAGCGGCCGCAGACGGGCATTCCTCCAGAATTTTCAGCTCTTCCTCCAGATTAAGGCGTGATGACATGCCGCGCGCACCACTTAAAAAATGAAAACGGTAAGCCGCCTTGGCCTGATTTACCGCATTACCAGGATCATTAAAAGGCGTAACATCGGTGCATAACAGCATAACAC
>JBKHDZ010000139.1:0-4450 GCA_046541095.1 Alphaproteobacteria bacterium
AAAGCCGGAGCAAAATAAACCAGATGCCGCCCCCGCATAGACACAGCGAGAGTAAAAACGCCTGCCCCAAACCCCAATAATCAAAGCGCGCGGCAATGACTTTTGATATCTCCCCCATAAAAGCGGCCAGCAACACGGCCAGTGCCATAATAATAAAACCGCGAAAGATCAAATCGGCTTTTTTACGGGAATTTTTATCCAGCTTATCGCCCAAACGGCCCAGAAGAATATCAACCCAGATCCAGACCATGGGATAGGCATTGCCCGCCCGCGGCCCTGTAATAACTCCAATTACGAGGGTGAGAAATATGGCCATCACCGCGTATGGAATGCGATCCGCATCCATAATCAGGGCATGAATATCTTGATAACTCTTTGAAAATTCAAACATCGGCTTTTATTTTAGAACCTTCTGATACACACTAAAAAGCATGATAGATCAATAAATTAACAATTTTTTGCTGCAGATGCGAAAAAATATGGAACTTCAACCTATATTATTAGTGTATAATAAAAAATAAGGTAAGGGGATATTTATGCTGTACAATCTGTACGAATTCCAGCAGGCGATGCTGGCACCGATGCGTTTTCAGGCCGAAATCCTGCAAAGCTGGTCGCGCAACCCATTTAATCCCCTCTCTTATACGCAAGCAGGACGCATGATCGGCGCTTCGGCGGAATTGATAGAACGTTCTTCGCGCCAGTTTGGCAAGCCCGAATTCGGCCTGCACGAAACAATCATCAATGACAAAAGCGTGCGCGTTACGGAAGAAACTCTCATTGAAAAGCCGTTTTGCAACCTTGTAAATTTCCGCCGCGAAATTAAACGCAATGATCCCAAGGTTTTGATTGTCGCCCCCATGTCGGGACATTATGCCACACTTTTGCGCGGCACAGTCGAGGCGCTGTTGCCTCACCACAATGTATTTATTACCGATTGGGAAGATGCACGCCAGGTGCCATTAAAAGACGGGCGCTTTAATCTGGATGATTATATAACTTATGTACGTGAGTTCATTACCCTGCTTGGCCCGGATGTTCACCTTATCGCTGTCTGCCAGCCCGCCGTGCCTGTATTGGCGGCGGTATCTTTGATGGCCAGCGATAATGACCCCGCCCAACCGCTAAGCATGACCTTGATGGGCGGGCCGATTGACACACGCGTATCCAAAACCGAAGTGACCGAGCTGGCCGAAACCCGGGATATAAGCTGGTTTGACAAGATGGCCGTCTATGATGTGCCGTTCTTTTACCCCGGCGCAGGCCGCAAGGTTTACCCCGGATTTTTACAACTTGGCGGCTTTATGTCGATGAATATGGATCGCCATGTCGGATCGCATATGAATTTTTATAAACACCTTATTCAGGGCGATGATGATTCGGCCGAAAGACATCGCACATTCTATGATGAATATCTCTCTGTCATGGACATATCTGGCGAGTTTTATTTGCAAACCGTAGAATGTGTCTTTCAGGAGCACTCTCTGCCGCGCGGAGCCATGAAGTGGGAAGACCCTTTAAGCGGAAAATTAAAGCCTGTACGCCCGCAAGATATAAAGCACACCGCCCTGATGACGATTGAAGGCGAGCTGGACGATATTTCCGCCCGCGGTCAGACCACCAAAGCCCATGATTTGTGTTATTCCCTGCCCCAGCGTAAACAATATCACCATTTCCAGCTGGAATGCGGGCATTACGGTATCTTTAACGGGTCGAAATGGCGCAATCAGATTATGCCGCGTATCCGCCATTTCATCCGCGAATTTGATAAGGATAAGACCCCTATCCCGAAAAAAGATCTGGCCGTTGTTCCCGATTTGAAAGCCGAGCGTTTTAACCGCGATAAACACGGCGTGGCTGCGATTCGCCGCTGGCTAAAAGAAGAGCGTCCACAAAGCTATCGCGAGTTAAATGCGCGCGCGCACAAAGAAGATTTCCTCGCCGCCGAAATGAAAAAAGGCGAATTGATCTAAAGGGTTAGCGCCAGCCGCCTGCGTATCGTTTTGCGCCGCACAACGCTATTTTCTCGCATTTTTGGTTATTTGTTTGTTTACTTATAAAGTACAGGGAACAAACATGGCCTATAAAGACCGTTTCAACAGTAAAGCAACAAATGATAACCAAAAGCCGCGTATATTGCTGGCTTTTCAGGGTGGTGGCTCGCATGGCGCTTTTGCGGCCGGTGTCATCAATGCGCTGGAAGAAAACGGAATACTGGCGGATGTGCAGGGCGTTATCGGCACCAGTGCCGGCGCGAATAATGCGGCCTGTGTCGGCTATGCCTTAAACAAAGGTGATACCGCTCTGGCGACGCAATTATCGGCAACGCTTTGGAACAAAATCGGGGCCGAGGGCGATAAAATCAGCCATTTAAAGAGTTTTGCGCGCGCCGCATCTTTCACACAATATCCAAATCTGCCACAAAGTTTTGTCAGCCAGATGAATCTGGCCAGCCAGACAGGAACCATGCTGGGTGCAAAATCGCAAGCCGGTCATGTGCGCGACCATATTGATGATGTGATAAAAGATTGGGATGTCATTCAAAATGGCTCTATCCCTGTGGTGATTGGGGCAACCTTAAAAGCGCGCGGAAGTTTGATAGAATATAATTTCACCAATCCCGATATTGATGAAGATGCCATAGCCGCCTCAAGTTGTATATCGGGCGTGCATATGAAAGACGGTATGCCTTTTATTGATGGTGGATACATGAAAAACCCGCCGCTTCATGGGGCGTTTGATGAAAGCCGCTATAGCGATGTTCTGGCCATTATGCTGAACCCCTTGCCCGATGCCGTACGCCCGCAATTACAAAAAGACGTACAGCATATTACCTATGACTTTATCGGCCCCGAAGTGTATCGCGAGCTGGCCTATATGAAAGAAAACAGTGATTTGAACATCCACGCCATCGGCATGGAGTTCGAGCCGCACTGGGATCAGACCAGCAAGCTGAACTTTGTATCCAGATGGGTTGGCGAACTTTATGGCCGCGGCTATCAGGCCGGGCTGGACTGGGTTAAGGCGCATAAGAACGATCTGGGCGTTCGCTCCAGCTTTAATCCCGATATCCTTGATGATCGTGCTTTACAAGCGCAGCCCGCCGTGGCCTAATTCTCCTTATGAGTTACCAATTTGATGATCGCATTCGCATTAAACATTCGCGGCGCGCACGGCGTCTTGCATTGCGCCTTGATACCAAAGAGCGCGTGATCAATCTTGTCATTCCCAAAGGCATGTCTTTAAAAAAAGCGCAGGAATTCGCCAGCGCTCATGAAAGCTGGATTGATAGCGTTTTGCATGAACTGCCCCCTGTTATTCCCTTTGAACATGACCGCAGTATTCCGGTTCTGGGCGCAGACCGCATGATCGTTATCAACCGTGATAAAGGGCGAAAGTCAACGCAAATTGACTTACAACCCGCGCATTTGATCGTGCATACAAATAAAGAGGACCCGTCATCGCGGCTTGAGCGGTATTTAAAAAATCTGGCACGGGAAAAACTCACCGAAATGGCCTTTACCAAGGCTGTTGATATCAATAAAGAGATTAAATCTATCCGTATTGGCGATATGAAGAGCCGCTGGGGCTCTTGCTCGGAAGATGGGCGCCTGTCATTTTCATGGCGCTTGCTTTTCGCGCCTTCAATGGCGATGGATTATGTCGTGGCACATGAAGTTGCGCATCTCATTCACCTGAACCACAGCCGCAAATTCTGGAATTTATGCCGCGACCTCTCCATAGATTATATGGAAGGCGAATACTGGATGCGCAATCACGGCGCAGAACTCATGCGCTATGGCTTAAAGACGTGCTAATGCTTATTTCTTTTGGGGAAAGAATCCTGCTCTTCTTGTTTTTCCAGTTTTTCCTTATCTTCCTGATATTTCGCATCATCTTCGCGGGTGTTTGTTTTTTTACCGCGCGGATATTGGGCGTTTGGTCTGCTCATAATCTTCTCCTTTTTTAAGTTTTGCATTTATACAAACAAACTCATGGCTTTTGGTGTTCCTGAAAATATTATTGACATTATAGGAATTAATTCATATATTAAGATCTGGTCGGCCCGGCATGGGAACCATAGACCGCCGGTATCCGGGATTTTATCCGCCCGGGTTTAAATATCCTGCGCAAAGGGAGCTATGCCGAAAAAAGAGATACTGCGCAACACTGGGGCGCCCCTTTTTGCTTGTCTTGAATTATGCGCGAAAAGGTGAATATATCCTCTATCCGCTTCTCCCTACCCCGATATATGGCCGCGTAGCGTGCCTGCACGCCTTAGCGAAATAAAAGCATAGCGTGCCTGCACGCCTGAGCGAAAAAAGCGTAGCGTGCCTGCACGCCTGAGCGAAATAAAAGCATAGCGTGCTTGCGTTCCAACCTTGCCTGTCATTGCGACCGAGGGAAGCGAGCGGAGGAATCTCGGCGAATTGTCTTTAGATCCCTCGGC
>JBKHDZ010000140.1:0-4379 GCA_046541095.1 Alphaproteobacteria bacterium
TTTTTCCCGCTCAGGCGCGCAGGGCGCGCTACGCTTTTTCCCGCTCAGGCGCGCAAGCGCGCTAGGCGGTGGAACCATAATTTTTGACAATCTTCATAAAAGGATGATAGCTTCGCCCCCAATCAGGCTGGTCGGATGGCCGCCCTGCATAGCTTAACGCAAAGCAGGGAGGAAAGTCCGGGCTTCATGAAAACACGGTGCCGGGTAATTCCCGGGTGGTGAAAGCCAACGGACAGTGCAACAGAAAGTAAACCGCCCTGCATAGCTTTAGCGAAGCAGGGTAAGGATGAAAGGGTGCGGTAAGAGCGCACCGCGTATCTTGGTAACAAGTGCGGCTAGGTAAACCCCGCCGGAAGCAAGATCAAATAGGAACCGCTTATGCGATAGTTTTCATCGTGCGGTTCGGGTAGATTGCAAGAGGTTTTGAGAGATCAAAGCCCTAGATGAATGGCCGTCTCCGCTGTTGCGAAAGCTATGGCGTGAACAGAACCCGGCTTATAGACCGGCCTGATTATTTTCATGCTTTTGGCGGATGAGGGAGAGCAGTTTGGCGATACTACCCACATCCGGCTCTTGCGAATTCTGGCCGTCTTTAAATTTTTCAGGATAAAAATGGCGGTGAAACTCCTGCATTAAAATTGCAAAATCAATTTCGGGGTTATAACCAAAACTGACCAGCAATTCCATAGCTGCATCCTGATTTAAAATCAAATCCTCAGCCGCTTGATAATCCATTTCCTGCGGCGCAGGCCATAGCCCGACACCTTCGCGCGTCATTCGCTCCCAAGGGAACTTTTCGCCCGGATCAATCTTGCGCCCCGGGGCAATATCGCTATGCCCAAGAATGTTATCATCGGAAATAGAATAAATTTTCTGTAGTTTTTTGCAAAGATTTATAACAGCATCCATCTGTTTTTGCGGAAAATCCTCATAGCCGAAATCATGGCCTTTATTCACAATTTCAATACCCAGTGAAGCCGAATTCAGATCGGTTATTCCGTTCCAATATGACACACCCGCATGCCAGGCGCGTTTATCATCATCAACCAGATGATGAATTCTTCCGCTTTCCTCGATCACATAATGGGCGCTCACCTCACTTGCCGGGTCACAAAGCCGTTGTAGCGCTTCTTTGCCCGTTTCCATTCCCGTATAATGCAAAATAATCATGGATGGCTCTGCGCGCTCGGGCGAAAGCCTTTCCCGCTCGTTAAAATTGGGCGAGCGCCATTGCTGTTTTTTAAAAAAGCCAAGCATGTAACGATTATACGCATTTGCTCGAATTTTAAAATATAAAGACTATATTCTTTAGAGGAAAAGGATACATATGAAATCACTTTTATTGGGCGCAGTTTTAATGGCCTGTGTTTTAGGTTTAGCCACGGTTTTCTATCCCGTTCTGGCGGGCGAAACCTTGTTGAAAAAAGGAGAGGATTTGATGGAAAAAGCCCCTGAAGGATACCCAGTTGCAACGCTGGCTGGCGGGTGTTTCTGGTGCACGGAAAGTGAATACCGCGCGCTTGACGGTGTGCTATTTACACAAGTGGGTTATATGGGCGGCGCGCTTGAAAACCCGACTTACCACGATATTACCACAGGCAAGAGCGGCCATGCCGAAGTGGTCCAAGTGACCTATGATCCCGAGCAAATCTCGTATGAAGACTTGCTGGAGTTTTTCTTCTTAAAAGCCCATGACCCAACGCAACTAAACCGTCAGGGCGTTGATGTCGGCACGCAATATCGCAGCGCGATTTTCTATGCAGATGAAAAAGAAAAAGAGCGCGCACAAAGCGTGATTGACCGCATTAATGCCAGCGGAAAATTAAGCAAATCCATCGTGACAACGCTAGAACCACTGGATATTTTTTGGGTGGGCGAAGATTATCACCAGCAATATTACGAGAAATATCAGCAGCAAAACGGCCGCGATCATATTCGCGTCATCATGAAGAAGGCCGGAAAACTATAAAAAACTATCCCTCTTCGGCCTTTTCTTTACGGCGGTCAGGGAAATCAATAGGGCGCGTCTTAACGCGGCGTTCGGGGCCGGTATAGCTTTCTGCCAGAACAAATGGGCGCGGGCTTTCAATAACCCGCGTAATTCGGGTGGCCAGCGCATCGGCGGCAAAGGGTTTAACCAAATATTCCGATACACCGGCATCGCGCGATTTTAAAACGCGGCTTAAATGACCAGAGCCCGCAGTCATAATAACAGGCACAAATTTATTGGGCGAATCACCTTTTGTGCGGATTTGCTTGAGCAATTCTATCCCTTTATCGGGATTTTCCAGCCAGTCTGTAATGACAATATCGTGCTTTTTCTTACAAAACTTTTGAAAACCCTCTTCGCAGGAATAAGCAGAGTCAATATTGGCTTCGGGCACATCCAGCATCGCCAGAACGTTTTTAAATAATTTAAACATTTCGTGCGTGGATTCTACGACCAGAACATTCACGCGAGAAAAATCATATGTCACTATTATTTAGCCCTGCTTCTTTTCCTTGTACTTGCTACACACCATATTCAATTCTTTTGATAGTATCTGACAGGTTTTATCCTGATCGCTTTTAATACCCTTGGCCAGCAAAATCATGGCTGATTGTTCATAGGCATGAATAATTTCCAGAATTGTCTTATCCACGCTCTTTAAAGAATCCAGTAAATCCACCACCGTATCGGTTAACAGCGTAATGGCCGGATATTGGAACATTGCCCCCTGCGCGCGCAGCTGCGTTAACTGATCGAGCAGCTGACCATATAAAACTTCGGGATTGGCGCGCGTTTTTTCATCGGACAGCGCTTTTTTAATTTCGCCCAGATAATGCGTGGCAATCGGTTTGAAATCCACAACATTTTCTTCAATCGTGGTTTGCGCACGCTTGATGCTCTCGGGGTTAAAGCCGCCATCCCCGACTTTTTCTTTCAGCGTATTTTTGGGTTTTACAATTTTAGTCATGGTTTCCGCGAAAATTTATTCATAGCCAATAATCATAGACTACTATTGTAGTCCATTGCACGCTTATTTCGCAATAACCCAAAGGATAATAAAAGAGTTATTTAAGCCGCTTTTTGCAGTTTTTTGACCGGCTCCACATCAGCGCAGCGATTGCAGAGCTCTCCATTATCGGCAACTTCGGGCAAAACTTTCCAACAGCGCTCGCATTTAGAGCCTTGAGCTTTTTCAATTATAATTGATGGCGCGCCTTCTTTGATTTTCACCTGAGAAGTAATGCAAATATCGGCCATATCGCGCCCTTCAACAGCCTGCATCATATCTTTATCCAGACTCAAAACAGGCATGGCTTCCAAAGAAGAGCCGAGTTCTTTGCTGGCGCGCATTGGCTCTATAGCTTCTTGCACTTTCTTGCGCAACTCCCTTATCGCAAACCACTTCCCGGCCAGTGCAGGATTGTGCCAGCTTTCCGGCACAGATGGAAAATCGCGCAAGTGAACACTGTCCACGTCCTCGAATACGCCTTGGGGGCGATGGCTCCATGCTTCTTCAGCTGTGAAGCATAAAATGGGTGCAAACCACGCGGTCAGGCAAGAGAAAATCTCGGCCATAACCGAACGCGTTGCCCGGCGCTCAAATGAATTGGGGTCATCGCAATACAGGCGGTCTTTGCGAATATCAAAATAAAAGGCGGACAGATTTTCATTACAGAAATCATGCAACTCGCGCGTGAGTTTCTGGAATTGATAATTTTCAATGCAATCTTGCACCTTTTTGTCCATCTCGGTGAGCTGATGCAGCATGAGCTGTTCCAACTCGGGCAGTTTTTTAACATCGTCATCCCGAGCGTAGTCGAGGGATCTCATGCCGGTATTCGAAGATTCCTCCGCTCCCTGCGGTCGGTCGGAATGACTAAAAACCGCTTCTTCTTTTGTAAAGCCATCCAGCGCGCCCAAAAGGAATCGCAAGGTATTACGGATGCGGCGGTAAATATCGCCTGTATATTTGATAGAATCTTTTCCGATACGGATATCTTCCGAATAATCGGAATTGAGCGTCCAAAGGCGCAAAATATCGGCGCCCGATTGCTCCATCACTTTTAAGGGGTCCACAACATTGCCCATGGATTTGGACATTTTATAGCCCTTTTCATCCAGCACAAAACCATGCGTCAGAACGGCCTTATAGGGTGCCTTGCCTTTCGTGCCGCAGGACTCAAGAAGCGAGGAATGAAACCAGCCGCGGTGCTGGTCGGAGCCTTCGAGATAAAGATCGGCTTGATCCACGCCTTCATAGGCCGGCCAGCGCTTGGTGTCTTGAAGCACAAATTCATGGGTGGAGCCTGATTCAAACCAGACATCGACAATATCAAAAACCTGCTCATATTCTTCGGCATTATAATCATTGCCGAGAAAGTCTTGCGGG
>JBKHDZ010000141.1:0-4344 GCA_046541095.1 Alphaproteobacteria bacterium
GTACGTTGCTGTACGGCCAGATATTCTAAAATACGCTCCTTAACCTTTTCCAGCCCGTAATGCTCTTTATCGAGCGTCTTTTTGGCCAGCTTGATATCTTTTCTGACCTTGCTGCGCTTATCCCACGGCACATTCAAAATCCAGTCGAGATAATTGCGAACCACGGTGGCCTCGGCAGACATCGGGCTCATCTGTTTCAGCTTTTTGATTTCCTGCTGCGCACGTTCTTTGGCTTCCTTGCTCAGCTTGGTTTCTTCGACTTTCTTTTCAAGCTCGCCAATTTCATTTAAACCATCCTCGGAATCTCCCAGCTCTTTTTGAATGGCTTTCATCTGCTCGTTCAAATAATATTCGCGCTGGGTTTTTTCCATCTGGCGCTTCACGCGGTTGCGCACGCGCATTTCAACTTGCAGAACGCCGATTTCCCCTTCCATAAAGCCGTAAATGCGCTCTAAGCGCTCTGCCACAGTCGGGACCTCCAGCAATTCCTGCTTTTGATCTATTTTCAAAGCGAGGTGCGAGGCAATCGTATCGGCCATTTTGGCCGGCTCTTCAATCTGGTTGACAGACACAATCACTTCAGGTGGAATTTTCTTATTCAATTTCACATACTGCTCGAATTGCGTGGTCACAGCGCGCGCCAGCGCTTCCAATTCATCATCGAAAGTCGTATCATCTTCAATGATTTCACAATCGGCTTCCAGATAGGTTTCATCTTCATAATATTTTGTGATATTGACGCGCTCGGCACCTTCCACGAGCACCTTCACAGTGCCATCCGGCAATTTAAGAAGCTGCAGGATTGTTCCGACAGTCCCCACGGTATAAAGGTCCTTGGGCTTTGGATCATCTTCTGAAGGTGATTTTTGTGTTACCAGCAAGATTTTTTTCTCACCGTGCATCACATGCTCCAATGCCTCCACCGATTTTTCACGGCCAACAAATAACGGCACAATCATATGGGGGAAAACAACGATATCTCTTAACGGTAAAACGGCATATTTTTCTGGTGAAGACCCTAGCATTCTATATCCTTGATTTTGTCACGGCTTATTTATTAATTATTGCATATTACAGCGCTTAAGTCTGCATATTATTAACTTGTCCTGATCTTAGGACAAATCAAGAGCAACAATTAATTTTACTATGGAAAGGTTTATTATTTCTTAGCATCATCGCCAGAAATTGCGTGCTGCTCGACCACCTCATCGATAAGCCCGAATTTCTTGGCTTCTTCAGGGCCCATGAAAGTATCGCGCTCCATCGCTTTTTCAATGGCGGTGAGTTTTTGCCCGGTATGACGCACATATAGGTCATTGAGCATCTTGCGCAAGCGCAGGATTTCCTGTGCCTGAATTTCAATATCTGTCGCTTGGCCGCGTGCCCCACCAGAGGGCTGGTGAACCATGATGCGGGAATTCGGCAAGGAGAAACGTTTTTTCGCAGCGCCGCCCATCAGAAGAAGAGAGCCAGCCGAGGCCGCCTGCCCCACACAAACCGTCGAAACATCAGGTTTGATGTATTGCATCGTATCATACATGGCCAAACCGGCAGTAACCACGCCGCCCGGTGAATTTATATAAAACGAAATATCTTTTTTCGGGTTTTCCGATTCCAAGAATAAGAGCTGGGCGCAAATCAAAGAGGCAACCTGATCATTCACTTCGCCCGTTAAAAAGATAATGCGCTCTTTCAGCAAGCGGGAATAAATATCAAATGCGCGCTCGCCCCTGTTTGTTTGTTCGATCACCGTGGGTACGAGGTAATTGTTATAAACGTCTAGGGGATCTCTTTCGGTCATTGGGAAAATCTCTGATTCTTTTATGAGTTAATGTTCCAATAAAGGATAGCTGTTTTGATTTTGGTGTCAATGCCCCGCTCTGCTTTTACAACAGGAAATCGGAAATAAAAAAAGCGCGTCAGAAAAGCGCGCTTTTCAAAAATTATATAACGAGGAAAAGAGTTTATTATTTTTTGGCGGCTGTTTTCTTTTTTGTAGCCGGTTTTTTCTCTTTATCCGCACTATCTTTGGCACCTTTTTCCTTGTTGGCGTCGCCCTCGGTTTTTTTCTTGGAGGAAGATGCGGCCTTTTTCTTTTTAGGCTTGTCTTCTTCGTCATCCTGCGCGGTGAGTTCATCAACGCTGATCTCTTTTTCTTTCACGTCTGCCAATTCAAGGATGAAATCTACAACTTTTTCCTCGAACAGGGGGGCACGCAAAGATTCAAGGGCCTGACGGTTTTTAGAGTAATAATCAAAAACCTGCTTTTCCTGACCCGGATATTTCTGGGCTTCGGTAATGACAGCCTTTTGCAACTCTGCGTCGGCAATCGTGATCTTGTTTTCATTACCGATTTCAGACAAAACAAGTCCCAAACGCACACGGCGCTCGGCAATCTCGCGCAGCTCTTTTTCTTCTTCCTTGCTCAGTTCATCTGTCTTACCCGCCTGCGCATTTTCCATTTCAATCTGACGCTTGATGGAATCAAACTCCATATCCTGCATACCTTGTGGAACATCAAATTGATGCTTTTCATCCAGAATATCAAGCAATGATTTTTTCAACTTCATGCGGCTGTGTTGATCCAGATCTTTTTGCACCTGCTCTTCAACAGCTTCGCGCAATGCTTTCAGGTCATCCAAGCCAAGCTGTTTGGCAAACTCATCATCGACTTTGGGAGTTTTGGCTTTGTGAATTGCTTTGATATCAGTATCAAAGATGGCATCGCGTCCGGCCAGCTCGGCTGCGCCATAATTTTCCGGGAAGGACACTTTGACTTCTACCTTGTCGCCTGCTTTTTTGCCGATCAGTTGATCTTCAAAGCCTTCGATAAATTGCCCTGCACCCAGAGTAAGCTGGTGATCATGGGCGTGCATGCCAGGATGTTCGACATTGTCATCAGCCGTGCGGCCGTGGAAATCAATGATAACAATATCGCCTTCTTTTGTGGCGCGCTTTTCCTTGATTTCTTCTGTTGTCCGGTTGCTTTCGGCAATACGCTCCAGCGCGTCATCAATCGTTTTCTTTTCAGGTTTTGCAACAGGTTTTTCAAGCTTGATACCTTTTAAATCGGCAATTTTGAAATCAGGAATAATTTCAATAGACATGGAATAAACAAGATCCTTGCCCTCATCGAATTCCTTGACTTCGATTTTTGGCTGCATAGCCGGCTTTAATTTCTTGTCGGCGATAACTTTTTGAGAGCTTTCATTCACGGCGCTTTCCAGAACCTCGCCCATAACGGCCTTGCCATAGCGCTTTTTCATGATGTTCATCGGCACTTTGCCTGGACGGAAACCCGGCATGCGAATGGTTTTGCTCACCTCTTTCAAGCGTGCGTCCACGCGGCCATCAATATCATTGGCTGTCAGGGTGATTTCATAATCGTGTTTCAAACCGTCTTTATTTACTTCTTTAACTTGCATCATACTCTCTTTTATTTGTTTGTAAGAGCCTTCTTCACTTCACAAACCGCGAGAGCGGTTCGCCGATAGTTCAGCGCTCTTAACTCTATATGGTGCGGCTGGAGGGACTTGAACCCCCACGCCCGAAGGCACCAGAACCTAAATCTGGCGTGTCTACCAATTTCACCACAGCCGCACAGCTGAGGAATTAATCCGCTATGACTAATGCTTTCCGAGATGGATTTCAAGTAAAATCACGCAATATTTCAGGAATTTTGCCATGAATATCATCCGCAACCAATCCCGGCCCTATTCTGCGCCCTGCTTCGCCATGCATCCACACGGCCGCGCAAGAGGCATAAAACGGCTCCATGCCTTGCGTACATAGACCTGTAATCATGCCGGCCAGAACATCGCCTGTCCCCGCACTGGCCAGATAAGGGCTGGCATGGGTGTTTTGTATGACGCGGCCATCGGGGTGGGCAATAACGGTATCATCTCCTTTTAATATGATGATCGCCGATATTTCTTTTGCGACCCGGGCGGCTTTTTCCCCCTTATCGCCTTTTATATTGGGAAAGGCTTTGGAAAATTCGCCTTCATGCGGAGTGAGTATATAATTGGGTGTCAGTTTATCAGGCACATCCTTTAAAGCATCGGCATCCAGTATGACCGGAATTTTTGCCTTGAAATCAACCACGCACGGCAAACCGCCCGAGCCATAGAGTTTGGCAGTAACCCGTTCATCATCCCAGTTCAGATCATCGCGCACGATAATATGCGGCGGCAGGGTTATGCGATAAATATCGCCCTTGTTTCCACCCAGTACTGTTGTCAGGCCAGCCCCAATGCGGGCACATGCGCTTGCCGCCAGCCGCGTTGCTCCCGTCATTTCAGGCGCACCATATATAAGGGCATGCCCGCGGTCATATTTATGCCC
>JBKHDZ010000142.1:0-4325 GCA_046541095.1 Alphaproteobacteria bacterium
TAATCAAAATTACTGCGATGAATATTTTACCGCCCCTGCTCCATCTTTCACTAGCTCCGCGCGTGTGCGTGGCAAAGCATGGGGGTAGTTTTCCTGAATAAAGGTGATGAGTTTTTCACGCACTTCACAGCGTAGCTCCCACGTGGTGGGCGAATTTTTGGCGCTTACAAGGATGCGGATTTCCATGGTGTCTGGCTTGCATTCTGTAACCTGCACGACTTGCGCTTTTCCATCCCATTTTTCATTGCCATCCAGTATTTCCGCTAGCTTTGAGCGGATAGCATCAATCGGCATTGTATAATCGGTATATAAAAAGACCGAGCCCAGAATGGCGGCCGAATTGCGCGTCCAGTTTTGAAAGGGTTTTTCGATGAAATAGCTGATTGGTACGACCAGGCGGCGCAAATCCCAAATTTTTACCACCACATAAGTAAGGGTTATTTCTTCTATCCAGCCCCATTCATTTTCCACGAAAACGGCATCATCAATGCGGATGGGTTGGGCTATGGCGATCTGAATACCGGCCAGAAGATTGCCCAGCGTTTTTTGTGCCGCAAAACCAAGCACAATACCCGCAACACCGGCCGAGGCAATCAGGCTCACCCCAATTGTGTGCAGATTTTCAAATAAAAGGAAAAACGAGGCGAGACCCACCACCACGACAACAAAACCGGTAATACGTCGGATGAGGGTAATTTGTGTATGCACAGCGCGTGCGCGAAGATTATCTTCATTGGTAATATCAAAGTTGTTTTCAACAAAGACACTAATTGTTTTGACTATTCTTAATGTGAGCCAGACAAGGGTAACGACCAATAAAACCTTTAATGACGCATGGACGGCTTCATAATTTAAAACAGCCGGGTAAAAAAGCCATAAGCCTATAAATACGCCAATGAGGGGAAAGAGAATAAAGAGCGGAATGCGTATATTGCGGCGCATAAGCGCATCCATATATGATTTATTGCGCCCCCCGAAAACGCGAATTGTGCGTGTTAACACCCATGCAAGACCCAACCCGCCAATAAAACTGATAAATATAGTGGCAATAAACGTTAAGAATTCCACATGGTTTATATTAAAAATATAATCAGCGATTGTACTATCCTTTCGATCAAGCTGTGGCTTCCGCAATTATTCGTTGCGCTAGGTCTTCGCCAGAGGCTTGTGAAATTTCGCGCAAGCCTGTCGGGCTGGTGTGGTTAATTTCTATCAGCTTGCCGCCAATAACGTCCAGGCCGGCAAAAAATACGCCGTCTTTTTGCAAACGCGGGCCCACAGCGGCAGCGATTTCGCAATCGCGGTTATTCACTTCCTCGACCTTATAGCTGCCGCCAGCGGCCATATTACCGCGCAGGCTCCCCTCTTTGGGATAGCGCACAAGGGCATGTCCCGCGATTTGTCCATCAATTATAATCAGGCGGCGATCGCCCTCAACGATTGCGGGCAAAAATTCCTGCACAATAATATGGGTTTTGCCGTTTTGGGTGAGCAATTCGATAATGACATCCAGATTATGATCGCCTGCCTTGCTGACGAATACGCCGTATCCTCCCATCATATCAACGGGTTTTAAAACCGCCCTATCAACAGTGTTTATAAAGGCTGTAATCTTGTCTTTATCGCAGCCAATAAGGGTTCGCGGCGTGTGTGCGGGAAACAGGCTGGCATAAATTTTTTCATTGTATCTTTGTAAGGATGCAGGAGAATTTATGATTTTTACGCCCTCTTTTTCGGCTTGCGCCAAGATGAAAGTTGTTTGCATGAAGGCTTTATCGACGGGCGGGTCTTTGCGCATGAAAACCAGATCAAAAGACCCAAGGGCGTAATCTTGGTAATCTGCGAATTTTAGCGCGCTGTTTTCAATGCTTTCAACCCTGCGGCCATATCCTTGTGCTTTTTGATCTTCTATAAAAATTTCAGGCTGGGTAAAATACAATATCTCATGCCCCGCTTTTAAGCCTGCCTGCATCAGGGCAACGCTGGAGTCTTTTGCCGGTTTCAAAGTTTCCGGTGGATCCATTATTAAGGCTATTTTCATGTGGCCATCCTGCTTTAAGTTTTAAAATATCACTCTACATATTTAGAGTGTATAATAACCATGTCGAAGTGAAAGTGATAACTTGCTCACAAAAAACGATTTAATTGATTATTTCAAAAAGGGCTGTAAACCGCCTGATCGTTGGCGTATTGGCCTTGAGCATGAACAATTTATCTATAATATAAATACGGGAAAACCCCTGCCCTATGATGGTGATCCGGGCGTTAAGCAAGTTTTGGAATATTTATCCGAGCATTGCGGCTGGAAGGGACAAAAATTTGATAACGGGCATCTTATCGCGCTTTATAAAGATAACCAGTCGATAACGATAGAACCTGCCGGACAAATGGAATTATCGGGGGCGCCGCATCTTATTATTCAGGATCTGGTTCAGGAACATCAAGCCTATAGTAATAATTTAAGAAAAGCCTGTAATGCATTGAATATAAGTTTTTTTTCGAGGGGGTTTCCGCCCGAATGGGCTCTGGATGATATGCACTGGATGCCGAAGTCCCGCTATAAAATTATGCGCGAATACATGCCAAAACGCGGCTCTCATGGTCTGGATATGATGGCCAGAACGTGCGGCGCGCAGATTAATCTGGATTATGAAAGTGAAGCGGATATGATCCGCAAACTCCGCGTTATGATAGCGCTTCAGCCTTTTATAATTGCGCTTTTTGCAAATTCAGATGTGGTTGAGGGGCGAAAAAGCGATTTTGCAAGCTACCGCGCGCATATCTGGGATCATACCGATCCCGATCGCACCGGAATTTTGCCGTTTATATTTCAAGATGGAGCCGGATTTGAGGCTTATGCTGAATATATGCTCGATGTTCCGATGTATTTTATCGAGCGTGAAGGCGCGTTGATTGATATGAGCGGCAAATCTTTCCGGCAATTTATGGCCGGAAATCTGCCGGAAAATGAAAGCTATGAGGCCACTCTGAAAGACTGGGAGGATCATTTAAGCACGGGATTTCCGGAAGTCAGGCTAAAAACCTATCTGGAATTGCGCGGGGCGGACAGTGTCCCTCCTCCCAAATTATATGCTCTGGCCGCTTTTTGGGTCGGGCTCATCTATTGCAATGAGAGTTTAAATAAGGCGGCAGACTATATTCAAAACTGGAGCATTGAAGATCATCTGGCCTTGCGCCAAAATGTTCCCGAATTTGGTCTTCAAACCCGGCTTCCGCAAGGTTTGGGCAGTATTGAAGAAAACACGCCGCAGCTCATTGAATGGGCCTTGCAGGGCTTAAAAAGCCAGCCCTTGCAAGCGCAATCTTCTATTTATTTGCAGGAACTGCTCTCGCCATAATTTTTACGGTAATTCAAGCCTCGTTTTTTTAGCCTTAAACAGGTTATGATAAATGCCTAAAATTCCCGCTTTTCCCTAGCTATTCCCTTATTTTTTTGAGAAAATAATAATGGGCTATTCTGCCTGCATGAAACATATTCCATGTTAAATATCTGGGCGTATAAATTCAGGAAACGATGGATGCCGGCAATCCTGCTTTTGCCGGTATTTGCGCTGTTGTGTTTTACGCCTTCTTTGTCTTTTGCCTACGATGAAGAATTTAATGAAGGCCCTTTGTATGATGAATACTTTTTCTCGATTGTTTATCCACCGGAATGGACCATTGCGCCCATCATTACCGCCTATGAAAACGAAGGGCGCTATTACCTGCCCATTCTTGAATTGGCCGAAGGGTTTGAATTTTTTGCCGAAGATCAGGAAATAGACAGGCTTTATGTTTCGGGTTTTGCGGCGGATGAAAACAATACATTTGTTTTTGACGGGATCAATAAAAGATTGATAGTAAAGGGTGAAACCATTCCCATTGAAGATAATGCTTTTCTCTCCCCTGAAGAAACAAATACGGAAGATATTTACGTTCAGATGGAGGTATTAAACCAGCTGTGGCCGGTCAATATGCAGGTTGATTTATCTACTCTGACCATCACAACGACAAGCGAGACGGTATTATCTTTTGAAAGGCGTAAAGACAGAAAAGAGCAACGAATTATTCAGACATCCCGCCGCGAGCAAAGAGAAAGGGAAGAGGAAAATCTTAAGGGTTTTATCGAAGTCGAGAATACGCCAAGCCTTATCTCGAAGCCGATTATTGATATTCAATCTCAATATAAATTCTCGCAAGATGAAAATAATATAACCGGCCAGACCAATATTTCGGCTTCCCACCAATTGGCGGGCATGGTGGCCGATTATGCGGGAAATATAAATTTAACGGAAAACGGTAAATTTCGGGAGCCCAGAAATATA
>JBKHDZ010000143.1:0-4218 GCA_046541095.1 Alphaproteobacteria bacterium
CCCTTCAAAATATTTTTGGGCAGGGCGATAGCGATCAGGCAAAACGCAATCCCGATAATGATGCCCAAAAACGGCCCGCCCAGCTGGGGCAAAATGGCATCATATTTATCATTCCCTGTTAAAGCCAGAGATACATCGCCGCCGCTTATTTCTTGAAAGAGCGGTGTATTATTCTCAAGCCAGCCAAAACCAAGCATATAGATAAAAGCGCCAACAAATCCCCCAATGACGAAGGCAATCGCATCTTTGCGGCCTGTTGCCATGGCGGCAAGCCCTGTTCCCGGGCAATATCCCGCCAGCGCAAAGCCGATCCCCAAAAGCGCACCGCCCACAATAACGCCGATATAGGCCGATTTAATGGATACATGGCTGGGGTCGATAAGCCCGAGAGCCAGACTGCCGAATAAGCCGATAGCCGATATTCCAATGGCCAGCAAAATGGCTTTCATCAAAAAAGTATCGGTCAGGCGCAACATATTGATAATATTTTGCGGGTTTGTGGCTCCCGCGCGGTTTAAAGCAAAACCAAAAAGCAACCCTAAGGTTATGGCATAAAAAATTTCCATGAAAAATACTCCCGCTTATTTCTTGTTAAACAGCAAAATGGCTATTGGCAGGGCTGCGGCAAAAGCGCCCAAAGCAAAAAGATAGCCGCTTAGCGCTGTTTGCATCATACCGCTCATCATATGGCCGCTGGTGCAGCCTCCCGCCAGACGGGCGCCGAATAAAACAAGGACTCCCGCAATAAAGCATATAACAAGGCGCTTTCTTTTATCCTCTCCAAAACGCTCCGCCCAGACATTCGGCATCCAGGAGGCGCGCTCTTGCTCGGGTTTGTCGCCGCCGATGCGCGATGATAAAAAAGCCCCTGCCATCACGGCCAGAACGAATACAAAGCTGTAATTCCAGGGATCGGCAATATTGGAGGCATATTTGCCCCCGCTTTTATCCAGATAAGCATTGGAAGAGGCATAGCCCGATTGACGGGTTTCATCATCCTGCACGATTGTATCATCAATCGCATCCCAGATAATGCCATTGGCAATGACAAATTGCGTGGAAATGCCAATGGGTTTAACAAAAAATATTGCGGCCAAAAAGGCAAAAGCCAAAAGCAGGCCGCCTGCGTACCAGGGCAAAACTGAGGGCATATTTTGTTCTCCTTTGGAACAAAGGTTTAAATTACAGCCTTACTTTAAATGAGTCCTTTGTGGCGAGAAAGCTATCGAAGGAAAATTATTATTGTTATGATGTGGATATGTATGCCTCGGCTTATGATATAAAAGCGTTTTACAATTTGAAAATGGGACGGATTGTCCGCCGCATTTTGCAACAGCGCATTGCCGAATTCTGGCCTGATTTGCATGGTTTGCGGGTGATGGGCTACGGCTATAGCGCGCCTTATCTGCGCATGTTCTTAAATCAGGATGTCGAGCGCGTTTTCGGCATTATGCCGGCGGGGCAGGGCGCGCATCATTGGCCGGTGGATGAAAAAAACCTGATTGCTTTATCCGAAGAAACCGAATTGCCGCTGGAAACCAATTCTGTTGACCGCGTTTTGATGATCCATAGTCTGGAATTTTCCGAATTGATGCAGGCCAATTTGCGTGAAATCTGGCGCGTGATGAAAGGCAATGGCCGTTTGCTTGTTATTGTGCCGAACCGCAACGGCCTTTGGGCGCGTGGGGACTGGTCGCCTTTCGGGCAGGGCACGCCATATAGTGCAACGCAGATTACCCATTATTTAAAAGATAATGGCTTTATTCACGAGCGCACCGATGAAGCGCTCTTTATGCCGCCCTATAAAGCCGGTATTTTTTTAAAGTCAGCCGGATGGTTTGAATATTTAGGTCGAAATTGTGCGCCCTTCGTCGCTGGCGTACATATGGTCGAAGCCAGCAAACAACTTTATGCCCGTCCGACCAATCAGGGCGGCTCGAAAGTATCTGTGCGCGGGCGGGGGTTGTTTGGCGGTCTGAAGCCGGCCGAAGCTGAAACAGCGCGTCAAATAGTTGTCTTGCCTTATCGTGAAGGGGTATAATAGTTTTCGAGCGTATTATTTTGACAATTTTTTTAAATGACGCATGGGAATATTTAAATGAATTCTATAGCAGGTCTGAACCCGGGGTTCAAAGCGGGGTGGCTCGATAGCCCATCCTATGACACAACGCTGATTGTTGGCGTTTTGGTTTTGGCCGTGGCCTCAGGTTTGATTGTCAGCTTTTATCCGGCTTTGTTCGTGCCGATCTTGTTTATCGATTTGTGGTTTTTGGGCTATCACCACGTTATTGCAACCTTTACAAAGCTGGCCGGAACGAAGGAAGACCGAGCGCAAAACTGGTTTTTAATTTATCCCTTGCCGGTTTTTGTTTTGCTGGCGGTGGTGGGTTTGGCGGCCTTTATCGGGATTTGGTCGGTTGTGACCATCTATTTATTCTGGCAGTGGTATCATTATACGCGCCAGTCATGGGGCATTTCTGCCTTTTACCGCCGTAAAGCCGGTTTGCAGGTTATATCGGCCAGACGACAATATTTATCCCAGGCCGCATTTTGGGCCGTTCCCGTATGGGGAATTTTATATCGTTGCGCGCAGGGCTGGGATACATTTTTGTTTAACCCCGTCTGGGTGTTTCCCGTTCCATGGATTGTGGTGGATATTGCCGGAGTTATAACGGCCGCATTGCTTTTATATTGGTGTTATGAGCGCTATTGTGATTATAAGCTTGGCCAGCTGAGCGTGGCCATGACAGGGTTTCAACTATCCCATTTTGCAATTTTCTATGTCGGTTATATCGCGATAGAAAATATTAACTATGGCTGGCTGGCCGCCAATATCTGGCATAATGCGCAATATATATTGTTTGTCTGGCTCTATAATACAAACCGCTTTAAACATGTTGATGCTGGCGGAAAACATGCTCTGGCATGGGTGAGCCAAAGAAAGCCTTTGCGGATTTTAGCCTATTTTACAGCGTGTTTACTCTGTACCACAATAGTTTATTACGGCCTGCAATCCACCATCAATATCGTTTTTGCCACAAACGAGGCTTTGTTGCTGGCAGTCGCTATTATCACGTTCCAGACCATCAATTTTCATCATTATGTGGTGGATAGCGTTATCTGGAAAGCGCGCAATAAAACCCATCAGCGTGTAATGCGTATTCGGGAATAAAAGGGCTGTCTGTAATCTTTAAAGGCCTAAAGGATTATCGGGATTAATCCCATCCATAAAGTGCTTGGTACGATCAACATGGGTGGTTTGATACACCTGACCAATCCAGTTGCCGATAATGGCCCTTGCAGAATCCTTCCAAGTGTTTTCAATCAGTGGCGCAATATCTTGTTCAGGGAAAATGCCGCCGGGGTTTTCCAAGTAACGCTTGATAATCTCCAAGGCTTCGCTGGAAAAATAATGTTGGGGGATATCGGGCTGCTCTATTTTTCCATCTAAAAATAATTCCAGATCGCGGCGGTATTCTTTTAAAATGCTCACTGTGTCATATTCCTGATGGCCTTGCATACAAACAAGGCGAAAGCCATCTGGCGAGGTGGCCATATGCACGCCGCCTTCATGGGAATTGACCAGAATGCGCATCCCTGCCGTTTCGAATTGTGTCCAGGTGATTGTATTATGGCGCGAATGGGGAACATCGAAAACAGTGTTCATCCCTTGCACGAGGGGGTGCGAGCGCTGGCGCACGCGGCTTTTGAAAATGCCGGTATGTTTGCGGTCAAAGGGCGTGCGTTTTTGCCCGTATTTGAACTGCATAACGGCATGGCTGGCCAGACACGCTGTAATTGTGGATGTTACATTATTCCATGACCAGTCCATAACTTTTTGCAACGGCTCCCAAAACGCATTGTTTTCCAAATCGGGATCGGCCACATTTGCCCCTGTAATGATCAGGGCATCCAGCCCGTCATTTTGTAATTTTTCAAAAGGCTCGTAATATTTTTCGATATAGGCCGCACTTTTTTCCGAGCGCTCGATTTCAGGCAGGGAAAATGGATGCACGTAAAACTGGGCAATCTTATTGCTTTCCCCGATCAGGCGAAAGAACTGCTTTTCCGTGGCCTCCAGCGCTGCATCGGGCATCATGTTAAGAAGACCGATATGCATTTCGCGAATATCTTGCGTGCCTGCGCGATCAGGGCTTAAAACCGTGCCGCCCTCACGGGTAAGCTTTTCAAAGGTCGGCAAATCATTATGGGCGATTA
>JBKHDZ010000144.1:0-4117 GCA_046541095.1 Alphaproteobacteria bacterium
TGCCCCTTATCCTCGAAAAATCACCCAATTCCAAAGTCATCATGTTTTCTACGCTGACGGAAAAAGGGGCCAATATCACCTTGAAAGCACTGTCTTTGGGCGCTGTGGAATGTCTGGTCAAGCCCGCTTCGGGTGAAGCGCGCAAAGGCGGGGCTTTCCAGACCCAGCTTTTGAACATTGTTCGCAATCTGGCAGATCCCGCGCATTGCAAAACCGAACAGAATTCACAAACAAAGACCCCAGCTCCCTCCTCTGCCGCTTCTCCATCCTCATATAGCTTGCGCAAAAATCCGCATGATTATAAAGGCCGGCCCAATATTCTGGCGATTGGCAGCTCTACCGGTGGGCCGCAGGCTTTGTTCGAAGTTTTAAGCCATTGCAAAAATTTAAATATGCCTATCGTCCTCACACAGCATATGCCCGCTACTTTTACCAAAATTCTGGCCAAACATATCACCCAGCATACAGGTCTGGCCTGCGATGAGGGGGAAGAAGGTATGCCTTTGGAAAATAATAAGGTCATTGTGGCCCCGGGCGGACTGCATATGATTTTGCGCCAGGACGATAACAACAGCGTGGTTGTCCATCTGGATGACGGCCCCATGGTGAATTTCTGCAAACCGGCTGTAGATCCCATGTTTGAATCGCTTTTGCCTATTTACGGCCGCAAAATACTGGCGGTTATTTTGACCGGCATGGGCAATGATGGACTGAAAGCCTCGCAAAAACTGGCAGAGGCCGGATGCCCTTTAATAGCGCAAGATGAGAAAACCAGCATTGTCTGGGGGATGCCGGGTGCGGTGGCAAAGGCCGGAATATGCACCGCCGTCTTGCCGCTCGATCAAATCGGCCCCAGCATACAAAAAGCCGCGAACGGATAATAGAAGGAAAAAACATGCGCCTGACAGATTTTGATGTTTACAAAAACCTGATTAAAGAAAAATCGGGAATCGTACTGGGCGAGGATAAATCCTATCTTCTTGAATCGCGCCTCACACCCGTTGCCACGCAATGGGGCTATCCTACACTGGATGCCATGACCATTGCCTTGCAAGGTGTGCCCGAAGCCAAACTGATTAACGATATTATCGAGGCGATGACCACCAACGAAACCTCGTTTTTTCGTGATATTCGCCCCTTTGATACGTTTAAAGACCAGGTTCTGCCCTATCTTTTGGAAAACCGTATTCACGAGCGCGCCTTTAAAATCTGGTGCGCCGCCGCGTCGAGTGGTCAGGAACCCTATTCATTGGCCATGATTTTAAAAGAACATGAAAACCAGTTTTCGCGCTGGCGGATCGATATTCTTGGCACAGATATTTCCAATGATATTCTGGATCAGGCACGCAAAGGACTGTATTCACAATTCGAAGTCCAGCGCGGCTTGCCCGTAAAAATGTTGCTGGAACATTTTGAACAAATCGAAGAGCGCTGGCAGATTTCAGAGCAAATCAAAAAAATGGTGCAATACCGCCAGTTCAACCTTCTGGACAGTATGGCAACGATGGGCACAATGGACGTTATTTTCTGCCGCAATGTCCTGATTTATTTTGATACGCAAACCAAAGGCGATATTTTAAAGCGCATGGCCGCGCAATTAAAAGATGACGGATTTTTATTCATGGGCGGCGCAGAAACTGTATTGGGCATTACCGATGAATTTGCCCCAGTGGCCGACATGCGCGGAGTTTACGCCAAAAAAGGCAGCATTCATCTGGTGAAAAAAGATAGCGCAGCACAAAGCGTCGGCGCTTAAGTCGATTATCTCGCAAAGAGGTCTTGCGCTTGCCCTTTCTAATCCTTACAACACACATAAAAAATATAACTTAAAAATAAGGGTATGAAATTTATGGCCGATACAATTATTCGCGACTCGCGCGCCGTTCAAATCAAGCGCGCACTTATCTCCGTTTCCGATAAGGACGGTATTGTTGAATTCGCGCAAAAGCTGGAAAAGTTCGGCATCGAAATCCTGTCCACCGGCGGGACGGCCAAAGCCTTGAAAGAGGCCGGTATTAACGTAAAAGATGTATCCGAGCATACCGGTTTTCCTGAAATTATGGATGGCCGCGTTAAAACTCTTCATCCTACTATTCATGGCGGCATTCTTGCGCGGCGTGATGATGACGCGCATGTAAAAGCCATGGAAGAAAACGGTATTCAGTCCATTGATATGCTAGTGATTAATCTTTACCCCTTTGTGCAAACCATACAAAGCGAGGCTGATTTCAATACCTGCATTGAAAATATAGATATTGGCGGCCCGGCCATGATCCGCGCGGCAGCAAAAAACCACGATTACGTAACAATCATAACCGATCCTGAGGATTATGAGAGTGTTTTAAAAGACATGGAAGAACATCAGGGAGCCGTGAGCCATACTTTACGCAAAAAACTGGCGGCCAATGCGTTTGCCATGACAGCCACGTATGATTCAGCCATAGCAAGCTGGTTTGTCGGCGAAATGAGCGAGGATTATCACTTCCCGCGCCGCATCAGTTTTTCCGGCACACTCAAACAAAAATTACGCTATGGCGAAAACCCTCACCAGAATGCGGCCTTGTATTTAATGGATGACGCCGTCCGTAAGGGCGCAGCATTAGCCTCGCAAATTCAAGGAAAAGAACTCTCCTATAATAATCTGAACGATACAGATGCCGCATTTGAGCTGGTCAGTGAATTTGATGATCCTGCCGTTGCGATTATAAAACATGCCAATCCTTGCGGCGTAGCCGTCGGGGAAAATGTTTTGCAAGCCTATAAACATGCGCTGGCCTGCGATCCTGTCAGTGCCTTTGGCGGTATTATCGCCTTAAACCAGACGCTAACCACAGCTCTGGCGGAGGAAATTACCAAGCGCTTTGTCGAGGTGATTATTGCCCCCGACATTGAAAGCGGCGCTGTTGATGTTTTGAAAAAGAAAGATAAAATCCGCGTCCTGACGACAGGCGGCATGCCCGAGCGCGATCAATACCGCCTTGTCATCACGCGTATTGCAGGCGGGATGTTGGTACAAGATGACGATATTAAACATCTCACAAAAGATGATTTGAAGGTTGTGACCGACCGTGAGCCCACCGCCAAGGAATTACAGGATTTGATGTTTGCGTTCCGCGTTTGCAAGCATGTTAAATCCAATGCCATCATCTATGCCAAAAATCTGGCCACTATCGGTATCGGTGCAGGCCAGATGAGCCGTATTGATTCCTCACGCATTGCCGCGTGGAAAGCCGAGGAAGCCGCCAAGGAAGCGGGCTTTAACAGCTCCCTCGCCGAAGGCTCCGTTGTGGCCTCCGATGCCTTCTTCCCCTTTGCTGACGGGCTTATCGCCGCTGCGGATGCGGGTGTTACGGCTGTTATCCAGCCCGGCGGCTCGATCCGTGACGAAGAGGTGATCGAGGCCGCCAATGAACGCGGGCTAGCCATGATCTTTACAGGCACGCGCCATTTCCGGCATTAAAAGCCCCCAATCATTTGATAAATAACATAAAAAGAGCGTTAAGACTTTCTTAACGCTTTTTCTCTATATATGACATATACCGAAAGGTTAAAGCGCAATAAAGTTGCAAAATAGCGCATAATTTTGTACAATGTGTTTAACAATAAAAATAAAATGCAAAAAAACGGTAATAATTGAGGGTATGAAACAAGTGATATTACAGGACAAATCCCTAAAAAATCAGACAAGTTTCGTACCTTTGTATAGCAAAGGAACGATGATATGGCTTTACCATTAATTCCTATAGTTTTGAGTCTTTTGGGCGCAGGCGCCGCTGATCAGGCACTCAATGAAGGACAAGGCGCAAGAGCCCTTGGCGGTATGTTTGCCGGCGCAGCCGGCGATGTTGCTGGCGGCGCTACCGATTTTGCCATCGAACCTTTCATTAAAATGATCATCCGAAATGAAACATTGGCAGAATCAATTTCCGAAGCCCTGACCAGCGGAGAATATGATAGAGCATTTGATCTCTTCAAAGACAATTTCGATCAAGTGAACTTTCAAGGTTTTGCCGGACTTATCGGCGGCGGAATGATGGCCAATTCCATTGCAAATTCCATCGGTTTAAGCGGTATGAGAAAACTGGCTGTTATCGCCCCTGTTGCCATGCTCGCGGGA
>JBKHDZ010000145.1:0-4113 GCA_046541095.1 Alphaproteobacteria bacterium
TTCTAAACCCTTCGCTTTTAAAAATACACTACCGAAAAATATTGAAATAAGCGTGCTTATTGCTTAAGTCATTGTCATGGATCCTTCTCGCATTTATCTATCCATTCAAAAAGGGGCAGAACGCCTATCGCGCGCCGATATTATTTTTTATTTAATGCCGGCCTTGATGGCGTTGCTGGTCATAGGCACTTGGGCGCAGCGGGAAATGGGGCTTTATGCGGCCCATCAAATGTATTTCGCGTCTTTTGTATTCTGGGCGGGCTTTATGCCTTTGCCGGGCGGCTATACGTTATTAATTATATTAAGCGCTAATCTTTTGCTGAAATTTCTGTTTTTCAGTGAATGGTCGTGGCGCAAGGCCGGCATTATTTTATCCCATTTGGGCGCTATAATCCTTTTGCTGGGTGGATTGCTGACGGCCTTAAGCGCAAAAGAAGGTTTTATGGTGATTGCCGAAGGGCAGAAAAGCCCGTTTGTTTATGATTATCACAAGCGCGAATTGCTGATCTTTAAAAATGATACTCTTGCCTATGTCATACCGCGGGAGAAATTATTAAGGGCGACATCATTACCACTGAATATTCAAATTGAGAATGCCTGCGAGAATTGCAGGATATTAAAGCGCGCAGAGCATGAACAAGATTTTGCGCAGGATAAAACCCCGCATTCTCTGGCGCAGTTTATGGCGCTGGAACCTGATGTCTTGCGTAAGGAAGCCGAAGCCAATATTTCCGGTTTTTCTTTTAGTATTGAAAATTTAGATGATGATTTAGACGGTATATATATTGTTTTCGAAGGCATGCCGCGCCCGATAGAATTCACTTATCAAGGGGATAATTATAAAATCATCTATGGCAAGCAACAGCGCCGGCTTCCTTTTGAAATAGCGCTGGAAGATTTTGATAAGGATACCTATCCCGGTATGCCAATGGCGCGCGGCTATTCCTCGGAAGTTATAGTGTTGGATGAAGGTGTACGCTGGAATGCGCGGATTGAGATGAACGCTCCTTTGCGCTATAAGGGATATACTTTTTATCAATCCTCCTTTGATGATAGCGATGATACGCAAATCACCGTTTTATCGGTAGTAGAAAACAAGGGGCGCATTTTTCCTTATTTAGGGACTTTCATTCTGGCGCTGGGACTTTTGGTGCATTTACTTATAATCTATGCCAAAAGGGGTAAAGCATGACACGGTTTTTGCTGGTTATAGCTTTGTTGTTTTGCTTGCTTTTTCAAGAGGCGCGGGCCGACGAGGATTATGTACCTTCTTTAAATTATGAAAGCTGGAGTAATCTTCCCGTTCTTCATGAAGGGCGGGTTAAGCCGCTCGATAGTTTTGCCCGTATTCATGTAAGAAAATGGCACGGTGAAGATCATTATAAAGAGCTCGGCGCCGGTGAAATTCTGGCCGAAATGCTCTTTGATCCGCAAAATGCGGCGCAGCGCAAATTTTTTTACTTGCGCAATAATAGCGTCAAAGCCCAGCTGGGGCTGAATAAAAATGCCCCTGATTATTTTACTCTGGAGGAATTGCGCCCGGCTCTAGAGAGCACAAAAGACAGGCTCGTTGCTTTGCTTGCCAAAGACAGCAATGATCTGACGGCCGATCAAAAAGAATTTCTGGCCATCCATGAAAATGCAGCTGCGCTTTCCAATATTATGCGCAGTTTTTCGCTATTCTTGCCTTTGGATGTGGTTTTGCCCGATGGCTATCAAGAGCGTTTTGACGGACAAACGCTGAATTATATGAATTTGTCCGTTATCGAAACGCGGCTTAATCAGGATTTGCAGAGCATTATCCGCACAAAAGGTGACGATATTGAAGGCTATAGTGAAGAAGAACAAAAAATTGCGCTTTTGGCCTTTCAATTAGAAAATTTGCGCAGTGCCGGAGAAGCCAGCCGTATTTTTAAAATTATTCCGGCCAGTTGGGGCGGGCAAAACGCCGAGGAATGGTATTCGCCCTGGGAATTGCTTTTAGAAGGTCAAGGCTCGCCCGAAGCATCCAAATATCTTACAATGTGGGAGCGGGCCGCATCAGCCTATCGGAATGGTGACGCGCGGATATGGAAGAGCGCGACTGCGCAAATGCTTTCTTATATGAGCGAACAATCGCTATATTCCCCGTCCTTATTTACACTGGAAAAGGCTTATAATGCGCTCAAACCCTATTTCTGGACGCGGCTTTTATATACGCTGGCTATTGCATTATTGCTGATTTCCTTTGTTAAACCGCATAGCGCTATAAATGTTTCGGTTATACTGGCCACTACCGCAGGCATAATTCTTCATATCGGCGCTATTGTTTCGCGCATCTTGATTCTAGATCGCCCGCCAGTGGGCACGCTTTATGAATCTGTGCTTTTTGTGGCGCTCATATGTGTCATTATGGGGCTTATGTTATCGTTGCGCGGTATAAACAAGCCAGCTCTTCTTTCTTCACTGATTGCGGGTTTATTATTGCTTTTTCTTGCTCCTGTGATCGCGCCGGAAGGAGAAAGTCTGGAAGTTCTTGTTGCTGTTCTGAATACGAATTTCTGGTTGGCAACCCATGTAACCGTGATAACGGCAGGCTATGGGGTTTGCCTGATCGCGGCCTGCATGGCGCATTATTATCTTTTCCTGCGGCTGTTTCGTGATAAAAAAGAGCCGGGCATCTTAAAGCTCTATGGCGCTACCTATAGAATTTCAATTCTTGCCCTGCTTTTAACAGCTGTGGGAACCGTGCTGGGCGGTATTTGGGCCGATCAGAGCTGGGGCCGATTTTGGGGGTGGGACCCGAAGGAAAACGGCGCGCTTCTTATTGTGCTTTGGCTTATCTGGTTACAGCATGGCCGCATCAGCGGAAATTTAAAAGACGTCCCCTTTATGGCGGGAATGGCTTATTTGAATATTATTGTCGGCATTGCCTGGTTCGGGGTGAATTTGCTGGGCGTTGGCTTGCACTCTTATGGCTTTACAAGCGGGCTTGCCTATGGGCTTGCTATCTTTTGCGCGCTTGAAACATTGATTATCGCGGCTTTATGGGCAGGCGTACGTATGCGTACAAGGGGGCTGAAAGATCATGCTGCGTAACATTGTAATATTGCTTGTTACTATTATTATCGGAGCGGGCATCACCTATATGCTCGATTTTACCTCCGCGCCCCCATCCACGGCGTCCGAAGGGGCACAGGAAATTCCGGTCATTAAAACGATGCATCCTGTACCATCTTTTATTTTTACAGATACACAAGGGCAAAATTTCAGCATTGAGGATTTCAAGGGTAAAATAGTGGTTTTGAATTTCTGGGCCTCTTGGTGCGCGCCCTGTATCAAGGAGATGCCTTATTTTTTAAAATTGGCTGAAGAATACCCGGACGACGTTGTCTTTATTGGCTTATCCAATGATTTTACGCCAGAGGCCATGAATAGATTCTTGGAAAAACTGGCACAAGACAATCACGCCGCTACGCAAGCGCCGAATGTCTTTTTTGCTTTTGATGAAAATGCGCAAGTGACACGCAATATATTCCAAACATACCGCCTGCCTGAAACCATTATTATTGATCAAAAGGGCATCATGCGCGAAAAGCTGATTGGTGCCGATTGGGGGTATGAAGACCTTCGATCTATTATTCTTTCTTTTTAGAATTGAGATCTGGGTCCCGAGCCTCAATTTGGCGCTTTTAAAAATTCAAGCTTTGGTATATTTTATAATCTTAACAAGATTAATTTGCCATAAAGTTATATATTTGATAGTGTGAGGACTTAAAAAATGAAAAATAGTGTGCTTGTTTCACTTTTTGTGCTTTCCATCCTTGTTTTGTCGGCGTGCTCAAATACGGCTGAGGGTATGGGGCGAGATATAGAAAAAGCCGGACAAAAAATACAGGATACCTTTTAGGACCTGATTTAAAAAACACCAAAAGAAAGATGATATCATGCGTTTTCTACCTTTATTAATGACAGCTACTTTTTTTGTAACGCCCGCATTGGCTGTAGATGAATTCGGCCAGCGTTTTGGGAATAATACGCCTTACGCGCTGGAAAATGATATTGGCAATGCTCTGCGCGATACATCCGGCTTTGATCTGGATGATTTAAATGACATTGCGCCTGCGAGCGGTG
>JBKHDZ010000146.1:0-4069 GCA_046541095.1 Alphaproteobacteria bacterium
CGCGCGGTGCAAAGGGCGCGCTTTGAAGATTGCGCGGAATATACGTGCCGGATCCAACAGCGATATAACCGCTTGTCAAAGAAGTCATAACAAGGAAAGAAGGCGATGATGCCGCTTTACCTTGCGCGGTTGCAAAACAAAAGAGGCAATCTTCCATCAAGCTACTTTGCTCGGCAGGGGCAGAATCTTTTTCATCAGGCAGGTAATCGCTTGAAACCTGAATTCTTTTTACACTGCCATCCGACGCGCAAATTTCAATCCAGCCTTTTTGCGCACCCATAAAGGCACAAGCCGGAGAAATTCCGGCCGTGACAATCGCAAACAAAATTAAAAGATGGATGCAAAATTTCATGGCTGCAAAATTTTTAAGATAGAAAAGCAGGAAAAACAATAAAAAAGACAAAAAAATGGCGGCACTTCCCATGCCGCCATCACTCTCACTGTTGCCCCGTTTTAATTTTTTATCCTGCTGCGGGCTCGACTTTCGCCAGATCTTCGCGCTCTTTGTCCTTCATAAGGCCAGGCTGCTTGCTGTCCTGCTCGTTAATTGTCGGCAAGCGGGAAATCACCACAGCATTGCCGGTTTTTTGCGCTCCTATGGCTACAACCATATTATAAGCCTGCGCCTGCTTTATCGTACCCATGATTAAAAACAGCGTCATGGCGGTTATCGCAATAACCAGAAATAAATTCATACTGACTTTCTTCGCTTCCATTACTCTATACTACTCTACTTCGCTCACATATTGCCCTGTTTAGAAAGGCAAAAAATTTAATCAAACTTATCTAAAATTTTATATATATTTTATTTAAAATCTCATTAATTTTACGAAATACAGATAAATATATTTTCAAGGATAATTCCAAGCTATTGATTTAAAACAATTTTTAAAAATTCAGCACCACTCTCTACCCCCGGGCCATCAATAGAATGTTCAAGCCCGTGCGTGCTATGGCCACTTACTTGAAAGCCTTCTGCCTGCAATTTTTGACGGGCCATATGATAGGCGTCAATGGGAACAACGCCATCGGCTTCCCCGTGAATTAAGCGGACAGGAATTTTATGCATCTTGTCCATATCTTGCTCCGCGTCCCACAACAAAGCCCCGGAATAGCCCAGTACGCCAGCCAGTTTTTCTTTAAAAAACGGTGCAACGCTCAAAGCCATCATAGTGCCTTGTGAAAAACCCACCAGTGCGCAGTTTTCAGCTTTTACGCCGCTTTTATCCAATTGCGTGCGAATAAAATCTTTTAAAATCGGCGCTGCCCGACGCGCCCCGTCAAGCATATCTTGCGGATCACGGCTTTGCAGGGAGAACCATTGATAGGAATTGGGATAGCCCGCAGGCACCATATCACACGCAAAAGGGGCATCGGGCGATATAAAGAGAGCCTCAGGAACAGCCGGCGCCCAATAAGGAGCAAGCGAAATCAAGTCCTGCCCATTGGAGCCTAGTCCATGCAACAATATCACCAGCTTTTTGATATTTCCGGTGGCTGGCGCATGTTCGTAGTAATTATCAATTTGTCCTTCGCTCATGGCTTATATATTTATCACAATCAAAGAAATACGAACAGAGTGCATCTTGATATTTTGAACTTAATCACTTTTGACTTGTTGGCCGCCCCTTTAATATGGTTACTAGGAACTAATGAAACCAACAGATTGTCAAACCGCCGTAACACTAATGCAGCCAAGCCATATACTCATGCTTACGCTGTTCTGCGCCTGTTTATTTTTAAATATTCCGGCTTTGGCGCAAAACTCTGAAAATGTGCAAAAAGACCCCACCCCTGAAGAGTTTGTCAGCGAGCGTATTCAAAGAAATCCTAAAAAAGATTATCTAAGCCTGTCTATAGAAAATGATTTTCTGGGCGGGGGCACAGACCAGTTTTATACCAGCGGTCTGCGTTTGACGTATTTTAATTCCGGCACCGATGTTCCGGTTTTTATGGATGAGCTCGCCGATTACATTCCAACTTTCGATATCAACAAAACAACCAGCACTTTTTTTACCATCGGCCAGAATATCTATACCCCGCAGGATATTGCCATCGCCCGCAATCAGAATGATGACCGCCCATGGGCAGGGTTTTTATATGGCTCTGTTGGTTTGTTTACTCTGGATGACAACCATGTTGACGAACTGGAATTTACATTGGGTATGGTCGGGCCAAAATCTTTGGGGGAGCAAACGCAAAAATTCATTCACCGCCATGTATCGGATTCGTCCATTCCAAAGGGCTGGAAAAACCAGCTGGAATTCGAGCCGGGCGTTATTTTATCATGGCAGCGCCGCTGGCCGCGTGCTTACACATATGATTTGGCAGGATATAGATTTCGCGCCGAACCCAATATCGCTGTATCCTTAGGCAATATTTACACCTATGCCAGCACAGGAATCATGCTCAGCCTTGCACCCAATAAAGGCATTTTGCAAGACACCCAGCCGCGCGTGCGCCCTGCCCTCCCCGGCAGTGGATATTTCGAAACACCTGAGGATAACTGGTCATGGCAAATATTTGCAGGAGCCGATGGCCGCGCACTGGCACGCAATATTTTTCTGGACGGCAATACGTTCTCCGATAGCCATAGCGTAGAAAAGGAGCATTTTGTAGCAGACCTAACAGCGGGTGTGGCCTTTACATTTGATGATTACAGGCTAGCCTACTCCATCAATCATCGCAGTGATGAATTCAAAGGTCAGGGCGATGATAGTATTTTTGGCTCGCTCACTCTTTCCACCCGATTCTAAAAATGATAGAATCACATTTGTAAAATACCTCGCCTCTCTTTTTTCGGAGATATCCACAATGAATTACGACCTTTTACACATTCAAGGAAAGCCCTTTGTACTGGTTCCTTTGCATGATTACCGCGAAATTTCCGGCACAAAAGAAGATGCCAGCCTGCCTTCAGACATACTAGACGCTTTAACAGCCGCGCAAGACAGCCCTGTTAAAATTATTCGCAAACACCGTGGCTTCACGCAGGAAGAACTCGCGATAGCTGCCGGAATATCACGAAGTTATCTCACCGAAATTGAAACGGGAACCAAAGAGGGCTCTTTGCGCACGATGAAGGCGCTGGCTTTGGCCCTTAAAGTAGATTTGAACGCTCTGGTTTAGCGTTAAATGTTTGTTAAGGGTTTGCTGATAACAATTAATAAACAAAAACCAGAGTAACTGAGGATGTTTATGAAACAGACAAAACGTAGCAAAGCCCTTTCCATCGCCTTATGGCGCGACAATAATATTCTGGACTTTATAGGGGTAATATTACTCTTTGCCGCTTGTCTGGCTGTTTCGGCAATAAGGCTTTAATCACTTAAACTCATTAAATATCTTCAAAGCCTGATCAATATCCTTGATTAAATCTTGCGGATCTTCCAGTCCAATTTGAAATCTGAAACAAGCGCCCTTTTCATTCCAAGGAACAGCGCTGCGATAATTCTTTAAGTATTGCGGCTGGCACAGGCTTTCATATCCGCCCCAGGAACTGCCCAAGGGAAACAATTCCAGCGCATTGATAAAGCCGTGTATGGCTTCCCTGCTCGCAGCTTGTAAAACAAAGCTGAACAAGCCGTTTGCGCCTTTAAAATCACGCTTCCAAATCTCATGGCCTTTGTGCTCTTTTAAAGCGGGATAATAAATTTTTGTAAACTCATCGCGCGTTTGCATCCATTCAATGACGGTGGCCGCATTGGCCGCATTTTGCTTCATCCGCGCATTTAGGGAGCGCAAACCGCGCAAGGCGAGATACAGATCCTCCGCGGCAGGGGCAACGCCCAAATCCCAAGCTGCTTTACGCAAGGGTTTTAAAAGATTTTCATTGCGGGCGATGATTACGCCAAGATTCACATCACTATGACCGCCGATATATTTTGTGCAGGATTGCAAAGATACATCACATCCATGCTCAAGCGGCTTGAATAAAAGCCCTGCTGACCAGGTATTATCAATAATAGTTGTAATTTTCTTGTGGGAGGCCAATTTGCAGATTGCCGGAATATCCTGTACTTCAAAAGTTGCCGAGCCTGGGGATTCCATATATATCAGCGCCGTGTTA
>JBKHDZ010000147.1:0-4038 GCA_046541095.1 Alphaproteobacteria bacterium
GACATAGCTTTCTTATACCGAAATACGCCTGTTTGCTGAACAGATTTTTTAAAGAAAAGCATTTGCCATACCACCTCTTTTTTTATACCGTCAGGGCATTACGTGTTTATGACATCACTTCGAAAGGATATCTTATGAAATATCTGAAATACCTTCTTGCCCTGCTTTTACTTGGGCTGGTAGGCGGCTTTGCATTTTTTGCCAGCATGGAAGCCAATGTCCAGCAAGAGGAAATTCGCATCACTATCGCGCCAGAGATTTATAACAATGACATTTAAACACATTTTAATTTTCACACTGGCCACTTGCATACTCTCAAGCGTTTTGGGAGCGCAAAAAGCGGCCCTCGCGCAAGAAGAGGAAGACCTGCGCCCGGCCATCTTGCGCGTTAATTATAACGATCTGGAATCATTCGGGCTTTATACCAATCCGCGAGAAGGAAGTCTTGGCCGCGATCTTTGGGATAATTCGCGGCGTTCCCTTATTACAGGTTTGCTTCCGAAATTGCCTCTCCCCGGCAAATCACCATCCCAGCAAAAAATGCTGATGGGTGCCTTGCTGACGGCAGCCAATGCCCGTTTGATTGAAGATGATATTGATATTGAACCAGGCAAAGACGTGTTGACCTTACGCCTTGAAAAGCTGAATGCAATGGGCGCTTATAAGCAATCCTTCCAGATATATTCCGCGCTGGGTAGCGAGCCTTATCATATCAATCTCGCCAAAGCCGGTACTACTGCTCTGCTTTTCAATGGCGAGCGCTCGCTGGCCTGCCTTGAATATAAAACCATGGAGGACCGCGCTTTCGAATCGGAATTCTGGAACGAAATCACCCGCTATTGCCGCTATGTGCTGGCCGGAGAGAATAAGGAAGATGTCAAAAATGCGCAAAGCGGCCTGAAAGAATCAAAATTACCGACATTGCGCAGCATCGCCGCCAATAAAGATTACAGTATCAATCATGGAACCAACAGCTTCAAAAAGATCAGCGAGTTGGAAAAAGCCATTTTGGTGGCCGAGAACCGAGTCAACTGGCCGGATATATCCACAGCTTTTTTACAAAAACTCCCTTTAAATCAGTTGGGCATTTTTCTGGCCCGTCCCGATCTGGAGCCAACCGAAGAATTCCTTATCAAGGTTCAGGCGGCCAAGCGCGGACTTATCCATCCGCACATGTTGGGCGAGTTTTATGACGATATCTACGAAAACGAGTTAAGACAAGCCGAATCAGCCGATGGTCTGGGTTGGAAAAAAATTGCCTATGCCTATCACCATCTACAAAAAGAACGCGCAGATTCCGATAAATGGCAGCATATTTTATCCGTCTATCCATTTATCGATACATACGGCCCTATTGTTTTAAGCCCGTTTGCCGCGCATATGCAGACTATTAATATTGAAGGACAAAGCGATTCAATCATCGAAAATGCCTTGCGAATCATAAATTATGCCGGCGAAAACATCCCCGGCCAGTGGATCAAACATTTCGAGAGCCGGGAGAATTCATCGAAATTTGACCTGTCTTTGTACTTTCTCGCGCAAATCTGGCAGGAAGAATCATCCGACGATATGCTCGAAGACCCAAAGATTCAGGCCTTTTTGCAGGATCGAGGCAAAAAACTGCAGTTAAATTATTACAATATTATAGAAAATCTTGACAAGCGATTTGAAAATATCCATAATGCAGACGAAATTTATGGTAATGAACTTGACTTGACATTTACTGAAAATTATGTAATGCCTATGCCACGTGTATGGGACCGATTTGTAAATTCAAGCCAAAATAAAAGGATTGGAGAAACGGTTCTTCTGAGTACCGTAATGCTTCGCAAACAATCTCTGGGTTATCATTACCCCGGCGTTGCGCGTGATGTATTGCTTAGTTTTAACAATGTGGGTTTAACAAAAACATCCAAGAACCTTGTCCTTGAACTGGTATTGGAACAACTATAAGGAGATAGATAATGGCTCGTCCAGGTCGTCCAGCAATGCCCAAACCGGATTTACATCCGAGTGTGGATTCATTTTTAGATATGCTCACCACTGAACGTGGTGCGGCAATGAACACCCGTCACGCTTATTGGCGTGATCTTGCAGATGTTTCATTATATCTGCGTAAAGAAAAAGGTGTTGAAATCGTCAATGCCAATACAGATCAGATTAAAGATTATTTACAGGATTTAAGCCAGAAAACGCATAACAAAGGCACGAATAATTCGAAAATTGCCGTGCGTACTGTGGCACGTCGCCTATCGGCTTTGCGTCAGTTCTTCCGCTTCATCGTATCCGAAGGTATGCGTGAAGATGATCCGACTTCCACAATCGAAAGCCCGAAACAAAAGCGCACTTTGCCCAAGACTTTGAGCGAAGCCGAAGTAGATCAGCTAATCAAAACAGCCGGCGCTTCCGGCACAGGTGAAAGCATCCGTTTGGTATGTTTGCTGGAAATGCTTTACTCCACAGGTTTGCGCGTATCCGAGCTTGTTGGCTTGCCTCTTTCAGCAATCGGTGAAGACAACCAGTTCCTGATGGTAACCGGTAAAGCCGGACGCGACCGCATGGTTCCCTTGACAGAGCCTGCGCAAAAAGCGGTTGATAATTACCTGAATGTTCGCAAGCAGTTTATCGGCGGTGAAAACCCTGATATCCAGCAACAATGGATGTTCCCGTCCCGCACATCTTTGAGCGGTCACCTGACACGCCAAAGATTTGCCCAGTTGTTGAAAGATCTGGCACGCGCTGCAGAGGTTGATGAAGACCGCGTATCACCGCACATTCTGCGTCACGCTTTTGCAACGCATCTGCTATCCCGCGGCGCCGATCTGCGCAGCGTTCAGAAAATGCTTGGTCATGCAGACATTGCAACAACACAAATCTATACGCACATGGTGAATGAAGATTTGAAGAAAACAGTTGATGAAAAGCATCCTCTGGGCAAAACAGGCACAGATAAGTAATTCACAGCTTTAGATTAATTCAAGGCAGGCAGATTGATATTGTCATCATCTGCCTGTTTTGGTATCAATGCACCATCTCTTCAATAACAAAGAACAATAATTATGAGCCAGCTAGACTTTGAAAAACCTATTCTGGAATTAGAGGGCAAAATTGCCGAGCTTCGCAATGTTAGCGGAGAGAGCGGTGTGGCCATTGCCGATGAAATTTCCCGTATGCAGGATAAAGCCGAGCGCTTGTTAAAATCCGCCTATTCCAAATTAACACCTGCACAAAAAGTTCAGGTCGCCCGCCACCAGAATCGTCCGCATTTTGTGGATTATGTGCATGAATTGATTGAAGATTTCACACCGCTGGCCGGTGATCGCAATTTTGCGGAAGATCACGCCCTTATTGGCGGCATTGGCCGTTTTCGCGGACAATCCTGCATAATTATGGGCCATGAAAAAGGCTCGGATACCGAAAAGCGCATTAAACACAATTTCGGCATGGTCCGCCCCGAAGGCTACCGCAAGGCCCAGCGCCTGATGAAGATGGCCAGCCAGTTCCAGCTTCCCGTTATTACGCTGGTGGATACAGCCGGTGCCTATCCCGGCAAGGGCGCAGAAGAGCGCGGCCAAAGCGAAGCGATTGCAAAATCTATTGAAACCTGCCTGCGTACGGAAGTGCCGATAGTATCTGTTGTGGTCGGTGAAGGCGGCTCAGGGGGTGCAATAGCGATTGCCGTTGCTGACCGGATTTATATGCTGGAGCACTCCATCTATTCTGTAATTTCCCCTGAAGGCTGCGCCTCCATTTTATGGCGTAGCGGCGAGCAAGCGCAGGAAGCGGCAAATGCCTTGAAGTTGACTGCTCAGGATTTAAAACAGCTTAAACTCATTGACGGCATTATCAACGAACCTCTGGGCGGGGCACATCGCCATAGAAAAGACACGGTGCACAATGTCGGACAGACCATTGAAAAAGCGCTAAAAGATTTAACGCCCTGGGATTCCCAAAGTCTCATACAAGAGCGCCGTAAAAAATTCCTGGAATTTGGGCGCTCTTTATAATGCTTTTTCAATCCACAATTTAATGAGCCAT
>JBKHDZ010000148.1:0-3926 GCA_046541095.1 Alphaproteobacteria bacterium
TTTCCAAGGCGCTGGATTATGCCGCCGAGGATGCCGATATTACCTTGCGTTTGCATAAAATTCTAAAGCCTCGTCTGGCACGCGAAAAAATGGTAAGCGTTTATGAGAATATCGAGCGCCCGTTGATCGAGGTAATCGGCCAGATGGAGCTGGAGGGCATCAAGGTCGATGCGCTGATCTTAAAAGATATGAGCGCGGATTTTGAAAAAAAGCTGGAAGTTCTACAAAGCGACATTCACAAAATGGCGGGTAGCGAATTCAATGTGGCCTCGCCCAAACAGATCGGGCAAATTCTCTTTGATCAGATGGGTTTGCAGGGCGGCAAGAAAACCAAATCCGGTGATTGGTCCACATCCGTTGATGTACTGGAAAAACTGGCTGATGAGGGGCATGAGATAGTCGCCAAAATTCTGGAATGGCGCTCTCTGGCCAAATTGAAATCTACTTATACTGACGCGCTGCAAGGCGATATAAACCCGAAAACGGGCCGCGTGCATACCTCTTTCGCGATGGCGCACGTGAATACGGGGCGCTTGTCCTCATCGGATCCGAACTTGCAGAATATTCCGATCCGCACCGAAGAGGGGCGCAAAATCCGCACGGCCTTTGTCGCCGAAAAGGGCAATGTCCTTCTTTCTGTTGATTATTCTCAAGTTGAATTGCGTTTGGCTGCGGAAATGGCCGGCATTGAAAAGCTTAAAAGCGCGTTTCAGAACGGTGATGATATTCACACCATTACGGCCGCGCAGGTCTTTGATAAATCCATAGAAGATGTCACGCCCGAAATTCGCCGTCAGGCCAAGGCCGTTAATTTCGGCATTATCTATGGCATAAGCGGCTTTGGGCTTGCCAAACAACTTGGCATAGAAACCTGAGAAGCCGCGCAATATATCAAAAAATATCTGGAGCGTTTCCATGAGCTTGAAGCCTTTATGGAAGCCAAAAAGGAAGAGGCACGCAAGCACGGTTATGTGAAAACAGTTTATGGCCGCAAATGCGTTATCAAGGGGATTAACGAGAAAAACGCCGCCATGCGCAATTTCGCCGAGCGCCAGGCGATTAACGCGCCCCTGCAAGGCACCGCCGCCGATATAATGAAGCTGGCCATGGGCAAGATGAACTACGCCCTGAAAAAAGCGGGCTTAGGCGCTAAAATGCTCTTGCAGGTTCATGATGAATTAATTTTCGAAGTGCCGGAAAGCGAAGTGGAAGCTACAAAAATGCTGGTCAAAGAGGTTATGGAAGGTATCACCAAAGAGCGCTTTGAAGTTCCCTTGGAAGCCGAAGCAGGCTCCGGCCAAAGCTGGGCCGAAGCGCATTAATGTGTGAAAATATGCGCTGATCAAGCGCGCGCTTTATTGTCCAGATCAATGGAAATCGGGTAATGATCCGAGCCGCAATAGGGGCCTATGCAAAGATTATCGAAACGCTGGTCTTTTTCGATCAGAATATGATCCATCGGAACCCCGAAAAACGGTAAAAACGCGGGCCATGTAATGCAATAGCCTTGTCCGTCCAGCGTACTTTTCAGGCCGTTATTTTGCAGGAAGTTTTTAAAATGTGGCTCCCATGGCACGGAATTGAAATCTCCCAGCATGATGATAGGCAGGTTTTGTTTTTTGAGAATATTTTCAATTTCCTTGAAATAGGCATAGCGCTCATAGCGCCATTTCTTGCTTAATACCGGTTTGGGATGGGCGGAATAAATCTGATAGCGCGTGCCGTTCAATGTAATTTTCGCGCATAAAAGCGGTGTTTTTCCTTTCGGGCAATGGTGGACATGCTTGTCTTCCATCGGATGCTTGCTGAGAAGATAAATGCTGAAACCATCGCGTACGCAGGTGCTGAGTGTATGAGGGTAGTACGCCAGTTCCTCTTTTAAAGCATCTTTGAGATGATCTGTCATCTCCATGATTAATAAGACATCAGGGTTTGCGTTTTTTATGATCTTTTTAAGCTTTTCCGGCTTTTTATTGCTTTTATGGGCGTTGACGGAAAAAATGGTTTTATCCATACATTGTGGATTGCGATCAAAGACGGGCATAAAGGAGCGCATGCGTATTAAATTGATGGTAAAGGTAATGACATTAAGAATAAGAAAAGGGAGGTTCATTGTAATTCCGGCAAAAAACATCAGTATCAAAGCCAGCAAGGCATAATGAAGGCGGAAAAAATCAATGACCGTAAACCACCAAAGCCAGCGTGACAGGCCTATGAGCGTTAATGCAAGAACAGCAATGGATAAAATCTCTATAATCATAACTTTTAAACACAACGTTTTACGCGTTTAAAGGGTTCATGGAGAAAAGATAAAAGGCTATCAGGATTATGTGCCTTTTATGGCGCTCTATACTGCCCGGCGGCCATAATATGGCCGTCAATCTGGTTTTGGGCCATTACAACGATTTTTTCATGACTATCGTCAAGCTCTGCGGATAGATCAAGTTCGTCCGGATCGCCGCTCCATATCATGGGGGAGGCCAAAGAATTGACAATATTTTGGTAAGTGATATTTTGCCCGCGGTTTTTGCCTTGCTGGATTTCCCGCTCGGCGGGTTTTAAAATCAGCGCAACCCAGATGGCATATTGTCCTTTATCAATCTGGGGCATGGATAAACGGAAAGTATTGTCATCCAGCTTTTGTATTCTGATTTTTTGTAAACCATTTCTTGCCGCATCGCTAAACGCTTTGTCCACTTGCGCTGTTTTATGGCCGATCACATCATAACGCCCGTTTAAAATCATTTGCGGGGTATATCTCGGCCCGCTGCGCAAGCTATGGCTATACTGGTTCTGGCGCTGCGTGCAAAAAGGCTGGGCCAAGGAGCCTTCGCGCACATCATAATAATCCACATGACAGGCCAGCGCGATGACGTTTTCTTTTTTCGACAAGCGGTTCAAATATTCATCGGCTTTCGGGCAGAACAGGCAGGCTTGCGAGGAAAAAAGCTCTACCACAACCGGGCTATCGGGGATTTCTCTATTAAGAGGGCTGGAATCCACTTTTTTCGGTGGCACCGCCGGAACTTTAATCTCTTGCGCTTGTACGGTTAGAGAGTACCCGCAAAAAATCGGAATAAGCAGTAAAAATATTAAGAAAGCTTTAATTCGATATATCATATAATATATCTAACATAGGATAAGGATGACATGACAAGTATTTTGACCATGAAAGATAGAAAGATGCACATTGCTTTGAAAAAAAGCTCTTTCCTGCTGGCGGTGCTGGTGATTTCTGCGCTGGCCCTCGCAAATCAGGCTTCGGCAGAGGAGCAGAAAAAGCCCGAAAAAGATAATGGTCAATATGTATCCGTATCCACAAGCGCCCATTCTGTGGTCAATGATGTGATTAAAGAGCAGTTGCAGGCGATACGCGAGCGCAATGACCGCATTGCCTATGAATTAAACACCACCACCATGCGCGAGGATTATAAAGATCCGCAGAGCTTTATGCGGGATTTGCGCCGTAAAAAGAAATCCTTATACAACCATGTGGATTACCGTTTTCTGGGCTCGGGGGAAAGCAATTCAAAATTCCATAAAGTTATGCTGACCGATAAATACGGTAAATCCTCGATTGCCATGTTCAAAATGGAGCAAGGTGAGGACGGGGAGTGGAAAACCCGCGATATTATCATCCTAATGTCCGGCGATGATCCTGTATAAGTTCCAAAAGCTTTATTTTCATTCCAGTTTTTCATTCAGAGTCTTTGTGAAACCATGTATCATGCCTAATGAGGGATATGACCAATTTGCGTGATTGAATAATTTATGGCTGAAAAAATCCAGATTGATGTCGGCGGCGACCAATGTATTACGGCGTTATACAGCGCACCTTCCGAAAGCCTGACTGACCGCATGGAAAAAACCTTGATTATTATGTCCCACGGATTTCCGGGGCAAAAAACCGCGCATAATGATTTGTT
>JBKHDZ010000149.1:0-3893 GCA_046541095.1 Alphaproteobacteria bacterium
AAATTTCGCTTTGATCTGGATGAAACTCCGGGGGATGAAAAGCGTGTTTGCCTGCCCCATCCCGAAGTTTTAAGCGTTTTGGAAAAAGACAGCCTGATTTTTCTGGATGATGGTAAAGTGCGCGCGCGCGTTAAGAAAACAGGGGCTGATTTTATCGAGGTGGAAATTCGCGCAGGCTCAAAACTCTCCGATAAAAAAGGCTTGAACGTGCCGGGCGCGGTTATTCCCATCCCCGCCCTCACGGCCAAAGACAAAAAAGATTTGCAGGCTGCCCTTGATATGGGTGTGGATTGGGTGGCGCAAAGTTTTGTACAAAAACCGGAAGATGTGGCCGAGGCACGCAAATTGATGCAAGGAGCCGATGGCAAATCGCGCGCGGCGCTGATGGCCAAAATTGAAAAGCCCGCCGCCCTGACCTGCCTTGATCAAATTCTGGATCTGGCCGATGGCATTATGCTGGCCCGCGGCGATCTGGGAATTGAAATTCCCCCTGAAAATGTACCTTCGGTGCAAAAAGACGTGGTGAAAGCTGTGCGCGAGCGCGGTAAGCCTGTCGTGGTGGCCACGCAAATGCTGGAATCCATGATTGAAAATGCAAGGCCTACCCGCGCCGAAGCCTCGGACGTGGCCACGGCCGTATATGACGGGGCGGATGCTGTTATGCTTTCGGCAGAAACAGCCGCGGGCGCGTATCCTTTGCGCGCGGTTGAGATGATGCACCGTATTGCCAGCCGCACCGAAGAAGATGACACCTATACAAGGATGATGGAAGATATGCACCCTGAATCGGTCGGCGATCCGTCAGATTCCATTACAACGGCGGCTTATTACGTGGCGCAGGATGTGGATGCCAAGGTGATTGTAACCTATACCGTTTCAGGTTCGACGGCCTTGCGCGCCGCGCGCCAACGCCCAAGCGTTCCTATTGTGTGTTTAAGCCCTGATATGCGCGTTGTGCGCCGTCTTGCCTTATCATACGGCGTCTATGGCGTTCATGCGCCCGAAACCCAAAACGAGGAAGATTTCACAGGCCCAGCCGAACATGCCGGAACGATATTGAAATCCTGCGGCTTTGCGCAAGCGGGCGATAAATTCATTATGACCGCCGGCATGCCATTTGGTACTCCCGGCTCCACAAATATTCTGCGCATCGCCTGGGTGCGATAATAAAAAAACGGCCCTCTTGTGCAGGGCCGCTATCTTGTTTTCTTATATATTGAATTCTATTCGGCACTCGCCAGAATTGTTTCTTTTGGCGCTGTATGCAACCACCATGCTTGACGATTGATGGAAAAGATCGGGCGGTAACGTTGATAACGCTCGGCATTGATCAACTGGTCATTTTGATTATCCAGAATATAAGCCCCCTGCTCGGCATAAACGATCAAAACCGCATGAGGAATATTTTTAAGATTATCATGAACAATCGCAATTCGCAGACGATTTTCCGGTACGCCCAGCGTGCGCAGGGCCGTATATTTGGCTATTGCAAAATCCTCGCAATCTCCGCCGCGCTTCAAGAATTGTACGGGCGTGGCCCAGTAATCGCTTTTGCCCCAATTTTTATCATCGGTGATATAACGGCTTTCATTCACAAAATCATTAACCTTATCGGCCATGGTTTTCAAAGGCAGATTCTGGAATTTGCGCAAATTCTTTTGCCATTTATTAATCTCGCTTTGAGCGGAAGCTGTTTTCAGCTCCTGATCGAAACGATCAAACATTTCAGTCCATTTGGTAAAGGGCTTGAGATTGCCCGATTTCTTTTCCTCGCTCCCCAGCAAGGGCGGATACGCGGCAGCAGCTGTAAAATGCGACGAGGCGGAAATGGAAATTTTGGCCGGCACATCCTTGATATAATCCGCATGCGCTCTTTTCGATCCTAAAAACGAGAAAGACATCATGCACAGCAATAATCCCGCCGTGCCGCGCAATAGATGCTGGCGACCCAAAGTCTTGTAAAGCTGAAAGCGCGAAAGATGATTATTTTCCACCAATATATAGCCCAGCGGCATATTTTGTTCTTTTTGCAATTTCAAGGCGTTTTTTAAATCCTGTGCGGTAATCAGGCCGTGGGTAACAAGCAATTCTCCTACCTTGTTTTTCTCAAGGCAGTTTTTCAATTTAATCAGAATTCCTGTTTTAGATGGCGCTGATTGATGTGCTTTTTTCTTCTTATTATTATTGTTCACGGGTTTATCCCCTTCCCTCTTATTTATTTGTGCCCCTAAATTTTCCCTATATCCATGATACACCATTAAAGATTGACGAATTCCTAACAAAACGGCATAAAAAGTAAAAAAATTAATGTTTTTAGGGCGGTTTTGCCGCCGGTTTAAGGAGCCAAGGCTTGCAACAAATTAATAGCGATACACTGGCACAACTCATTGCAAATATTGAAAAATCCCCTGTTCTGGTTATCGGCGATATAATGCTGGACCGCTTTGTTTACGGGCAGGTCGATAGAATTTCTCCCGAAAGTCCGGTTCCCGTCCTTTCCATTACCCGTGAAGATAAAATGCTCGGCGGCGCTGGAAATGCGCTGGGATCATTAAAAGGATTAAAAACGGATGCTTATATTATCTCTGTCATCGGCGCCGATCAGCAGGGTGATCTGATCAAGCGCGAAGTTGAATCTCTCGGCTCGGAAAGTTGCTATCTGGTGCAGGATAAAAATCGGCCTACCACCATAAAAACGCGCTATCTGGCCGGGCACCAGCAACTTTTGAGAAGCGATTTTGAAAACAAAACGCCTATTTCCGCCGATGTGGAAAAGCAGGTGCTGGATCATGCGCAATCCCTGATGCCGAAAATGAAGGCCGTGCTGGTTTCCGATTACGGCAAAGGGCTTTTAACGCCGTCTTTATTGGCGGAAATAATGCAACTGGCCAAAGCACAGGATATACGCGTAATTGTCGATCCCAAGGGCAATGATTACAGCATTTATGAAGGGGCTTATGCGGTTACACCGAATAAAAAGGAATTGGCCGAAGCTACGGGCAATATGCCTGTCAGCAGCGATAAGGACATAGTAGCCGCTTCACAAAGCCTTATCGAAAAAGCAGGAATTTCCTGCGTGGTGGCGACGCGCTCGGCGGAGGGGATGAGCATCATAGAAAAAGCCAAAGCCAATGATCCCTTGCATTTACGGACAACGGCCAAGGAAGTCTTTGATGTATCGGGCGCTGGGGATGTGGTTATTGCCACCATAGCCGCGGGGCTGGCGAGCGGCGCCGATATTTCCCATGCGGCAGCTTTGGCCAATATTGCAGGCGGTATAGCCGTATCCAAAGTCGGAACCGCGCCCATACGCCAAAAAGAATTGTTGGATGTTCTGGCCGATGAACAAGTTACAAAAATGGCCAGCACACCTGTTATGGGCGTTCATGCAACTGACCGTATTCTACAGGCCCCGCTTGCCGATTTTGATGAAGCGCTGGAACAGGTGCGCCGCTGGCGGGCGCGGGGTCTTAAAATAGGCTTTACCAACGGTTGTTTTGATATATTGCATTTCGGCCATGTGTCTTATCTCAATCAGGCGCGCGCGCATTGCGACCGCCTGATTATCGGTCTGAACACCGATTTATCGGTCAAGGCTCTGAAAGGAAATGACCGTCCTGTGCATGACGAACAATCACGCGCGGCCGTTTTGGGAGCGCTGGGCGCGGTCGATATGGTTGTTTTATTCGGTGGTCAAAACAAAGAGGACGATCAAACGGCCAATGCCCTCATCCTGCGCCTGGAGCCGGATATTTATTTTAAAGGCGGGGATTACAAAAAAGACGATATTCCAGAAACGCCCATGGTGGAACGCTATGGCGGCGCCGTTAAAATTCTTTCCGTTTTCGAAGGGCACAGCACAACCGGCTCTATCAAAAAAATTAACGCGGCCT
>JBKHDZ010000150.1:0-3862 GCA_046541095.1 Alphaproteobacteria bacterium
GAATTTGTACCGCGAAGTCAGTAATGCCAGTTTTTATTCACCACCTTTGGAATATTTCCGCCGTTCTGTTAGCCGCGTCAACAAAAATGGCGAGCGCAAAAATTATAACGGTATCTGGATTGAAACCGACCGCGGCGCTTATACACTTGTCAAAATGGGGGCGTTAGCGAAGGAGAATAAAGAGTTTACCCGCGAAAATGTCTTTGCCCTCGTTTTCTCCGATAACCCTGATTTTCTGGCGAAGGCGTTTTACGGCACCAAAGAAGAGCAGGGCGCTATCAGCCGTGAAGATTTCGAAAAACACTGTGAGGTAATTGAAACGCGCCTTGAGCATGAAATAGAGCGCGGTCATAAAACTGATTTGTCCGGCCATACATACTATGAAATGGGCTGGGCGTTATCGGCTATTGAACTGGACGCCCTTGATGAAAAGACAGGGAAGAAAAATTTCTTCCGCTATAAAGGTTCCAGCCTTCCTTCCGGCGATACCATACAGCGTTCTGGCAGTATAATTTCATGGCGCGAGCCGCATAAGAAACATAAAGGGCAGTATAATAATTACATTTATGCCAATCCGGAATTTGGCAAGGAGCATATGCGCCTGACCGAATGGGATATGCAAAGCGGCCTTGTGCGCAAAATGATGCGCTTGCTTTCTATACGGGTGAACGATTCCCGCACGCCGTTTTCCGATGATAAATCCAGATCGGTCATGCGCGAAGAGTTTACCAAGGCGGCTTGGGCGCAAAAACGCTATATTCACCCTTATTCGATGTATCCTGACCCGCGATATAAAGAGCCTTCAAAAAGCTCCAAAATCGGCATGGCTGTTAAAATCAGCGTGGTGAAAAGCCTGCAAAAATACGGGCATATAGCCGCTAATTTTAATTTCAAGCAAGCGATGATGGCCACTGTGATGGGCGGCGCCATCGCCGGAGCCATGGTTTTGGCCGGTGTGTTTGCCGGCGTAACGGCGGCCGCCGGATTATATACGCTTTCCACTCTTATGAGTTCGCGCTTTTTGTTCATGCAATTTGCGCCAAAAGTCTTGCGCGCGGCCAGCAAGGGCGGTATGCGGGTTTTATCGCCCATTGTTCCGCTTGTTCCCAATAAAAGGCGCGATGTTTCCGCGCTGGTGTCCAAATTCGAGCCGCAATTACGATCCAACAATGATGTTGGCGGCTGGACAATGGAGTATAATTACCTCAAACATGCCATTGTAGTGCCCTATGAATTTATGGCCGATACTTTCCCCGATGTGAATGATTACACGCCCAAAACCCGTAGTGAGCGACCAAAGCAAAAGCTCTTGAACTCTCTTGCCTTGCAAGACGGGGTTAATTTCAATTTTGTGGAAGAGCGCGGACGTTTATATGTCGAGGCTTTAGGCGCCAATGGCATTCGGACGATCTTTGATACTAACGGCCTTTTAAGCGTGTCAGAGCGGCTTCATGATCCATGCCAGTATTGTAGTGTGGATGGCTCGCTCACAGATTTGTTTGATGGACTTCATAAGGGACAAAAAGTTGTTTTCCGCCATGTAGCCAACAAGCCCGCGCATCTGAAAAGTATTGCCGCCCGGAATGAAAACGAGGATGAGAACGATTGCATGATCGTTTCGGATATGGCCGAAATTCCCGCAGATTTTGTAACGCGCTATGCCAAAAGCAAGGAGCAATTCGAGGCTGAACTCGGCTGTAAGCTTGAAGATTTCGATACCGAAGATTTTGTTGATATCGACTTTATGACAGCCAAAGCGCGCAAGAAAACCCTCAAAACAAGAGAAAAAGAGAAAGCCGCACAAACACGCGAGCAAAGAAGGCGCGATCTTCAATCCTGGCGCCAGCAACGTTTACAGCTCGCTTTTGAAGAAAAAACCATTGCTGGCAGAATTCGCGCCCGCCAAAGCAATGATAATTATCCCTATGGCGGTTTTTACGATTCACGCGGCCAAAGCGCACGCTCTTCGCTCGGTGCCGTCGATATAACGCGGCTATATCTTTGAAAAATCAATGGCGCGCCTTAGAGGACGAAGTCCGAATTTTTTAAGAATCCGTGTGCGAAGTTCGAACGAAGAGAGAATGGCGCGCCCGGCAGGATTCGAACCTGCGACCCCTGGCTCCGGAAACCAGTGCTCTATCCCCTGAGCTACGGGCGCATAAAGAGAGATATTTGCCAGTGATTAAACAGCGAACTGCGCAGAAATGCAAATCCTTTTGCTTTAAAGAGCGTTTTATCGCCAGAGAAAAAGCCCGCGTTTTCATGGCTTTCGGCTCTCAAACAAATTTTCAAAACATATCCTTGTCCGCACGTTCTTTCAAAGGAGGCGTGCGGCGTTTGCGGGTGATTTCCATGAGTCCCAGCTTTGTCATGCCGTGAATTTGCACGGTGCAGGGGTCTTTTAAGGTTTCTTCCTCCATCACGCGCAGTAATTCTTTTTCGGCCTTTTTATCTTTGCATTTCAGAAAATCGACAATGATAATTCCCCCCGCATTGCGCAAGCGAATTTGGCGGGCAATTTCTTTGGCGGCTTCTATATTCACCGACAGGGCAGAGTTTTTATCACCAGCGCGGTTCACATCCACGGCCGTTAAAGCCGCCGTTTCCTGCAGGATAATATTGCCGCCCGAAGGCAGGAGCATATAGGATTGAAACAAATCCTCGATCTGCCCCAGAATATCGCGGTAATCAAACAGCGCAAAATCAACGCTGGCATTATCCAGTTCAACAGGCGTTACTTTTGTCACAAGATCGGGGGCGAAAATCTGGCACCAATCCTCGACATGGGTGTAATGGTCCATAATGACGACTTCGATGCGCTCGACCTGTTTGGAGGCCTGATCACTTAATGTGCGCTGGATCGCGTCCGGCCCCGCCATGATCAGCCCCGGGCTGGTTCCTTCAAAATAGCTGCTCATTTGTTCCCAGGCTTCTTTCAGGATTTTCCCCTCGCGGCGCAATATATCGGTCTGGGTATTGGCCGCCGAAGCGCGCAGGATACAGCCCTGAATATCGGCCATTTCATCCATCATGGCCTTGATGCTATCGCGCGTTTTTTGATCGCGTATGCGTATAGAGATGCGGTTGTCATGCATGGTGGCCGAGAAAATCAAATGCCGGCCGGGCAAGGTTATATCCATGCTCATACGGGGGATTTTGTTTTCATAGGCCGAACCGTCATTGGGCACGTAAGCGTTTTTGGCCTGAACGGGGATCATATCGCCCGCCTGAAAGCGTTTGCCAATGGCAATATCTCCGCCTTTTTTGAACGTGCCATCGTCGTTTTGAACCCGCACATCCTGATTATACAAGATGCCGACATTATCGCCGTCCAGATCAAGGTAAACAGCATCGAGCGCGCTATCAATGGATTTTACTTGCGCCCAGTAGATCGAGCCCCAGCGCACTTCTTCTTGCACGGGATCCACTTCCAACCCTTGCAGGCGGCCGTTTTCCAAAGTTGCAACCCACAAGCTGCCTTTCAGTTCTTCAATGAGGATGTCTAATGCCATAGGAGAGAGATACCACGTTTGAGTGAAAAGTGTAGCATGTGTTTAAAGGCCGCGATAGGGGGGCGTTTCGGGATTTTTTGCGCTTGTAAGGTTTTGAAATTGCATGATAATTCGAGTTTTCTTTAGTTCGTTTTCAGGTTTTGGCGGGGTGGGGGGAGTCTTTTAAAACGCTCAGGGTCGCAAGCGATCTACGGCCTCTTTTTTTATGGCTCAGGCGTGCAAGCACGCTACTTTTATGGCTCAGGCGTGCAAGCACGCTACGCCCGCATAAATCAGAGTCTTGTTGTGGGCACCCGCGTAGGCGGTTTACCGCCCTGAGCGGAAAAAAGCGTAGGCGGTTTACCGCCCTG
>JBKHDZ010000151.1:0-3849 GCA_046541095.1 Alphaproteobacteria bacterium
CTCTTTGGTAAAAAGAGGCTTTAAGAGGTGTGTAGGATTTTTAAATATTCTTACTGGCAGGCCAGACATTCTTCATAGTTGTTTTCGCCCAGCTCAGGCTCGCGGTTGGAAGGCGGCTCTCCGGCCTGCGTACGCTTCCAGCTGGCATCGCTTTCGGCGCGCTGGATGGATTTCGAGCGGCAGTAATAAAGACTTTTCACGCCTTTTTGCCACGCTTCCCAGTGAATACGGTGCAGATCGGCCTTGTGAACGCTGGCGGGCAGGAAAACATTCAAAGATTGCGCCTGACACACGAACGGCGTGCGGTCGCCGGCATGTTCAATCAACCAGCGCTGATCAATTTCGAAGGCGGTTTTGAAAACGTCTTTTTCTTCATCGCTTAAGAAATCCAGATGCTGGACAGAGCCTTCATTGGTAAAGATAGAAGACCACACATCATCGGTATTTTGGCCTTTTTCTTCCAAAATGGCGGCCAGATATTTGTTTTTTACAGGGAAAGAGCCTGAAAGCGTTTTATGGGTAAAGGCATTGGCGGCAATCGGCTCGATACCGGGCGACGCACCGCCGCAGATAATGGAGATAGAGGCCGTGGGCGCAATCGCCATTTTATTGGAAAAACGCTCCATAATACCGTAATCCGCAGCATCGGGACATGCCCCGCGCTCATGGGCCAGCTTGACAGAAGCATCATCGGCCTGACGTTTAATATGTTGGAAAATACGGCGGTTCCATACTTTGGCCATCACGCCTTCCATCGGAATCATTTTTGATTGCAGGAAGGAGTGCCAGCCCATAACACCCAAACCAACAGAGCGCTCGCGCATGGCAGCGTATTTGGCACGGGACATCGAATCAGGGGCTTTGGCAATAAAATCCGAGAGGACATTATCAAGGAATCGCATAATATCTTCGATAAAGGTCGGATTGTCTTTCCATTCATCGAATTTTTCCAGATTGAGCGAAGACAAACAGCATACAGCCGTTCTATCATTGCCCAGATGGTCTTCGCCGGTCGGCAAGGTAATTTCAGAACACAGATTGGACATTTTCACGTTCAAGCCGGCCATTTTGTGATGATCAGGAATCATGTCATTGACATGATCGATGTAAATAATATACGGCTCGCCGGTTTCAATACGGGCGGTCAGCAATCGAATCCAGAGATCACGCGCGCTCACGCGGTCCACCACATGATTGTCTTTGGGTGATTTCAGCGCGTATTCTTCGTCATTTTCAACGGCCTTCATAAATTTGTTATCGACCAGAACACCGTGATGCAGGTTCAGCGCTTTACGGTTGGGATCACCCCCTGTCGGGCGGCGAATTTCGATAAATTCTTCAATTTCAGGGTGCCAGATCGGCAGATAAATAGCAGCGGAGCCGCGGCGCAAGCTGCCTTGGGAAATCGCCAATGTTAGTGAATCCATCACGCGGATGAACGGTACGATGCCAGATGTCTTACCATTGCGGCCGACTTTTTCACCGATAGAGCGCACATTGCCCCAGTAAGAACCAATGCCGCCGCCCAGAGAGGCCAGCCAGACATTTTCATTCCACAAAGAAACGATATCTTCCAAAGAATCGTTTGTTTCATTCAGGAAGCAGGAAATCGGCAAACCTCTGTTTGTACCGCCATTAGACAAGATCGGTGTCGAGGGCATAAACCATAATCTGGAGATATAATCATACAGGCGCTGGGCATGGGCCGAATCATCGCCGTAATACATGGCCACGCGCGCAAAGAGATCCTGATAGGCTTCTTCCGGCATTAAATAGCGATCGGTCAAGGTCGCCTTACCAAACACCGTCAGATTTTCATCGCGGGACCGGTCAATTTGCACACGGTTACCACGCTCCATTTGCGCAACGTCAAACATGAGTTAAACTCCTTATTCTTATTTTTTTGAACGAATCCGTCCAAGATGATTTTGTGAAGTAGAGTAGCACAGTGTGAAACATACTACCCATAGCGTTTAAGCATTCTAAGAATACTATATGCTGTGTGTGCCGCCAATAAGAATACATTCCTATATACTTGTTATACATCACTAAACACCTTGAAATTTCTAACAAAAAGCCAGATATACAATTCTTGTAAAATTTTAACTCGCAAGAAAATTACTTCATTTATGGTAAAAATATAGAGTGAAACACAATATATAGTAGGCCATATGCAAAAAACCCGGAGGGGTGCGGCCAATATCGGTTTCATTAAAAATCAGATACTTACAACAAATTCGGGCTATGATTCCTTGATTCTTGAGCAGATTCGCGCATTTCACGCGTCATCGCCGTGGCCATTTTTAAACCATGAATAAATTCCGCCTTGAATATATCGGGATTGTGAATGGTGGTTTCTACAAGGCGTACCCAGTCTTTGCCGTTTTTGCGCACCGCCTTTCTATACTCCTGCCTTAAACCCAGCTTGTTTAAACTTTTGCGTGCAAAGGCGGGCATTTGACGGGCATTTTGATTGGCATAGTCTGAAAATTTACGGCGGCTGCGAATTCGTATTTCGATATCGGCTCCATTTTCCAGAGCGGCTTGCGGAGCATTATGAAGAAACACAATCCCGCCGCTTGTCTGGCCTTCCAGAATTTTGGGTACTAGATTCCTTTGCTGGCGCAGTCTTTGCGAAAAAACACCGCCCGACCAGGGAAAATAAATATCGCAGAACTGGAATTGCCGCCCCAAATCATCGCGGTAGCTGTGAAACTCACTATCAAAGCCGAACATGCCCGCTTCGTTTTCAAAATAACCGTGCACGCTCTCGCCTGTGATGGCCGAGGTAAGCTCTTCGGCTATCAGGGATTTCCCCGCATTATGACTGCCATGGTTCGACCATATAACAGGCTTTTCAGGGTTAAAAAGGCTTTCGGGCCGGATATTCGCCGCCAATGTTTGGGCAACCGCCGCCAGTTCACTGCGCGTCGCCGTCATAAAGGCCACTGATAAAGATTCGGCGCTCATAAAAAAAATCCCTGCTATTGATCTCTTAAGCAGGGATTTTTATCAAAGATAATAAATTATGTCAATTTAATCAGATAAAACAACGCCGGTATCCGTGTTGGAAATAATATTGGTCTTGGCGCCGCGCTGTTTATCAATAATCGCCGTGTGTTCCATATTTTTGCTACCGGAAGCAGGCGCAATTTGTGCGGCCTTCTGTTCTAATTGACCATCGAGCGTGGTGGGCATATCATTTGCTTCGCTATTCTCCATCCCGTCTTCCTTGTAAAGATTTGTCACCAGCTGGCCGTTTTTAACCTTCAACTCGCCTTTACCGGAAATGCTGATCGCATCGGGCAGATCATAGAGCTGACTTTGAGGAACGCCTGTTCCCTTTTCACGCAATTCCTTCTGCAAGGCCATTTCCTCGCGCTTATGCTGGCCGCTTGCAAAATAGCTCATCGCATCATTTTCGGAATCAATTTGCGCTCCGGGCGGCACGTAGGATAAATCCCCCGCACTGGCCGTGGCGACAATGCCCAATAAAGATAAACCCAGAATGGCAAGACAAGATATAAAGTGCATTTAATACATTCTCCTTTAAGACAAGAATATGTTACTCTGTAAAGAGCATTAAGTAAGCAGAAATCCTGATGCAGGTCAAAATTTTTTTCATATAATAACGCTTTTAAAAAGAAAACGATCCCTTAAACAATGACGTATAGACAAACAAAAATACTGGCCACTTTAGGCCCCGCCTCCAATACGAAGAAAATGGTGCGCGATTTGTTTCATGCCGGTGCCAATGCGTTTCGCCTGAATTTTTCGCATGGAAGCTATAGCGATATCAAAAAACTTGTCAAAATTTTGGTTTCTAGACGCACAAAAGTATTCATTTTT
>JBKHDZ010000152.1:0-3783 GCA_046541095.1 Alphaproteobacteria bacterium
ATGGGTGGCGTTAATGCTGGAAGATATCACCGATTATATGCTCATTCCCCTGGAAAAAGAGGATCAAGAGAGAATTTCCGGGCTTTTGGGGCAGGGCAATGCCGACCATGAAATTGCCCTTGAGATAAAATACCGCGTTAAATCCGGCGATCCAAAACCTATCGAGTTAGATGGCCTGAAACAGCACATGATGCTGGGTGAAATCGCGCAACTTAAAATGGTATTGGCTGATTTTCATCAGTCCCGCGATACAATCCTTTGGGAATATATCGCGCCATGGTATCTGGATGCCGATGAACAAGATCTCCTGAAAATACTTGAAAGCCGCTAATCTCCTGAATTGGCGCAAAAATCCTTTTTGTATTAACGTCTATGTTTCTATTATACTATTAATAGAGAAAGGATTTGTGAAAAAACGCCATGTTTTCGATTATCGGACAATATATTTTGCCGCCCAAAAGAGAAGCCGAGAAGTCGGATACCAATCAATTTATCCGGCGCAAAGATCAGGATCATGGCAATAAACGCCATAAAAAACGTTCATCGGACGATATTTTTGATTCAGAAGATAAGGCAAGTGTTTCCGTTGATGCCTTATACAGCTTTTTAGAAAATGTTATTGCCGACGAAAATGAGGACATAACCCGGCTTTCCTACGAAAGTAACAAAGACAAAAAAAACCGCGATATTCTTGAAGAAGCGGCCCTGATTACAATGCGCCGCCAGATTGATACATCCAAAAATTCAAAAGCGGCCAGCGCTTATGCCCATGCAGCAGAAACCTCGCCCAGAGCCGAGATCAGGCGCAATGCCTACAGCAATAAAGAGGGGGATTTTGATGGCATTATCTCGGATGAAGACAAAGATGCTATCCGCGCTCTGCTGACCACCTTGAAAAAATTACAAACGCGCAATATCCGCACCATTGAAATCGCGCGCGCGGAAAGTTTTATCCAGAGCCTGCAAAACGCTGTTCAAGCTTATCAGGAATAAACTACCTTTAAATATCCAGCTTATAGCCTTCCTCAGTTGTTTTGAGATAAAACGGCTCTGCCGCGCTGTCTTCTAGTTTCTGACGCAGGCGGTAAATATGGGTTTCCAGAGTATGCGTATCTATACCCTCTTTATAGCCCCATATCTTTTCCAGCAATTCTTGGCGCGCCATAGATTTCGGTGCGCATTGCGCCAAAGTAGTTACAATATCGCGCTCTTTATCGGTTAGTTTAACCGATTGGCCGTTTTGGAAATGGATAAAATTGCCGATCAAATCCAGGCTAAAGGGGCCAATTTCCATGGTTTCATAATAATCATCATTCTCTAAAGATAAAAGACGATCCACCAGAGCGCCAAAGACCAGCGGTTTTTGAAGTGCGGCGTGGCTTTGCGCATCTATAACCATGCTGCCAGCTTCATGCTGGCCGGCTTTACCCACGCGAACCTTGTCTAAACCATAACTTTCCAACGCTTTTTGAAGCAGCGGGGCAAATCGCTCATTTTCCTCGGTAATATAAATCATGCTTCCCTTTTTACCATGAAAAAGCGCAGTAATGCCACGTTTTTGGCACGGCGCTTGCAAATCCTTTTCCCTATACACGAGATGAACGGGAGAACGACAGTATGCTGGAAAGCTACGCACAAACACAAACAAACGCGCCAATAAATCAGGAAGCGCCGCGCAAAATCCTTAAAATGGTCAAGAACGAGCGCATGGCAGGGCAAGTGCCATCATGGGAAACGCCCAAAAGCGCCAAAGACCAGATTACAACCCAGCTGGCCGATGCCAAAACGCACAGCACGCAGGGCCAGAATTTTCAAAACGCGCTTGCCTTGCATAGTAATCAGGCACACAGCACAACAAATAGCGAAGAATTCGGCTTTGGAGATCTTCTGGATATGGTCAATCCGCTACATCACATCCCCATTGTTGGTACGATTTACCGCGAAGTTACAGGCGATGAGATTAAACCGATCGGCAAAATTATTGGCGGCGGCATATTTGGTGGTGGCGTGGGTGCGGCCAGCGGTCTGGTCAATACGATTGTTGAACATGAAACCGGCAAGGATTTAACAGGCAATGCGGCCGCGCTGTTTTTAGAAGGCCGCACGCCCAAATTCAAAAGCACGATTGATCACCCCGAAAAACGTTTGAACGATACCGCCAAAGGCAATAATGAAGATTTGCCGCCCGCTCTTCTGGCGTTCAGTAATCATGGCTATAAACCAGCAAAAAACCTTGATATCGGCAATATTGATCATGCCGATGATATTCTTGCCGGATTGCCGGGCAGAGAGCCGATAACAAGCGTGGAAATCAAACAAAAAGTGCCCTTCAAAGAGCTGTGATCATCAAAAACTTTATGGTCATCTTGTCTTTAAGACACCCACTTTTGTCATTCCGAACGAAAGAAACGAGCGGAGGAATTTCGCATCTTGTCTTTAGATCCCTCGGCTTTCGCTCGGGATGACGAAAATAAAATCTATTTGATCCTAAAGCGTTTGCCGCTCACCAAAAACGCCCGTTCCAATGCGGATATACGTTGCACCCAGCGCTATGGCTTGCTCGTAATCCGCACTCATCCCCATACTCAGATGCGGTAAGTCAAGGCCGCGCGCATATTTATGAAGCAATGCAAAATGCGCGGCCGGCGGGTCATCCAGCGGCGGAATACACATAAGCCCCGTTATACTCAACCCACATTCTTTTGTGCAAAATTCGTAGAAGTCCTGTAATTGCGCGGGGTAAATACCGCTTTTTTGCTCTTCCTCGCCTGTATTGACCTGAATAAAGCATGGCAGGGATTTTCCCTGATTGTCCATTTCCGCGGCCAACTTGCGCGCCAGTTTTTCGCGGTCCACACTTTGGATAACATCGAATAAGGCCACCGCCTCTTTCACCTTGTTGGTTTGCAAGGGGCCGATTAAATGCAATTCCAGATCAGAGTATAATTTTTTGCGCTCTTCCCAGTGCGCGTATGCTTCCTGCACCCTGTTTTCGCCAAAAATGCGCTGGCCTGCAGCCAAGGCTTCTTCAAGGCGAGAGTCGGGCTGTTTCTTGCTCACGGCCACCAAATGAATATCCGAAAATGCGCGGGCATTCTCAATCGCAATTTGTTTTATTTCAGCGCGTAAAGATTTGAGTTTTTCCGAGACAGACATAAAAAAATATCCTTTTTCAGCATCCACAAGAAAAGGGGCCGCCTAATCTGGCAAGCCCCTTTCCCCTTATTTCCAAGCTAAGTCTTACAAATCAAATTAGAAATTGATTTGTGTACCCAGTGTTACGTATGTCGCATCAACATCGTTGGAGCCTGCTCCGCCGATACCTGTTGCTTCATGCTCAATGTAGCCAATAGAACCGCGGAATGTCATGCCCGGGCCATATGTGTATGTTACACCACCGCTGTAACGCTGTGTTTCGATTTCAGCAACTGTTCCACCGAAAGACTCACTGTCATAGTAAGATGCGCCCAGTTTGAAAGGACCAGTTGTGTAGTCAACACCAACAACCCATGTTTCAGACTCCTCAACCTTGGCACCACCTGCTACACCGTCAACATCCAGTTCACCCAGATCATCTTCAACATAAACAGCACCGATACCGAAAGGTCCGATATCAAAGTCTGCGCCAACATTCCATGCTGTTTGATCATCGGTCGCATTACCAGCACCTAGAAGCTCTTCTTCAAGCTCCAAATGGCTGTAACCAGTACCTAGAATTACGCCAACATTGTTGAACTGACCTTCATAGCGCAGACCGGCTTCATAACCCATACCGAATGTGTC
>JBKHDZ010000153.1:0-3779 GCA_046541095.1 Alphaproteobacteria bacterium
GCGGTCCACCCCTAATTTTTCCATCAATTCATCTATGGGCATTTTCATGCAATAAACCCGGCCCTGTCTTTAATTAAGAAACATATGCAAGATTATGATTGTACCAAAATCTCGGCGAAAGCTCTATTTTTTTACTGTAATGCCAATGCGTTTATTCCCCGCATACTGCAATTCATAATCCCGACCCGCGCCTAATCCATCCGGCTGCGTTACAGGATTGTCCTTAGAGTCACGTACAACTACATAGCCGCGGTTTAACGTGCGCTCATAAGATAGTGTTTCAAGCATACGCGTGGCCGTTTGTAATCGATCCTGCTTTTTCTCTGTTAAGCGCGGCGCAGTTTGCTCCAGCCTTTGCCCCCAGTTTTCAAGGCGCTGTGATGATTGCGCAAGCGTATATTTGGGATCCACCAATTTGGAAGCAATACGCTGCAAAGCCGATGATTTGTTTTGAATATAGGATGAAAAAATCCGCCCGATTTTATCGCCGAGAAAATCGACACTCTGGATTTTTGTTTCCAAAAGGCGCGAAGGCTCGCCCAGCTTGGCGGCTTGTGCCTCTAATTTATGCCGCCATTCGCTATGCAAGCGGCTTAACCCGTTCAAAAGACGTTTTTCATCATCAAGAATTTGCGCCATTAAATCGCGGCGGTGCGGCACGGCCATTTCTGCAGCACCCGTCGGTGTGGGCGCGCGGAGATCAGCGGCAAAATCGCACAAAGTCGTATCGGTTTCGTGTCCGACAGCACTGATAACAGGAATGGAACACTCGGCCACGGCGCGCACGACATTTTCTTCATTAAAGGCCATTAAATCTTCCAAAGAGCCGCCGCCTCTGGCCACAATCAGCAGATCAGGCCGCGCAATATCCCCGCCTTGCGGTAAGGCATCAAAGCCTTGAATGGCCCGCGTAATTTGATCGGACGCTCCATCACCTTGCACCAATACCGGCCAGACAATAACATGGCGCGGGAACCGATCGGAAAGTCGGTGCAAAATATCACGGATAACCGCGCCTGTTGGTGATGTCACCACGCCGATTACTTGCGGTACGAAGGGAAGTTTTTTCTTGCGCTCGGGCGCGAACAACCCTTCAGCGGCCAGTTTTTTCTTGCGCTCTTCGAGCATTTTGAGCAAAGCCCCTTCGCCTGCCAATTCAAGCGATTCGATGCTGAGCTGGTATTTGGAGGATTTGGGATAGGAGGTGACCTTGCCTGTTACAATCACTTCCAACCCCTCTTCGGGCTGGACGGATAAACGCCCCAGCACACCTTTCCAGCACACCACATCAATAACGGCCTGATCGTCTTTAAGGGAGCTGTATAAATGCCCTGAGCCTGCAATATTAATGCGGCTGAATTCTCCGCGCACGCGCACGCGGCCATAGGTATCTTCCAAAGTTCTTTTCAGCGATAAAGCCAGATCCCCGACAGAAAATTCAGGCACATTGGATTTCGGCGTATCTTTTCGCGGCGCAGTATTTTTATTGCTTTGGTATTCAAATAAATCTGTCATAGAATGCACAATAATCGTAAAGCAAAAAAACTCAAAGCAGGGATTTATCAAAATGGGAAAACTCGCCGATTATCTATATGCCGATGAAGCCGAATGTGTAAACGGGCTTTTGAATACGCTTGACTGGAATGATGAGCGCGCGCAGAAAGTCACCGGCAAGGCCACCGAGCTAGTCAAAAATTTGCGCAAACAAAAGCGTAAAATGGGTGAGCTGGAAGTTTTCATGCATCAATATTCTCTGGATACCGAAGAAGGGCTGGCATTGATGTGTCTGGCCGAAGCGCTCTTGCGCGTGCCGGATAAAAAAACCGCCAATGATTTGATTAAAGATAAAGTGGCCGCCAATGACTGGCTGAAAAATACGGGCATGACCAAAGACTGGATGGTGAAGGCCGCCGGATATGGCCTTTCTTTTTCCAGCGCGACGCTGAAATCCATGGCGGCCAAAATGGGCGAGCCCGTTATCCGTGAGGCCATGGTTCAAGCCATGCGTATTATGGGCAGCCAGTTTGTTTTGGGCCGCACCATTGAAGAAGCTTTCCGCCGCGCCAAAGATTTCCCGCAATACCGCATGTCTTACGATATGCTTGGTGAAGGCGCGCGCACGGCCAAAGATGCAGAGCGCTATTTCGAAGCCTATAAACATGCGATTGAATTTGTAGGCCAGAATATTGATAGAAATTCCAAAACACGTACACCCGGTGTATCGGTAAAATTATCCGCGCTTCACCCGCGCTATGAATTTGCGCAAAAAGAACGCTGTGTTCCGGCTTTGATAGAAAGACTGAGCGCCCTGTGTGCTCTAGCCAAATCATATGATATGGCGCTTACCGTGGACGCCGAAGAATTCGAGCGGCTGGAAATTTCTTTAGAGATCATTGAAGCGATTTTAAAGGACAAACAATTTGAAGGCTGGGATGGATATGGCCTGGCCATTCAGGGCTATCAAAAACGCTGTTTTTATCTGATAGACCGTTTGGCCGAAACGGCACGTGTACATGGCCGAAAAATGCAAGTGAGGCTGGTCAAAGGGGCTTATTGGGATACCGAGATTAAACATTGTCAGGTCGAGGGGTATGAGGGATACCCCGTCTTTACCCGCAAAGTGAATACGGATTTATCCTACATGGCCTGCGCTCAGAAAATGTTAGGCCACGGCGATGTCTTTTATTCCATGTTTGCCACGCATAACGCCCATACCATTGCCGCGATCTTGCAATTTGCCAAAGATAACCCGCAAAGCGATTACGAATTCCAGCGCCTGCACGGTATGGGTGAAGGGCTTTATGATTTGGTTATGAAAGAAAATCCCGATCTGAAAGTCAGTGTTTATGCGCCTGTCGGCCCGCATTCCGATCTTTTGGCCTATTTGGTGCGCCGCTTGCTGGAAAACGGCGCCAATTCATCCTTCGTCAATAAAATCATGGATGATAAAATTCCGGCTGAAGATATTGTTTCAGACCCCGTTAAAAATGCGCGCGAGCATAATGCCAAGCGCCACACTGCCATTGCGATGCCCTCCGATATTTTCCCCGGCCGCTTGAACTCTCACGGGATTGATTTGAATGATGCCGATACGGCCACAGAAATTTTAGAGGGCATTGCCTCCTGTAAACCCAAGAGTCATAGCGTGCAATCCTTGCTGGCCAGCCCTTCTACCAACAATAACGGTGAAAAGCATGGCATTATATCGCCGGCCGATAAAATGCATAAGCTGGGTGATGTCACCTATATGGATACAGATCTGTGCGATAACGTCTTTAATGACGCGCAAAAGGGTTATGAGCATTGGTCGAATACGGCGGCGGAAATCCGCGCCACAGCCTTGGAAAAAATAGCCGATTTGCTGGAAGTCCACCACATTGAATTGATGGCTTTATGCGTCTATGAAGCTGGAAAAACCATTCGTGATGCCCATCTGGAAATACGGGAAGCCGTTGATTTTTGCCGTTATTATGCGCAACAGGGTCGCAAAATCTTCAATACAGACGGCCAGAAAATGCCGGGGCCGACAGGAGAATCCAACATTCTTTATAATTACGCGCGCGGCACTTTTGTTTGTATATCTCCCTGGAATTTCCCGCTCGCTATTTTTACCGGCCAGATCACAGCCGCTCTCATGGCTGGAAATGCTGTGATAGCAAAGCCTGCCGAACAAACCTGCATTATCGCCCACAAGGTAGTTCAGCTCATGCATCAGGCAGGAGTTCCCAAAAACGTCCTACAGCTCGCTTTGGGCGATGGGAAAGTTGGCGGCGCGCTTA
>JBKHDZ010000154.1:0-3771 GCA_046541095.1 Alphaproteobacteria bacterium
TTTACCGCCCTGAGCGGAAAAAAGCGTAGGCGGTTTACCGCCCTGAGCGGAAAAAAGCGTAGGCGGTTTACCGCCCTGAGCGGAAAAATGAATTTAATAATTTTTTGGTCTGTATAATTCACATTCAATCTCTGCACTAATTAAATATGAATATAATCCTATAAAATACTTGGGAAGTCAATATTTAAAAAGCGCCCGTGGATTTTAAATGTCCCAAAACAGCAAGCAGTGCAAGGAGCCCGAAAATAATATATTTTAAAATATCGTGTTTATTATGATCACTCATGGTTCAATTCCGGGTTGGGGAACAGGGGTTTTCCACTGTTCATATTCTTCTTGCGTCACCGCGTGAGGTTCCAGAGAGTCAGGTAACTGCTCAGTGCAATTATCAAATGTTTCCTGATCCAGATTGGGAACATTAAAAGATGTAAAGTTTTCCAGTATTTGTTGAATCTCCGGATTATCCAGATCAAACGGAACAATGGCATCCTCATCAATAACATAGATATAATCCGGATAATCGGGCGCGGGATTATCTCTATCGGTCGAAGAGGGGTTGTAGCCGGCTTCTCTGGAGGCTATAGCGGCGATATGGGCTACGTTTTGCGTGCCGAGCATTTCGTTTAAATCATTCTGGCCTGTAAAATGTCCGTTCCCGTAAATAATAAAAGCGCGGCCGCCCGATTGTTCCTGAATACGCTCTGCAATGATATCGTCGCCCTTGAAGACTTCGGATTCAAAAAACTCGGCTGTTTCAGGATCGCTTTTCCAATGGGCCTGTAAAAATACATCGGCGCATTCTTCCGAAGCCTGTTCGATCACGCCATAAACATTCATAAGTGCGAGATTAAATTCAGGGGAATATCGGGGATCGGGGTAAATGGCTGTCATATCGTAGGCGTTTTCCGCAAATGCACCGACTATACCAACAGGGTCGGAGCCTGATTCAGCGAGTTCATTATAATATTGTTCGGGGTTTAAGTCTGGATCAGCCTCCAGAATCGTGGAAATAACCTGATTATACAATAAATCTTCAGGCGGTTTTTCAAGGGTAAAGGCCGTGTAGCCGGCAGATTTGGCCGCGGCAAAGAGTGTTAAATCTCCTCTAAAATCCCTGACAATTTCATCCCTGTGATCAGTGTCGCCCATAGCGATATAATCATATTCGGAGCCTAAATCGTGGAGCAATGTATATAAATTAACGCGATCAGTCATATTTCCTCGTATCGCTATGATAACCGGAAAATATTAATTTTGCCTTAGTTTCTTTGAAAACCGGCTCCTGTCAGCATTGCGTTGACATCGTATAAAGATAATCCCACCACATTGGAATAAGAACCGCGCAGGAATTTGATATAGCTGGCCGCAAGGCCCTGAATACCATAGCCGCCCGCCTTGCCGTTCCATTCCAAGCTGGCGATATATTGTTTGATTTCCAATTCCGAGAGGCGTTTGAATTGCACAACCGTATCACACAGGCGGGATATGGTTTTACCCTCCGGCGTGATGAGGGCAATCCCGCCATAGACATGATGGCGGCGGCCAGAGAGCATGCGCAGGCATTTTTCGGCATATTCCGCGTCTTCGGCCTTGTCCAGCAAGCGGGTTCCGCATGCCACCGTGGTATCGGCAGATAAAATAAAGCAGTCCTTGAATTGCGGGGCGATAGCCTTGCCTTTTTCAATGGCCAGCCGCAAGGCAAGGTCTTTTGGGTGTTCTTTTTTTAAGGGGCTTTCATTAATATCGGCGGGGCAGATATCATCGGGCGTGATGCCGATTTGTTTTAAAAGATCTACGCGCCTCGGCGAGGCTGAGGCGAGTATGAGTTTATTTTTCACGGAAAATAATGCGGCCTTTGGATAGGTCGTAAGGGGTCATTTCCACGACAACGGTATCACCTTGCAAAACGCGGATACGGTTTTTGCGCATTTTTCCGGCCGTATGGGCCAGAATTTCATGGTCGTTTTCCAGCTTGACGCGGAACATGGCATTGGGCAGAACTTCGCTGACCACACCTTTGAATTCTATCAAATCTTCTTTTGCCAAAATATTACTCCTTTGAGGCGTTAAAGATATTTGTTTATACCTGATTCCTGTATGAAATCAAGTGCGGGCTAGCGAAGGGCAGGCGCTTATCGCCATAAAAGCGCTTTGCTTTCCTGCAGCGCGCAAATCAGGGTAAAAAGGCGCCGCGCCGTATCGAAATCAAGCTCGATTTTGTCTTTCAGGCGCTCTAACAGTAATTCCGCGCCCTCGTTATGAATACCGCGGCGGCTCATATCAATGGCCTCTATGCGTGCATGCCGGCCGCTTTGAATGGCCTGGTCATAGCTTTGCACAATCATGAAATAATCCTGAATAAGGCGTTTATATGGTTTCAGGGATAAAACCAGCATGGGGATAGGCTCACCGTTGATATTCTCCATTTCAATCACAAGGCGGTTATCCTGCACAAAAAGGGTGAGAGCGTAGGGACCTTGTGCGTTTTTGAGCGGCTTGAAAAAACTCACGCGCTCCAGATCGCGGATGGCGATTTTGCGATCTTGTGCCAAAAGCGATGAAGAGGGCGGGGCCATATTTACAATGCTCACAGAACTGATGGTGTTTGTGTGCTCTTGCGCTTTTGTCTGTGCCATGTCAGGCCACAGCCTTTCTGAACGCATTCACCCATTTGTTCATGATATCAGGCCGCGTTTTTTGCGATGTGCGATTGACAATTAATCTAGACGATACGTCTAGTATCGTTTGTATTTCGTTTAAGTTATTGGCCTTGAGCGTGCCGCCCGTTGATACCAGATCGACAATGCGCGAGCATAGATTTAAGGCGGGGGCAATTTCCATCGCGCCATTCAATTTCACACATTCGGCCTGAATTCCGGCCTTGGCGTAATGCGTTTTGGTAAGGTTCGGGTATTTTGTGGCAATGCGGATATGGGTATCCTTCGAAGCCTGAATGCGCTCTATATCCTCGTTGCGCGCGGCGACGGACAGGCGGCATGTACCAATTTTCAGATCGACGGGGGCGTAGAGCTCGGAATAATTGAACTCTTCGAGCGCATCATTACCGACTACGCCAAGATCAGCCGCGCCGTAAGCGACAAAAGTGGCGACATCAAAGGCGCGTACACGGATAATTTCAAGCGTGCTATGGTTTGTTTTGAATTGCAGTTTGCGGCTTTTATCATCAAAGAAATCATCTTCGGGGATGATATCACAGGCCTTTAAAATGGGGGTAAGCTCCTCCAATATCCGGCCTTTGGGCACGGCCAGTATTTGTATGTCATCGGTTTTTTCGGCCATCATAGGGATATTTGTAGCAATAAACCGGCGCCTTTACAAAACTTTATTGCACCTGCGAAGGTTTAAAAAAGAAAGATGCCGAAGACAACGCGCAAAAACATTTCCCCGACAAACAGCGCCGAAATAAGGGCCGTGATAATAAGAAACTGGCGCACCTGCCCTGATACGGCGCCCATAGAGGCGGCCGTTAAAACCAGAAAAAGACTGTAAAGCGGCAACAGTCTTTCCAACATGAAATCCTCATCATAGGGGTAGGTAATATAAACCCAGTACATGGCGCCTGTGGCTATACACACCGAAATAGGCAGGGCGCAAAGGCGCAGGAATTTTTCTATTGGGTGCATGACGGAAAACCTTTTTAAAGGGGGCAGACTTGCCCCTAAAATAATACCCAATGTTTTATCGTCACGCAATGATGGGTAAGCGTAGCGTGCTTGCACGCCTGAGCGGTAAAAAGCGTAGCGTGCTTGC
>JBKHDZ010000155.1:0-3741 GCA_046541095.1 Alphaproteobacteria bacterium
ATGGTGCCCCCAGCGAGACTTGAACTCGCACTCCCGAAGGAACCGGATTTTGAATCCGGCGCGTCTACCAATTCCGCCACAGGGGCATAAGAAATAATTCACTGTGAACATAGACAGATGCGTAATATACGCAAAACAAAACAAAAATCAAATTTTTCTTTTCCAAAAATGAACTTTCCGGCGCTATACTGCAAACCATGACTTTACGCAGTATTTCAGAGCTGTTCGAGCAGGATTTTCTGGGCGTTCGCCAAGAGCAAGTATCCCTTGCCTATATCATCAAGGCGGTGCATGAGCGCGGCTTTGGGTTTATTTTGTTTTTCATTGCCCTGCCGATGGCCTTGCCGATCCCCGTGCCGCCGGGGGTTAATATTTTGCTGGCCACTCCGCTTCTTCTTCTGACCGCCCAACAGATGATCGGACGGCACACCATATGGCTGCCCCGGCGCGTGCTGAACAAAACCATGCCGCGCGAAAAATTCACAAAGATGATTGCCGCCAGCATTCCCTGGATAAAGCGATTGGAATTCTTCATCCGGCCCCGCCTTGGATTTATAACGCAAGGGCTGTTTTCCAATCTCATCGGGTTATGCGGCCTGATCATGGCGCTATCTATCTGCGTTCCCCTGCCGCTCACCAATACGGTGCCGAGCCTTGGCATTGCCCTGATGGGCATCGGCGTTGTGATGCGCGACGGGCTGGCCGTTCTGGGCGGGGCCATAATTGGATTGGCGTGGGTTGCGGCTTTGTGCTATTTTGCTCTTATCTTCGGCACCGAAGGACTTGATATGATGAAAGAAGCGATCAAATCATTATTATGAAGAATTTCCTTTGTTTTATCTGGCGCTGTTTTTCCTGCCCCGTGGCCATTTTCACAGGGATGATTGCCATCTCCGTTTTATCCTTGGGCGGCGCAATCGCATCCGAACTGTTTTTAGGGCTGGAGCCTTGTAAACTCTGTATTTACCAGCGCTGGCCCTTTGTTATTGCGATTGTGATCGGCATTTTCGGCCTGATCGCCCGCAAGGATAAACGCGCCGCGATCGGCTTTACGGTTTTAGGCGGGCTGACATTTCTGGCGAATAGCGTGATCGCATTTTACCACACAGGCGTTGAACAAAAATGGTGGGTATCGGCCGTGGAAGGATGCGCCGTGCCGAATTTCGATACCGGCGATCAAAGCTGGCTGGAAAACCTCATGTCTGCGCCCTCCAAGCCCTGCGATGTTATTCCATGGCAAGATCCGCTGATCGGGCTTTCTATGGCCAATTACAATACGTTGCTTTGTTTTGGTTTATTTGCGGCGTGTATGATTGCCGCCTACAGGCTCAAAAAATACAGCGTCAGTTTTCAGGTTTAGAGCGAGATTCCAGCTTTAGAAATCGCTGTCTTCCAATTCCGTATCCCAATACAAGAAGTCATTCCAGCTTTCATGCAGGAAGTTTGGCGGGAATTTGCGGCCATGCTCTTGTAAAATATGAATAGAAGGCGCGCACGGTTCGCGGTAGGGGTGCATATTAACCTCATGGGGCATTTTGCTCCCCTTTTTGGTATTACAAGGGCGGCAAGCCGCGACAATATTTTCCCAATTCGTACGCCCTCCTCTGGAGCGGGGAATAACATGATCAAAGGTCAGATCATGGGTTTTAAACTGGTTTGAACAATATTGGCAGCTCCATTGATCGCGCAGGAAAACATTAAAGCGCGTGAAAGCCGGCTTGCGCTTCATCGGCACATATTCTTTAAGCGCCAGTACAGATGGCAATTTCATCTCATGGGTGGGAGATTTTACCGTGCGGTCATATTCACTAACCACATCCACCGAACCACGAAAAATGGCCTTAACTGCTTCTTGCCAAGGCCATAATGATAACGGAAAATAACTGAGGGGACGATAATCGGCGTTCAGAATAAGTGCGGGGCATTCCTCAAGCCGCCGAGGCCTTCGTATATTGGCTATATCTTCATAAGTTGTCGTTTCCACGTACAACGCTCCTTTCCTAAATCATCATTGCGATGACATTGAACGATAAGGAGACCTGATGGGCTTGCGAGTGAAAAATGACCTGATCTCGCCAGATCCCGCGATTCTATCTATATTATAGCATGAACCGCGAGATTTTTGCTAATTTCCACAGGCTTATACGCGGGGCTTGTGAATAGTTTTATTTTAAAGACATAAATGCCGATTGTGCCTTAATTTGCATTGCTGCATAACACGTTCCACTAAATTGATATAAGTGAAATAATCATCGGCTAAATGATTTATCAGCATATTTCCTGAAGGCGTCATCAAAAACGCATTTAATGTATGGTCTGAAACTTTACCCTGCCCGTTTAAATTGAAAAAAGCTCCGTCAACCGCATTAGTAGCACTCATAACGCTTTCCAGATCGCCCGTTAAAATTTTAAAACCCGCATCACTATCTTGAGCACGTGCAAGATTGCGCAGATCGCTTGGGTCAATCTGATCTGTTACACGTGGCATAATCAATAATGGCTGGATTCGATCATGGGCATTTGTTTCAAAGACAACCTGGCGAACCCCTATAAATGAACCGCCACAGCTATCATAGTATTGCTGGGCGGTCATAAAGAGGGTTAAATTAAAAACACCATTTTGAGCACGAAAGTTCTGCCCTGTATTAATATCGATTAAACCAGAAAAAGGATGAGCTTCTTCAGCGCGCAAATTAGCCGCCGAAAAACACGCCGCCAGTGCAGAAGAAAAAAATTCACGTCTATTCATTATGGCTGTATCCCTAATAGTTGCATAGCGCTTTCTGATAATTGCGGTGTTCCAGCAGATGCCACATGACCTGCATGAACACTATGCGGATTCAAGAAGGCCGCATCTGTCACCCAAAGGCCATTAGCCGCATTATTAAAGGCATTGGCGGTAAAGTCCCCGATCACGGCCAGATCGGACATAGCAGGAACGTGCATATTTAAAAACACTCCTATCGGGTCCACAATACCAAATAGCCCACCTGAACTGACAACCAAGGCTATCGCGGCGCTCATCATAGCCACATCCATCAAGATATGGCGGGCATGGTTAACTTTAGAAAAAGTTTCCCTTAGTGATGTTTTGCTATCACTCATTATCCATCTCCCCTCTAAAATCCAACCTGCCAGCCTGCGGTGAACGCCCAATCGCGTTCCATCTGCACGCCGTTCAAGTCCTGATAAACCGGGATATTCACTTCAAAGCCGAGACGATGGTTCTCATTGGGCTGAACATTCACTCCTAAACCCATATCAAAAGCTGTGCCGCCGTAATTATCAGGATTGGCCGTTTGCACGGGCGCTACGATTTGAGTGTCTATGCCATCGATATCGTCTTGCGTGGACGCGCTAAAACGCAACGCAGTTCCCAGTATCGGGTTCCATTGATAGCCGCCCCAAATATTGAGGACATGTTTATCCCCGTGGCTATAACCCTCGTCATTGTCATCTTCAAGACGAAGCTCGCCATTATATTGCGCGCCCCAGTTCCAATCACCGCGCTGGCCTGTATAGGTCAGTCCCGGCAAAAAATCATATGTCCCCGTGCCCAGTTGCATGGCATAAGGCAATCTCAAAACGGGGCGCATGCCATTGGGTGCCAGCACTTGACCGCTTTTATCAATGGCTCCTGTGGGCAGGCTAAGACCCAGATTTAAATGCAAATTGTGATTACTGCTCTCGTAAAGGCGAACAAGGCTGGATAGTTTCGTATCTCCCCAACCTTTGCTTTCG
>JBKHDZ010000156.1:0-3694 GCA_046541095.1 Alphaproteobacteria bacterium
TAGGCTTGAAAATCAAGATTGGCTTGAAAATCCCTCAGTTTTGAAAATCTATGGCTTGCTGAATGATGGCCGGAATAAAAAAAGCCTTTTTGTTGGCGGTTGCGTGCGAAATTCCATTTTGGGGCTGGCTGTTGAGGATATTGATATGGCCACCATAATGACACCGCAGGAGGTCGTGGAAATTCTCGAGCAAAAAGGGGTGAAGGTTATACCGACCGGGCTGGATCATGGCACTGTTACTGCCGTTATAGACGGTCGCGCCTTCGAGATTACAACCTTGCGCAAAGATGTGCAAACAGACGGGCGTCATGCCAGTGTGGCTTACACCGATGACTGGCTTGAAGATGCGCGGCGGCGTGATTTCACCATGAACACCTTGCTTGCCGATATTAACGGGCAGGTTTACGATCCGCTGGAGCAAGGGTACGTGGATTTGAAAAAAGGGCGCGTGGCCTTTGTGGGGGAAGCGGCAAAGCGCATTGAGGAGGATTACTTGCGCATACTGCGTTTTTTTCGCTTTCATGCGCTTTATGGTGTTGGGAAAGCTGATGCGGTAGCGCTTAAAGCATGTAAAGACGGGGCGCAAAATATTCGCAAGCTATCTGCTGAGCGTATAACCCAGGAATTTTTAAAAATCCTGATGACTGATAACGCACAAGAAACGCTCATTTTAATGTTTGAAAACAATATCTTATCCGAATTTTTTGTTTCGGAAAATCAAATGATCCTGTTTCGGGATTTTTGTAATTTTCAAAAGCGCTACGGCTTAATTGCGCTGTCATCGCGCTTATATGTGCTGGCCAATCTGGATAAAGAGCATTTGCGTAATATACTGGAATTATTATTAATTCCCAAAGTGTTCCTGAAAGATATTCAAGCTATTGATCAGATTTTGCAACTGCCTGATCTGGATAAAGATCAGGCGGTCAAAGTGGCTGTTTATAAATATGGCCGCGTTCCGGCGGCGCAAGCCTTAATGATAGAGCTGGTGCTGGACCGTGTTATGAATGGCTATGCCCCCAAGGCGCTGGAGATTATACAAAGCTGGGATGTTCCTGATTTTCCTATATCGGGGGAGGATCTAAAAAAGGCCGGATTGAAACCCGGCCCCGCTTTAGGTCAAGCTCTTTCGCGTTTGGAAGAGCAATGGATCAAAAGCGGTTTTCAAGAAGAAAAAGAAACGCTTTTGAAAGCTGTGTAAGGATTACATCTCGTTTGTAAGACTGTCTTCCAGTTCTTTCATTTCCAGACGTGCTTCATATCCCAGAGTGCCTAGAACTTCGCTGGCGTAAAGCTCGCCCAGACGGACAACGCGTTCATCTTCCTGTAAAGCGCAATCATATTGATTGGCTGTGCCGGGGCGCATTTCAGCGAAAATGGCGGCATCGGCAAAAGCGTGTGCCAAAGCAATCGGGTTTGGTGTTTGTGTCATGTTTCGTATCTCCATATTATTTAAGTTGTTGAACAGGGCTGCATGAGATACGCCTCTTACGCGTGAAATACAATTATATTCTCGGTGCTTATCTGGCTTTGTTTAAAGAGAAATTAAAATAATGTATTAAAGTGGTATTGATTTTTGTATAAATGCAAAAAAAGCCCGGCAAAGCAGGGCTTTTCAAGGGTGTGATTATTTTAAAAGGTGATGGAACTAATCGAAATCCCGGCTTGCATCATAGTATGGTGATGTCGGGCGGTATCCGTAGCTAAGATCGATTGTATTATCACGCTTGCCTGCCCGTGCGCTCGATGCTCCCGTCAGGATGGTGGCATCGTTTAACCCTTGTGACAGGCCGATTTGATCCGGCCCTAATTCCAGCGTTTTGGCCTGGCCATCTTCATTAACTGCAACAACGTTGAAAAGATGGGCGTGTTTTTTAAACTTCGTATCGGCGTGCAAGGCCTCGCCTTTTTCAAAAGTGGGGTAGTGCATATGTGGTTCTCCGTGGTAAATTTATTTTCCCTAATGTACAAAAAGGCGGGGCTTTTTTGCAAGAAAAAAATGCCCTGAAAACCGTATATTTCTTATGGCCATTTTGCTTCAGGCGGCAGGGACATCAGAATGGCTTCTGTATTGCCACCTGTTTTCAGGCCGAATTGTGTGCCGCGGTCATACACCAGATTGTATTCGGCATAATAACCGCGCTTGACCAGTTGATGTTCACGTTGCTCTGCAGTCCATGGTTTGTGCATGGATTTGCGTACGAGTTGCGGGTAGATTTCTTTGAAGGTTCTTCCCACATCTTGCGTATAGGCAAAATCTCCTTCCCAGTCATTGTTATCCAGATAATCATAGAAAATGCCGCCAACGCCGCGCGCCATATTGCGATGCTTGATAAAGAAATATTCATCGCACCATTGTTTGAATTTGGGATAATATTCAGGATCATGGCGATCACAGCATTCCTTAAACGCCCCGTGAAAGGCGGCTGTGTCTTCTTCATCTTCAAACATGGGGTTTAAATCGGCCCCGCCGCCAAACCAGCCTTTAGAGGTTACGATCATGCGCGTATTCATATGCACAGCCGGAACAAGCGGGGAGTGCATATGGGCAACAAGGGAAACGCCGCTGGCCCAGAATTCGCCGCCGCTTTCCTCGCCGCCGGGGATGGCTTTACGAAATTCTTCGGAAAATGTGCCGTGAACGGTAGAAATATTGACGCCGACCTTTTCAAAAACACGCCCGCGCATCAGCGATATTTCACCCCCGCCATGAAGGATACTGCCTGATTCATTGGGCTTTCCTGTGTTTTCGCGCTCCCATGGTTTGCGCTCGAAACGTCCTGCGGGCAGATCTTTTTGCGGCCCCTCGCTCAATTCGTCTTCCAGTGTTTCAAATTCGGTGCAGATTTGATCGCGCAAGGTGCGAAACCACTGTGAAGCCTTATCTTTATTGTCTTCCCAAGGGGCGCTTTCATTTTTAAGGGCGGCATTCTGGCTCATTTTATAAACTCCATCTGGTTTGTCTTAGTGCTTCTCCGGCAATCATGGCCGTAGCATTGACAATATTTAAAGATCGCTGGTTGTTTTCCATGGGAATAAGAACGCGGCCTTGTGATTGTTCATGCACGTAATCAGGTGCGCCAGCGCTTTCACGACCTGCCAGCAATATATCAGTTTTACGAAAATCAAATTGCGTATAGGGCACAGAGGCTTTTGTTGTCATCAAGATAATCCTGCTATCCGAATATTCCATGGTGAATGCCTCCCACGATATATGTTTTGTAAGTTTTACGGATTGATAATAATCAAGTGCGGATTGCTCGATTTTCTTTTTGTTCCAGACAAAGCCGCAAGGCTCGATAATTTCAAGAGGAATATCAAGGCAGGCGCAAAGGCGCATCATGGCGCCTAAATTCTGCGGAATATCGGGCTGGAAGAGTGCAATTCTCATAAAATAGCTTTTATAAAAACAAAGACAGGCTTGCAAGCAAGTTTATTGAAAAAGGTTCATAACCCGCGAAATGGCGTATTATTGGCTGTAAATTTCTAATAAGCGTTGTATATAAAATATTTGAGGGTTTACAATATTGGTTCTTGATTAGAGAATAAGAATTCTGTAATACACTCTCAAAAATACTTCTAAAAGACAAGATACCCTGAACATGGCAACAGCAAAAGCAAATAAAACAAATGGTGGTGGCGACAAGGGCCGCCGTGATTTTCTGGAATTGACGGCTGGCGCCTTCGGCGCTGT
>JBKHDZ010000157.1:0-3400 GCA_046541095.1 Alphaproteobacteria bacterium
GTGCACGGTTTTGTGAATATCCAAAACGGGCGAGGTTTTAATCAGAACTTTTTGTGCTTTTAGGACTTTTAAAAGGCTCGGAATATCCGGGGAGCATTTCGAGAGATCATATATACCGCGTTTTTGGGTATTGCGGCGTTGGGGATCGCAATAAACCAGATTTGCTTTAGGCATATCGGTTACAAAATTTTCAGCAGGCTGATTGTAAATTGTTATATGCGAGGTGTTCAATACGTCCAGATTATGCGCCAGTATATCCGCACTTATCTTATCTTTTTCCACCGCTACACCGCGTTTGAATTTTTTTGAAAACGCAAACGTATCCGCGCCGCTTCCGGCCGCAAGATCGATAAATAAATCACCTTCATATAAGCCGGCTTTATACTGTGCGCACGCCCAGGAGGAGGCTTGTTCGATTAAATCTGCGGAAGGAAGAATTATGCCTTCTTTATCAAAGGGAGGAATTTTACCGATTTTCCGGTGCGCCTTAATCTGGTCTAGGATGAGCGGGTAATTCCAGTCTTCATGGGGCGGCTTTTTAAGCGCCAATTCTTTTACATCGGCGTTTTTATGGGTTTTGATGAAATTCTGGATTGCGGGGTTGAGAAGGTCTTGCCAGTTCATACCTGCATGATAAGTTATGGAGAACAAAAGCGATAGGAAAAACCGCCATGACCTCTTTTCAAGTGCCTTTCTGGTATGATCTCCACACCCATTTGCGTCAGGAAAACCTTTTGAAGCCGATTATCCAATCGCAACTTGATATGGGCTGTGCGGGTGTTTTGGCAATGCCCAATACCAAGCCGCCTGTAGCCAAAGTGTTTAAAGAAGATGATTTGCCTTATTGGAGCATAGAAGAATACCGCGCGATGATTATGGACGCGGGTGGGGATAAGTTCGATCATCTCATTACGCCACTTTATCTGACCAAAGATACGACCCCGCAGATGATAGAAGAAGGCGCCAAGGCGGGTTTGCTTAAGGCTTGTAAATATTATCCGCCGCACGGAACAACGGGGGCGGATTTTGGTTACCCCATGGAAGAATTCCTGAAGGGCGATGTTTTGAAAGCCATGGCCGCCAATGATGTTGTGTTATGTATTCACGGCGAAGAACATCATTTATCGGCCGAGCGTTATTTTGCGCGCGGTGAAAATGCGGAAGAAATCTTTTATGCCGAGCGCGTTCCTAAAATTATCGAAAAAGTGCCGGCTCTTAAAATTGTCTGCGAACATATAACAACAAAAGTGGCAGTCGATCTGGTGCAGAATGCTGGCGATACGATTGCGGCCAGTGTAACCCCGCAACATATTCTTTATACGGTCGGACATTTGTTACAGGGGCTGAAATACCATTTATATTGCCTGCCGCTCTTGAAATTCGAAGAAGACAGGCAGGCGATACGCGATGCGATTACAGCGATGGATAATACGAAATTTTTTGCCGGAACAGATAGTGCTGCGCATACGCATAAAGCCACCGCTTGTGGTTGCGCCGCCGGATGTTTTACAGGCGGTATAGCCCCGCAGCTCTACGCCCAAGGCTTTGAAGAGGCGGGTCTTGATTTAAGCGATCAGATAGCGCAAGAAATCTTCATCCGTTTTTTATGTGAGAATGGCGCGAATTTCTATGGCCTTCCTGTGCCCAATAAATATTTCACACTTGAAAAAACACGGCAAAAAATTCATGAAATCAAAACCAAAGATGGTTCAATCACGCCGCTTCCGTTGGGCCTCGGTGAAAGCGAAATTGCCTGGTCTTTGCAGCTTTAGATAAAATCCGAGTAAATTTAAACCGCTTCTTAATTGTATTTCTATAAAATTGAAAACAGGGAATGAAGTAAGGGAAAATGAGCCACAGCTATGGAAGTAATTAAAACCAGTGCGGAACATCATTTTTTAACAACGTTGCAAAAGATCAAGAAAGCGCCTGCCGGATGGGCGGGGCTGTATTTTTCGCTTTCAAAAAACATGCCGCACAAAGTGGTGATAAAACAGCCCGCGGCCATTAACAAAACCATGAGTGTAGAGCGCCAAAAAGCGCAAGAGGTGTTTGATTCCATCCAAAGCTATGGTGAAAAGCTGCATAAAAGTATTGCTTATCTTTTTGAGGATAACGATATCGTGGTTCTCATGCCTTTGAAATCATCCGATAGCAAAGCATTATTTCAAAAAATATATCAGAAAATTGCAGCAGAATTGCCGGAAAATATGTCCGATTTTGCCCTTTTAGAGCATGAGTTATATTCCTATCAAAAACTGGCAGATCAGAAGATTATCAGTGCCAAAGCCATGCAGGCTTATCGCGCGATGTCGGATAGAAACAAAATATCCAGTTTATCCATCCGCCGCGAAAAACGGGATTATCCGCTTGTGCAGGTGATTGAGGATGACCGTTTTACAGCCAGCTATACAAGCAATATTCTAAACCGCGAATATGATATGGTTTTAAACAGGAATGGTGAGGAGGGTATTCTGACCTATATTGAAAATGCGCCAGATATTGTCTTTATAGATATTCATCTTCCCGGTTTAAACGGCCATCAGGTATTGGAAAGTTTGAAAATTATTGACCCTAATGTCTATGCCGTGATGTTGAGCGTGGATACGGTGAAAGACAATATTGTCAAATCCGCTGAAGTGGGCGCCAATAACTTTTTGAAAAAGCCGTTTTCAAGGGACCGTCTGATCAATATCGTCAAAAACTCTCCTTTTGTCCAAAGTACCCTCGGGCGCAATGCAGCCAGTTTGCGCACACATTGAAATAATATTACGTAAAATTTTAAATAAATTTTAACCGGATGGATGCTATTATAGTATGGTATATTCGGGAGAAGGGCTATGTTTTTTAAAAATCGTATTTTGACAATTTTAACACTTGTATTTGGGGCAATTACATTTTTTTCGCCCGGTAAGGCTTATGCAACATGCGTTCCTTTTAATATCGGTGAATGTATAGGAACCAACCCTTTTGACCTCCCCGATAGCGGTATTGTGCTGAGTACGGGTATCTTAACGCCGGGGGCTTTTGGGCTCGATCCCAATGCAACCACCGGTGATATTCAAAATGAAATTGTGAATTTACTGGCTTCGGGCAATGCGGCCGATGCGCAAGCTTTGCTGGGCACTGCGGCAGGGCAGGATTTGCTGGATAACGTCGCTGGCTTCGAGGGGCTTGTGAACACCATGATCCAGGATTTAATGAATATCGAGATTGCGAATATGCAATTGGATATTGCTGCAGATTTACAAAATTTACTGGATCAACAGCTGGCCGATATTATGGCCCTGGATATTAACGATTTAATCAGCCGGTTTTTGCCGGAAATGACAATACCCAATATAAGCGAGCTTTTGTCGGCAGGCTTTGAAACTGTTTTGCAGGATCAAATCACCTCGTT
>JBKHDZ010000158.1:0-3308 GCA_046541095.1 Alphaproteobacteria bacterium
TGCGGCTAGGCCGCCTGGATTAGGCAATACCGTTGATAATGATGGGCGCTTGCAGGAATCCGCCAATCCGAATGATATTTTTGGCCTGAATCCCGGTGAAAATGATAATTCCATACGCGGCGTGCGTGACCGCATTCGCGAGCGTATTGATCAGGGCGGTGAAGGAAGCGAGTATCTGGAAGATCTTCTGGATGGGCTGGAAAATACGCCTGAACCTTAAAGCCGTATCACTTTAAAATAAATTACAACATTTAGCTGAAAAACTTGCTTTTCTTCGGCCTTTGGGAGATTTCAAAAAATTATCTTTGCAAGACAATTAAGGGCCGTCGGGCCGATCACTATGGGGAATAGGTATAGGTGGTATTTCCAAAGATGGTACCAAGGGTTTAATGATATTGCCGTCGTCATCTTTAATAACGATTGTAACATCGGCACTTGATGCACCATAATCATCTTCTATGATATATTCGATCACCAGATTATTGGGCGATTCCGCATCGGGTTGAACGGATAAAATATCAATGCTTGGATTTTCATCAGGGGTTACAACGAATGTAAAATTATCCCCTTCAATGGAAATATTGACATTTCCGGCATCTAAAGGAATGGAATAGGAGAATTCCTCGGCTTCTGCGCGCGGATTATTGGTATTGTCCTCTTCGTTAAAACCCTCGTAATTTATAGCATCGCCATTGACGGTGATTTCACCGGCACGGTCATGGGTGATAATGGAAAAGACGCTTCCTTCATGCACGGGCAGGGAATCATTTTGGCCCTCTTCCAAAGCATTTTGCAACATACTATCCTGATAGAGCGGAGCAACGCTCACACCTTCGGGCGGTGTAACCCATGCACTATATTCCAAAGGTGGCGGCGGCGTTTCATATTGCCAGGCCTGTTTAAAATCATCTATATCCACATTGGTTAAAAGGGCCGCAGATACGGCGGCGGCTATAGCGCCGCTATGCAATACAGTGCGCGCGGTGTTTTGCGTATAATAGGGGGAATGGCCCAGCTCTTTTTTCTGGTTGGTGATAGGGCCCGACCATTCTTTCCAAATTCTTTTAAGCTCGAGATTCCACATCTGCTCGGCGCCAGAGGCGCTATGGCGTGCAATTTTCCCTCTCAGTGTTTGGGTAGGTTTACTTACATGATTGATATCTTGGTCAATCATGCGCACGGCATCTTTTGGGGTGACGATGGGCGAGGATTCTTTGTTGAATAAGGGTGCTATTAACGAAGCCGCGGTTCCGGCCGCCAAAGCACCAGCCGCCCCCATAACGCCGAATTTTTGTGCCATGGGTTCAAGATGCTCCCACAGACCTGCAAGCCCAGCGAAAAGGCTGGCACCCAAAACAACGGGGCGCGCAATCATTGGCAGGGTTCTTTGCCGAATTGTGGACCATTGTCTTGTAGCAATGGCGTTATTCAATTCGGTGTGAAGATTTATAATGTCCTGATCTGTGTGCTCTGTCATTCAATCCCCCTTAAATCGTTATAACGGGGTTGGAATGAAAAGAGTGGTCGGATCCTCTTAATGCGGCAAAGCGGCGGTCATTGGCCAGAAAATCATAAGGATTTTCGGCTGCATCCAGCTCTTCAAGACTGGCAAAGCGCGTGTAATTATCAATATGCAATCCGGCTGTCTGCAGGATAATCTGGCGGCGAATGGCAAGGCGCACCTGCCCCTGATAGGCAGCTGTTCCTGTAGCATTATTGTTATTATTCGAGGTTTGCGTTTGTTGTTCCGTGGCAACAGTGTGAACAAATCCGGCTGGAAGCGGACGCCCTCTTGAACTGGTATAAGTATTGGGCGGTGTAATTAAATTATTGCGCGCCCATGGATTAAGAGTACTGGAATTATTACTTTCGGTGACCAACGCATAAATTGTGGCTCCGTAACGTTCGGCCAGAGTGCGGCGCCAGGATAACAAGCCGGGGCCTGAACTTGTGCCATCGGTCATGATATTGACGCTCTTGTTATCGGCTTGCCACGGCGCCAGATTTTCAAAACAAAGCGCAGCATTTTGCAAGGCGGCTTCATGGGTTGTGCCTCCTGTTGTGCGTCTTTGTATTTTAGAAATTTCATCGCCAAGAAGGCGGAATTTTGCCGGATCATCTTCACGAAAATCCACCCAGGGAATTTTCAATTCAGAACGATCGCTATAATCAATCACGCATAGAGCCAAAGAGCCCGGTCCGCCCGGCATGAATACAGCCTGACGGATATCATCCGATGCAATGGCTTCGCCCAAAACTTCAATTTGTGTACGGTATTCTCCTGTTGGGCTACTGATTGAACCGCTGATATCAATGGCGCAAACCATTGCCAATCCCACATCTTCGCGGCTGGAGGTCGCATACTTTGGATGCTTATAGGGAACTTTCGGCGGGTTCACAAGATGGAAAGGGGATCGTTGTTCCCCAGATCCTGTATCGGCCAAAGCAGAGGTATTAAAAAGCGCGCCCGCTCCCAATAAAGCGGCGCCGGACCCGAACAACATTTGCCTGCGGTTTAGCACTTTTTATTCCCTGTTATTTTATTTTATGACACCATAGGACAATTTTATGGTTTATTCAAATAATAATATTTCGACTTGTTTTTCAGCCTGTTATGACACTTTAATTCTTGTTTATCCAACATCAGGACCAATATTTTGCTCATTCGCGATATTTTGTTCGTCTAGCTTGGTAAAAGTGATTGTCCTGTTATCGTCCAATTCCAAATGATGCGTAAAATGTTTCAGCAAGGCATTGTTGTGAATGATGCCAATCATGGGCGTATCTCCTGCTTTCTCAATCAAAGTTGAAAAAAGCTGATCGGCCGTATCCTGTTTTAATGCTGCTGTGACCTCATCAAGCAGGAATAAGCCAACCTCGTCAATTTGTAAAAACATTCGTGCAAAGCCGAGTTTTTGCTCTTCCCCGCCAGACATGCGCAAATTGTTCCCGTGGCGTAACCAGTCTTGAATGTTATTTGCACCGCCTGCCAATGTTCCGCGAGCTATGGCGCGGCCAACCCGGCCCGGAAAAACAACATTTTTACCATCAGGTTTGGTTTCAATTTGTCCCAGTTTTTCTTTCGCATAGGCAATGATTTTTTCTCTTAAAGCATCCTCTTTTTCGGCATCAAAATAACCGGCCAAAGTGTCAGGAACGAAAATGTTTTTTGCCAGCCCTTTGAGTAACGCTTTTTCAATAGCATCAAAGCTGCTCGAGGATATATCGCGCGTATGCTTATATAGTTCGTTATCCAAAGCTTCTTTATAAAGAGGGAAAAGCACATCGGCGTCCACGGCTTTCCATGG
>JBKHDZ010000159.1:0-3264 GCA_046541095.1 Alphaproteobacteria bacterium
GCCGGTGTCATAATCAATAATAATTGCCTGCTTTGCCGATGTCTGCAAAGTTTCGGCATAGACAGGAATAGCCAACACAAAAGACAGGAGCATAAACAAAATCAGACGCATAATTATTTCCTCTGTTTAAGAATATTTATAAAAGGCAGTTTAAACAGGTATGCCCGCGTTATTCAACCACGATAATAGCATCCGGATTTCCTGCTCTGGCAAGCCTTTCAAGAATACCATCGGCTGTGGCGACATTGGCGGCCGGAAACCGTACGCGGAAGAACTGGCGGCCATTAACGATAGCGGGGTAAACATTTGCCTGACCATGGGCGGATAATCTGGCAGCCAAAGCGTTCGCATTGGCCTGATTGGTAAAAGAGCCCGCCTGCACAAAGATATTGGTCGGCGCAACCGGCACGGTTTTCACAACAGGGTCCGGATAAAATTTACCGTCGATATTATGCCCCGGAATAGAGGCAGGCGGCTTCATATCTGTTTTGTCTATATGCGAAGGCGTAGCGGGTTTGGTTCTGGCAGTTGTGGATGCTGGCTGCACCCTACCATAAGGACGCTCATTCATGGCAACTTCTATACCAGATGTATCTTCACCGCGCTTGGCAGCCTCGGCAATCGACATGCTTTCTTCGGCCAGAACCTGCACGCGTACTTTTGCGGTCCCCTGATTCTTAAAACCCAGCAATTCGGCGCCACGCTTGGATACATCGATTATGCGCCCTCTGGAAAACGGCCCACGGTCATTTACGCGCAAAACAATAGAGCGCCCGTTTTCAAGATTTGTAACGCGAACCAAAGATGGCATCTGTAACGTGCGATGCGCAGCCGTTAATTCATATTGATCGAATATTTCACCGTTGGCCGTAGGCTTGCCGTGAAAATTCGGGCCATACCAGGATGCAATCCCTGTTTCACTATGGGTATAGCTTTCTTGCGGGCGGTACCATTTTCCCATGACTTTATAAGGATTTCCAACCTTGAAATAGCCTTGGGTTTTGGGCGTCTTACCGGGTAATTGTTTGGTAACATGCGCCGCAAGTTCGGCCTCGGCACACCCGCCAAGAAGTAAAATTGCACCGATTGCACTTAAGATTGAAAGCCGCATAATTCCTCTTATTTATTACACTTATTGCGCTATCGCATCGGCCAACAAGCCAACGGAGGTTGCAAAATATGTTGATTTATTCCAGCGCATTATAACGCGGTAATTATCATAAGCCAGAAAAGCAGGACCGCTCAAACCATCTGGCGCCACGATGGAAGCCTGCAAATTCGGGCTTGTCGGAATATTGCCGCCGGAAGGAAGACGCACCCCAAGCGCACTCCACTCCCCCAAAGATCTGGTAACATCCAGCCCAATCAAATTTTCCGAAAAGCCTGCAGGTAATTTCACACGCCGCCCCCAACGCAGGTCTTCTTTCCAGCCATGGCGGCTTAAATAATTGGCACTGGATGCAAACACATCCGGCAGGCTGGTCCATATGTCACGGCGCCCGTCATTATTGCCATCAACCGCATAGGCATTAAAACTGGAGGGCATGAATTGATTCTGCCCCATAGCTCCGGCCCAGGAGCCTTTCATTTCTTCAGGGGCGATATGCCCCGCTTCAAGAATTTTCAAGGCATTTATCAATTCACTTCGGAAAAACTCACTCCGGCGTCCATCATAGGCCAGCGTGGCCAAAGCAGGAATAACCTTAAAACCGCCAGTATTATTCCCGTAAGAGGTTTCAATCCCCCAAAGAGCAACAATATAATGGGCGGGCACGCCATATTTTTGCGCGGCCACTTCAAGCTCATCGCGGTAGCGGCGGTACATCTTGCGCCCTTGTGCGATACGGGCGTCGGAAATAACGCGGCTTTTATACTGCGCAAAAGTCATCGTCCCCTCGGGTTGCTTGCGATCCAGTTCAATGACACGCTCGATAGGAGAAATACCGCTCAATGCACGATCCAGAATATTTGCTGAGACACCTTCAGAAGCAGCTTCGGCACGCACATCTTGCAGCCATGACTGAAAATCCTGCTCTGCGGCCTGAACAGGGGCAGCCCCCAAAAACAGCCATAAGATCAATAAAATTAAAATTTTCATGCTTCTCTCCGTAAAAGGTGCATTTAAAAATAAATAACGCCTGGAATTTTTAAAATCCTGCAAAGTTTTGTTTTTTCGAAATTTCCACTAGACAGAGATAGCCAACTCCGTATAAAAAATGAAGCGCGAAAGACTTATCGGCGTAATTTGTCCATAGGCTTTTTCGCACGACATATATGCGGGCAGATGGCAGAGTGGTTGAATGCACCGGTCTTGAAAACCGGCAAGGGTTTATAGCCCTTCCAGGGTTCGAATCCCTGTCTGCCCGCCATTTTTGTAAATGATCCCGTTATTATAATTCATAATTTTAAGCCGCCAGCCCTTGCCTGACTCTCCTGGCGCACTATATTTATAGGCTTAAAGGAGGTATTTATGAATTTTTCTGAAAATAATAACGAGTTAGTAAAAGAAGCCGTTGGAATTTTCAAAAGCGTCGATGAATTAGACGCCGCCGTAGAAGACCTTGAATCATCAGAATTTGCGCGACAAGATATCAGCTATTATGTATCGAGAAAAGGGGCCAAGCCTGCCACAGATATAAATCATATGGCTGAAAACCCCAATTTGAACAGAAAATCTCCCTTGCGCTATGAGGAAAAAATGATTGGCCTTGGCTTTATGATTGCCGTGCCAGCCTATATTTTTGGCTGCGCTGCCGTTCTTTTGGTTAATCCCGCCCCCAATGCTACGTTATTAACTGCTCTTTTCGCCGGCTCTTTATTCGGCGCTTTACTGGGGGCGATACTAGCCTTTGTGCTTTCAAAAATCTTGATGAAACCCCTGAAAAAACAAATTCAAAATGGCGGATTATTGCTATTTGTCCGCACTGGCGGCCCTCGCCGTGAAACAATAGCGCTTGATATATTAAAGCGCAATGGCGGCCGCAGAGTACATTTGCATGAAATTGCATAAGCGGCCTTAATTAAGCACTTTTATTCGAATTTATAAACTTCTCAAAAGCATTAAGCGTTTCTTTGCTCACATGATGCTCGATACCTTCTGCATCCATTTCGGCGATGCGTTCGCTCACACCAATAGCTCTTAAAAACTTCACAACAATTTCATGGCGTTTTTTACAGGTTTTGGCGAGTTCTAGACCTTCTTCGGTCAAAAATAACGACCTGTAGGGCTGCGCATTGACAAGCCCCTCTTTTTTCAATCGGGCA
>JBKHDZ010000160.1:0-3241 GCA_046541095.1 Alphaproteobacteria bacterium
CCGGCTTTCAATCCAGGCAATATCTTTTTCCTTGCAACCCGCATTGATAACGGCGAAGAATTCATTATCCGAAACGCGGGTAATAATGAGATCATCAATAATTCCGCCCTCTTCGTTTAATAAGACCGTATATTGGGCGCGGCCATGTTTTTTGGGCTGAAAAGCAGAAGGGGTCAGCTGTTCTAAAAATTCGGCAACCCCTTCACCGCGCAGAGTAATCTGCCCCATATGCGATACATCGAATATACCCGCATTCGAGCGCACCCACTCATGCTCTTTAATGACACCCGGCGGATAATATAATGGCATATCATATCCGGCGAATTCACCCATCTTGGCTTGTGCGTCTAAATGCCACTGGTGTAAAGCTGTTTTTTTCATAGCCCTTAAATACCTGCAAAAAATAAGTTTGAATGAATCATATTTGTAAGCAAACAGGCTCGCAAAGTCCAGAGTCATAATGCGCTCAATTCGAACATTTCCCGCCATGTGTTTTCAGAGCCTTTTCGTGGTCATAATTTTGAAATATAGATGCGCCCTGGCAAGAAAATTTGAAGGCTTTGGAATCAATCCACGGCTTTTTCACGATATAATCGAACAAATTTCGGGAAAATTCTTTTTGCATAAATTATTCAAATTCACATTTTCCAGCCAACTTTATATCCTTTTCCAGAATATCTCCAATCCACTGATAATGCTTCATTATGTCCAAACTATGCATAAATTATATCAAAATATAATTCTCTAATATATCTATTTTTAATAATAAATTAATAATTGCATGTATTTACGGTAAATATAAAGTGAATAGAATATTTTTTATAATACAGTTTGCAAGCGCTCTAATATTAGTAAAGTAAATTTTTATTTGTATTGGAATATTGACACTATATTTATTTTACTTTATGGATACAAAAATAAAAAACACACACAGGGAGATGATAAAAATGGCTAATGAAGCTAAAAATACTGGTGTAAAAGATTCTCAAAATGAGAGCAAAAACGAAGCAAATAATGCTTCCGATAATGGTCAAAACGCTGCTACAACAGACGTCGCCAATGAGAATAAAAGCGTTTTTTCACGTTACAAAGAAACAAAAGGCGCGCGTAAAGACGAGGTTATGAGCCTGGATGCATGGAGTCAGCTTTGCCATGATCCTGATTCTCTGGCCTATGCCAATTTCTCCGATCGTTTATTAAAAGCTTTGGGCGAGCCGGAAATCGTTGATACGTCCAAATCCAACCAGCAAGAGCGTCTTGTTTACGGCGATGAAAAAATTGCCCGTTACGAACCTTTTAAAGATTTATACGATGCCGAAAGCGTCATTTCCCAGATTGCCAATTATCTGCAAAATGGCGGTAACGGAATGCTTGTTCTGCGCGGCCCGGTGGGAAGCGGTAAAACAGAAATCGCGACAATTCTTGAAAAGCTGGCCGAAACCCAGCCTATGTATCTTTTGAAATGTAAGAAAACACATAAGGTTTCTCCGTTCAATGATACGCCACTGGCTTTGCTTGCCAATGATGAAATGAAGGACGTTGCCACGCAAGAGCTTGGTATTCCAGAGCGTTATTTGAAAAACGTTGTTCCTTCAGCTTGGGTAACCAAGCGTCTGGATTACGCTAACGGCGATCCTAACGAGGCTTTTGAAGTTGCAAAAGTATATCCATCCCGCGATAAGCAAATGGGTATTTTCAAGATGGACCCCAAAGACAAGAAAATTGCCGACATCAATTCCCTGATCGGTAAGGTGGACATGACAAAGGTCGGGGATGAAGATCCTCTTGATCCTGAAGGGGAAGCCACAATGAGTGCGGGCGATCCGGATGCCTATATCCCGGGCGCATTATCACGCTCTCATGGCGGCGTATTCCATTTGGGTGAAGGTTTCAGAAACAATTCAGCTGTGATGAACACATTCCTTGAAGGTGTAACAACTGGGTATTTCGCCGGAACAGATGGTGTGGGTACACTGCCGATGGATCAGCTGGTGATTATCACTTCCAATGATCCTGTCTGGAAAGAATTCAAAGCCGGTAATGACAGTGATGCGGCCCGTAACCGTATCGAAGTTGTCGATGTTCCTTACACATTGCGCATGAGCGAAGAGCTGAAAATCTACGAAAAGCTTTTGAAGAAAAGCCGCTTTGAAGATAAGAAAAAAGCGCCCGGAACATTAGATCTTCTGGCAGAGTTTTCCGTGGTCACGCGCCTTATGGATGGTAAAGACAATGCTTTGGAGCCCTATGATAAATTCATTCGCGCCAAAGTGCATAATGGTGAAGTGCCCGATGGCGTAAAGGTTCCCAAATTGCATGAATTGCGTGCTAAAGCCAGCCCCGAAGAAGGCTTATACGGCTTTACCTTGCGCGATGCCGAGCGCGTTATGCTGCGCACCTTTAATGCGCGCGCCAATGAAGGTATTGTAGAGGCTGATACTATTTTGCTTCTCGAAACCTTGCGTGATTTTGTGAACAAAGCCAATGAAGAAGATATCTCTGCCGAAGAGAAAACAGAATATCTGGGCTATATCAATACATTGCAAAAGCGCAACCGCGAAGATCTGGATAAAAAGATTAATGCTGCAATCGTTGATGCTGATGATGCCACATGCCAGCGCATGTTTGATGAATATATCCATTATGCAGAAGCATGGGTGAATGAAACGGAAATCAAGAGCCCGATTGGCGAGCCGATCAACCGCGCTAAGATTGAAGATTACTTGAATAAATTCGAAAAGCGCGCCGGCATTCAACATGGAGCCGAATTCCGCAAGAGTGCTGTGAACAGCATCAATAGTGAAATTGCCAGAAAGGTGAAAAGCAATCAGGGCAAGCCTGCCGATCAGCAAGATGATCTTATTGTACGCTGGGATAGCTATGAGCCGATTGCCAAGGCCATTCGTAAGCAGCACGAAATTGATCATGACAGCCGCGTGCATATTCTGAAAGCGAAATCGGAAACCGATCTGCGCAGCGATGAAGAAAAGCGCCAGTATTCACGTTTCCATGAGAATATGCAAGAACAGGGCTATTCTGAAACAATGGTGGCCAGAATGCTGGATCACCTCAGCTATTCTTAAAAAATAATAAGAGTGCCGCATTTTTTAAAAAGATGCGGCACCGTAAAAAAATTTAGAACACAGGGAGCTGAAACGTGACAGTTATCAGAGATAGGCGTAATGAGCCTGTAAACGATAAATTCGGAACAGATATAGAACGCTTTCGCATGCGCTATATG
>JBKHDZ010000161.1:0-3239 GCA_046541095.1 Alphaproteobacteria bacterium
CAGCCGTGAAGGTTTCGGCTCACCGCGCGCAAAAGAAAATGCAATCCATGCTATGATAAACAAAATTCAGGTGCACAGATAAAAATGACCAAACGCAGTACAGAAGAGCTGATCGAGAATTTATCGCGGGATTTAAAACCCTCCAAACCTTTTGCGCATCCTTTATGGCGGGGCCTTGTTGTTCTTGCGATCATCTTTGTATGGGTTGGCTATGGCGTTTACGTTACCGGACTTCGCCATGATGTAGCAGAGCGCTTGGGTGAAGCTGCCTTTTTGTTCGAAGTTATCTCGGCGGTTTTGATTATCCTTTCCTCGGCCTTTGTGGCTCTTTGGATGAGTATTCCCGATATGCGCGGGCAAAAATGGATGATTGCTCTGCCTTGCGTGCTTGTCTTTCATTTTTGTATCTGGCTGGCGTGTAAAGCTTATGCCGAAGGAGTGATGATGCCTGCCTTGCATCTGGATCATTGCTTTACAGACGGGTTTTACATGGCCGCCATTCCGGCGGCTTTGCTGATGGCGATGGTCTATCGCGGCGCGACAACATTGCCTTATATTATGGCGTTTATGGTGTTTTTATCGACCGGATTTCTGGCCTATCTGGGTTTAAGGTTCACCTGCCCGATGGACACGGTTGGCCATGCCTTTATTTTCCACATTTTCCCGTATCTAATTCTGGGTATGGTGGTGGGCGCGCTTGCCCGCCGTATTTTTAAATGGTAAATATTACTGGTAGAGAAGAATGAAGGCCATGATCAAAGCGAAAATCTATAAACCCTGTAAAACAGCCATGCAATCCGGCCACGGTAAAACCGATAAATGGGTGCTTGAATATGAGCGCCCGCATAAAATCGGCCCCGAGCCTTTAATGGGCTGGACTTCATCGGAAGACACTTTTAATCAGGTTTCCCTTAAATTCGAAACTTTAGAACAGGCCGTCGCAAGAGCCGAAAAAGAAGGCTTTGATTATACGGTTGTTCCATCCCATCAGCGCCGCGTTAAGCCCAGAAATTATGGTGATAATTTTATCTACCGCCCTGCGGATGAAAGCGCCGCAAAGTAGCCGTGCATTGCCAAGTAAGGCTTGCATTTCCTCAAAGGCTTTGCGTATTATGAATTTGTTCGGTCCCGTAGCTCAACCGGATAGAGCATCTGCCTTCTAAGCAGAGGGTTGCAGGTTCGAGTCCTGCCGGGATCGCCATTTAAAAAAGGGCAAATCCGAGAGGGTTTGTCTTTTTTAAATTTGATGAAGCCTCGAAGTATAGGGGTTCGACAAAAAGCTTAAAGAGCGTGAGCGATTTTAGCGTTTGCCACTTTGCCGTTTCAAGCAAGGTTTGGCGGCAAAGAAGTCCTGCCGGGATCGCCATATTTCCTATTTTTGCACGCTTATAAGCCCTTGATATTGTATAATTTTCTTTCGGCTACTTAGTTCGTTTTCCTATTCAGGCAGGGGGGTAGGGGTAATTTTTCATAGCGTAATTGTATATGTGGTCTGTTGGTGGGCGCTTATCAAAATGGGCTATAAACATAGCGCAGATAAAAAAAAAGGTCCGGAGGACCTTTTGGTAACTCCGGACAAACGGCGGTAATAGAGGGTGTGTATCTATTTTATACGTCATCTAAAAAACCATTGCAAGAAAAAAACGTAAAAAACACATAAAATTTTATCAAAACCGAACCTATCTAGTAATAGGCATAGTAAATATTTTGTTTATAAGTAAAAAAATAAAAATACAATTTTAAATAAAGTAATTTTTATTTTTCTTATGCTTCATAAAGTGTAATGATAATAAAAAGTATTATTTTTAATTACAATTTATTATATGCCTAAGTTTTTTATTTGTGCGCATTTGATTGTTTATTGTGAATATTTTGTTGGCAGAGAGGGGCGACTTACGCGTCATATTCGGGATGCTGACCGGCATAAGCGCCGCCATATAAATAAGCATCTTTATTCTTGGCCAGCTTTTTCTCGCTGGTGGCCGATTGAGCTATTGAAGCTTTGGGACGGTTATACAAATCAAAATACGCCATTGTATTGCGCAACTCCGAAGCCTTGATAGATTTTTTAAGATCAATTATGGTTAGATTGTATTTTTCGGGCGCTTCCATAACCTTGTGGCGGTGTTTTGTAAACATCGCCAAGGCGCTATCGTATATATCAAGGCGCGAGGCATAGCCATAGCGCGCCGGATCGTTGAAAACGCCTATATATTGGGCCATCTCGGCCTTGTCATCAAATCCGGCTTCTCGGCATGACTTTAAATCATAGTCTTCTATATTCACAGCGCCCTGTTCTTCCAGAAGATGATAGGCCTGCATAAATTTTTTCATGTTGAGTGGCAAAATTCGCGTGACGCTGTGTTCGATTTCACGGCCCGTCAGGCCGTCTTCATTCATTTCGCGCAGGCGTATGGCGCCCGTATCCAGAGGCTGTTTGATATCATCGCTGCGCAGCATGAGGCCCGTAACGCGCTCGGGTAAGCTTCCCAGCTTGCGGCTGACCATGCCCAAAAATAATTTGCGCCCCTTGTCGAAGGGAACATGGATGGACTGCAAATTGGGATCGACATATTTACCATCGCCGCGCATGCCGCCGATTTTGGGGTTATCTTCCATTTTAATGATGGCAAGGCGGCTTCGATCTTCGGGGAATTCCAGTCCGCTATCCTCGAAATGCTTTTTGGCGGCTGTTATTTCATCATCATAAAAGTTATCGGCGCTTTCCTCCCAAAGCGGGAGCACTTTTGCCTTGGCGGCCAGCCTCCGCTCTCCCGATAAAAGCCCCGCCATTACAAGGTCTTTGCCGGATTTATCAAGTTTCTTTTGTAATTTTGGGGCCGTAATATCCTTGGGCAATTCCACAACAATAAATTTGGCGCCGATTGATTCATTGGAGAGGGGCTGCGCTGCCATACCATCGGCGCATTGTATTTCCAGCGTGCGTTTCGGATTAACGTGATAACGAATATACGGCAAGGCCGCCCCTGTGACAGGGTCGATGCCCATTAAGCGGTATTGTTCGGGAGTTGGGGGCGGAACATCTTTTTCCTTTTGGTCGAGATAAGCCAGATGACTGGTTAAAACGCGCTCGGCCTCGTCTTTATGGTCAGCCATGAATTCCAGCGCGCCAATATCGTCAATGCCAGCTTGCTCTAGTGAGCCCATTTTCATGTTGTGCAGAATTTCAAGATCTTGCTTGCGGGCTTTTGCGATTGTCAGCCAGGGCTGGTCTTCAG
>JBKHDZ010000162.1:0-3224 GCA_046541095.1 Alphaproteobacteria bacterium
ACGCAATAAAAAGACAGATTCCTCCAAAACTTCCCGAGCACGCGGATCGGTAAATTGCCGCTGTAAATCATTCAAATCCCGGCACATTTCCCGCGATTGCGTCGAGCCGATAGGAAGCTGGGAAAATTGTGCTTTTACCTGCTCGTAATCGGGCCGGCTTTCTTCTTGCAAGCATTGGGATTCAATAGTGGTGATAGTATGAAGAGTGGTAGATAGCAATTTGATATCACTACGAATACGATCGCGGTAAACACGCGGAAAGTCTAGCACTTCCACACGGTCAAACAAATGTTCAGATGTTATGAACTCATCTTCTTCATAGCCCAGCTCCAGATTAATAGCTTTTTTAATATCATCCAGATGCTCTTGCACACTTTCCTTGGCGAGCAATACCATAGTGCTCATTAAAGACCAGCGATCCGCATTTGGTTTTCCATCGGCATCGCCGGCATGCCAGATACGCAGGCCCATATCCATGCGGATACGCGGGCTGAGCAAATCGGGCTTGTTGGGACCATCCTCGCCGTAATGATAATCCAGCGCATCGCGCATATCACGGTAAACTTTTCGCAGGCCTTCCCTGTGTATTGCGGCCTGTTCCAGAGCATCATTGGTTTCTTCCATCATCGTGGCTTTTCGGGTGGGCGCTATATCAATGCTCAAAAGCTCTTGCGTAACTTTTTGTATATGCGCTGCTCTCTCCTGTTCAGGAAGATCGGCTGCAGCCATCATTTCGCGGTATAAATCGCGCCCGTCTTTATTGAGATGCTCGGTCGGGTGCGGCGTAATGCTTTTCCAGACACGCACAGTATTTAAAAAGCTTTCCATCGCTTCAGCGTTATATCCGGCCTCCTTTGCTAACCCAATCATAGACGGAAGATGAAAGCCATTTGTTTCAGGCTTTTTTTGGTCATCCATATTTTTAATGACAGGTATGGCCGTTTGCACAAGGTTATAAACAAGACGGGCTTTTGCGAAATCGGCCCGCTCTTCCAGCGATAAGTCCAGTATTTTTTGAGTTAAAATATTTTCTTGTTCTTCATAAGAATACTCAGAGAAATGCAATATATCTTCAAATAAAGAAGCAACGTTTTCTGTTGAATGGTTGTTTAAATGAGCGATAATTTGTAAGGGGATTTCCCCTGCTTCGCTTGTAACCTGATGATTTGGATAATTAACCGAGCTTAACTCGCGCTCTATTGATTGCCCGTCTTGCATAGCCTCTCCGCTCTCTTGTTTTTCTTATTATGAATAATTTTTTACAACAATTATTCCTGAAAAACAACAAGATTTCGTAAAAAGCGTTCCTAAAAATAAGGACGGCAACAATAAGCAGTTATTCACAATCCGGCCATATGGTGCGGATTACAAATATTTCCCATGCAATAGCTTCCTTCTTTTATATTCAGAAGTAAGCATTGAATTTATCTTTATTGTCCTGTTCAACAATTTAATTTTTATATTTATTCTTACTTAAAGAAAGAATCCATTCTGCACAAGTTCATAAATGCATAAAATATACTGCAATGCATAAAACGGCAAAATGAATTAATCGAATTGCATACTGACCAGCGGGTCTTCGCCTCGATCTTTAATAATCGCCACCAATTCATCCGAGGCCTGTTTCAAGATATCTTTATCGGGCGAGCGCAGCACAATGCTTAGACCTAAAATTCCACCACGAAAATGTGGATAGCTGCCTATTTCTATGTCAGGGTATTTTTCCTGTAATGTGCCGACATCTTCGGCCATTTCACTTTCAGGCAGGGAACAGGATATTGAGGCTGATAAAACAGGGTCCCCGCCCTCCAGATTATCAAGAACATGCTCCAACATCGCTTGCATAATACGAGGCACCCCTGCAAAAACATAAACATTGTCCAGACAAAAACCGGGCGCCGCGCTCACAGGGTTGGGAATTAAAGTGGCCCCATGGGGAATGCGTGCCATTTTGGCGCGCGGCGGCGTTAATTCTTCCAGCCCGTAATGTTTTTCCAGCATACGAAACGCATCATTATTAACATCAATCTCCACGCCAAAGGCTTCGGCAATACTTTCTGCCGTAATATCATCGTGGGTCGGGCCGATCCCCCCCGTTGTAAACACATAATCATGCGCCTCGCGCATTTCATTTACGGTGGTAACAATCTTTTCTTTCACATCTGGAATAACGCGCACCTCTTCCAGACGCACGCCGCGCCCGGTAAGTTTTTCTGCGATGAACGATGTATTGATGTCTTGTGTGCGGCCGGAGAGTATTTCATTACCGATAACAATAACCGCCGCCGTATGATATTGACCGTTTTTCATGGCTGATTATCAATCCTTACTTTGACTAAATTTGCCTTCAAAGATTGAAAAAGCAATCGTTTCAGGCTATGTCTTATAATCTTGAATTACAATTTAGTATAAAACAAAGATATTAACAATGAACCAAAATGCAGCGGCAAAATTATCCAGAGATGGTATAGAACTTCATACCGAAAGTGATTTCGATGGTATGCGCAAAGCCGGAAAGCTGGCTGCACAAACGCTGGATATGATTACAGAGCATGTGGTGCCGGGTGTTACCACCGAAGAACTCGACAGGCTATGCCATGAATTTATCCTGAAAAATAATGCCGCCCCTGCCCCGCTGAATTACAAGGGCTTTCCCAAATCTATTTGCACCTCAAAAAATCATATAATTTGTCATGGCATCCCCGATGAAACAGTTCTGAAGGACGGCGATATCATCAATATTGATGTTACGGTTATATTGGATGGCTGGCACGGGGATACAAGCCGTATGTTCTTGGTCGGCGACAAAGTGCCGGTAAAGGCCAAAAAGCTGGTCGAGGTTACTTACGATTCCATGATGAAGGGAATTGAAGCCGTCAAGCCCGGTAATACTCTGGGCGATGTCGGCTATGCGATCCAAAGCTATGCCGAAAGCCACAGATTTTCAGTGGTCCGCGATTTTTGCGGACACGGCCTTGGCCGTACATTCCATGAGCCGCCTTCCGTCATGCATTTTGGTGAACCCGGTACAGGCACAATTTTAGAGCCGGGCATGTTTTTTACCATTGAACCCATGATAAATGCGGGCGACTGGCGTATGAAAATACTGGCTGATGGCTGGACGGCTGTGACACGCGACCGTAGCCTATCGGCACAATTCGAACATTCTCTGGCTGTGACCGATGACGGCTTTGAAATTTTCACGCATAGCCCCAAGGGATATA
>JBKHDZ010000163.1:0-2990 GCA_046541095.1 Alphaproteobacteria bacterium
ATTTTACGCGTGTTTTTCCCGGCAACAGAACACTGGTCAGCGGCCCTGATTTGAAACCAAAGCCCACGCCCGGCGTTTTTCCCGGCAACACCAGCTTTGATGTCGGCGATACAATTCCGATCCCCAAAGGTGGTGGAGGCGGCGGTGGCGGCCCGGAAGGCTCTCCCGATGATATGGACGCCGAAGATGATTTTATCTGGGTCAATGAAGCCGAGCTTCTTAATATTCTTTTTGAAGGCCGCTCTTTGCCGGATATGACGAAATTAAAGGCCACGCAAACGCAAATTGTGGACCGCGAGCATTCCGGCTATACAAATAAAGGCCCAGATCACCGTATGGATGCCGAGCGCACCAATGCCAAGCGGCGTGAGGAAAGCATTGTTTTGGGCAAATCCGGACAGCGCCGGGTTTTCGAAAATTTAACCGAGCAATTCAATATTTACGCCAAACATGCCAATGAACCTTCCTTAGAGGCTATCGAAACCAAAGGAAAATCAAATCTGGAGCGCAATCAAACCGCCTTGGATGCGAGCGCACCCTTTATCGATATGGATGACAGCATCAAGGTTAAAGATACCAAAAATGTACTTGCGGCCTTTAAAGACGGCGTAGAAGCCTTGAAAGACAGATTTTCCGATCTGGTGGCTGATGAAGCCGACCAAAAACGTTTGTCTATTTTGGAAAACCGCCTTGAAGAACAATTAAAAGGACAAAAGAAAACCCATAAATTCCGCGAAGAACATCTGACTTATGAATATGATGATGATATTCCAAAACCAAATGCCAAGGCCGTAATGTTTTGCCAAATGGATGTTTCGGCATCTATGGGACAGGAAGAAAAAAATACCGCCAAAGTCTTTTTCTGGCTTCTCAAGCAATTCCTCAATGAAAAATATGACGAGGTCGATATTGTTTTCATCGCGCACACGACTGAAGCCAAAGAAGTCGATGAACAGAATTTCTTTTACGGCACGGAAACGGGCGGCACGATCGTTTCTACATGCATGGAGAAAACACAGGAAATCATTAACGAGCGCTACCCCGTCAGTGAATGGAATATTTACAGCGCGCAAGCCTCGGATGGAGATAATTCCCCCCATGATAACATGGCGCTTCAGGCCAAGATGAATGAATTGTTGCCGCTTTTACAGGCGCATTATTATGTTGAAGTGGCACATCCGCGCGGCTGGGGCCGCAGAGGGCCAAGTGAAATGCACAATATGTATGAATCGATGGCCGGTGAATCCGGAAAAATTTACACAGAATGGGGATTACAATCAGCCGTAGATGCGCTGGAAGCCTTTAAGAAATTCTTCCCCATCGGCGGCAAACCGGCGCCTGCCAATGACATGGCGCCCAGTTAATATTAAAGAACAGGATCATATTATGAGCCAGATACCACATTATGAACGCCCCGAAGAAGAACAGGAATATTACCAAGACCTGGTCAAGTTATTGGATCATTATGAAGATGGCTGGAATCTTCTGATCAAGGCGCATAAGGAAAATAATTATGATTATCCCTTGCCTGTTAAGGAAGAGCATAAGGATAATCCTTATATTCCGACAACATGGCTGGCTTTGGCCGATCAGGTTATTCAAACCATTGCCTTGAAAAAATACGAGCTGGATGTGTTTCCCAATACGATTGAAATCATTCGTCCCGATCAAATGCTGGATGCTTATACCACGATCGGTTTGCCAGATACCTACCCGCATTGGAGTTTTGGTAAAAAGCGGATGATTGAAGAGCGCAATTTTGATGCCTCCAAACATCTGGCTTATGAAATTGTGATTAATTCCGATCCTTGTCTTGCTTATTGCATGGATTCAAATTCGCCCTTATTACAAATGATTGTGATTGCGCATGCCTCTTATGGTCACAATACGGTTTTCAAAAATAACTTTCTTTTGAATGAAGCCGATGCCAGCACAATTCTTGCCGAAAATAAACGCCTGCGCGATTTTGTGCTGGAATGCGAACAAACCTATGGCTGGAAAGAAGTCTCCGATTTTATCGATTTCTGTCACTCCATGAAATTCATCGACACAACCGATGAGCCCAAACGCCCAGCAAAAAGCCCGTCCGAAATTGCGCGTCAGCAAAAAGAGCAGAGATTGGCGCAGCATTTATATAAACCGCGTCAGGACCAGTTTAACAGCGCGGCCAATGAAAACGGTAAAAACCCGTCACCCAAACAACTCGGCCACCCCCGCAAGGGCGAGAAAAATATTCTGGCCTTTATGGCCGACCACGCCCCGCATATGCCCGGTTGGAAACGCGATATCATGCGCAGCATTTCGCGCCTGTCCCAATATTTCAAACCGCAAATGATGGATAAGGTTTTGAACGAAGGCATGGCCACTTTCACCCATGACCGCATCATGACAACCATGCGTGATATTGGTTTGATCGATTGGGCGATGTATCAGGAATATAAACAAATTAACGAAGGCGTTTTGTATCAACCCTCAGCCGTGCAACTGGCGCGCGATGAACATGGCCGCATCGTCGTGGATGAAGATGGCAACCCGCAAGAACAATTTGTGGGCGCGCAATTCAATCCCTATACGCTCGGCTTTAAAGTCTTAGAAGAAATCGAACGCATTTGCAAAAATCCGACCGACGAAGATAAAGAATGGTTCCATTTTGCAGGAGAACCCGACTGGTTATCCGTTGTAAAACATGCCGTATTCTCGAGCAGTGATGAAACATTCATCCATAATTACCTCTCTCCGCAAGCCATGCGTGATTTAAGAATGTTTAAAGTCGAAAATATGGATGAGGATGATTACAGCGAAGAACTTCAATTCCTCAGCCAAATGTATAACGTGGATTTCGCCCAGATCAGCGCCGTTCAAAAAGGCGATGGTTTTAGAAAAATGCGTGAACAGCTGGCAGCCGATTACCGCATTGCCGATAAACTGCCCAATATTACGTTGTGGGATTATCAGGAAAAAACAGATCGCTGTCTTATTCTGCGTCATCA
>JBKHDZ010000164.1:0-2984 GCA_046541095.1 Alphaproteobacteria bacterium
GGTGCTGGCCGACCTCTGTGGTGATAAAGGTTTCGCGGCTATCTTTCTCGCAAGCATCACGCAATTTTTCCAGAGCATATTGCGGCTTGATAATGGTTTTGGAGTTTTTATACGCCAGGCATTTTTTCGCGCGCCAGCTTTCAATCTCTCGCCACCATGATTGCAGCGCATTTTGATCGAGTTTGTGGCCTCGCTCGCGCCAGACATGCAGCATGGCTTCCAAGGCTTGCTTCGCGTCGGCGACAACGGGAATATCCACGCTCACATTTTTATTGATGGAAGAGGGGTCAATATCGACATGGATTTTTTCCGAATGCGGCGAGAATTTATCAATGCGCCCCGTCACGCGGTCATCAAAGCGCGCGCCGATATTAATCATGACATCGCAATCATGCATCGCCCAGTTGGCTTCGAATGTACCGTGCATCCCGAGCATCCCCAGCCATTGTTTGTCATTGGCGGGATAAGCCCCAAGGCCCATCAAAGTGGACGTAATGGGAATTCCTGTTTCGCGTACAAATTCGCGCAAGAGTTTCGAGGCTTCCGGCCCCGCATTGATAACCCCGCCGCCTGTATAAAAGACAGGCTTTTTCGCATGAGCGATCAATTCGACGGCGGCCTCTATGGCATCCATATCTGGCCGCGTTTTCGGATTATACGCCTTGGCCAGAGTTTTTTCATCCTTGGGCTTATATGTGCCTTTGGCAAATTGTACGTCTTTGGGAATATCAATCACAACAGGGCCGGGGCGGCCGGATTGCGCGACGTGGAAGGCTTCATGAATGACTTCGGCCAACTCGTTGACATCTTTAACCAGATAATTGTGTTTTGTGCAAGGGCGTGTAATCCCGGTGGTGTCGGCTTCCTGAAAGGCATCGGTTCCGATCAAAAAAGTGGGAACCTGCCCTGTAATACAGACCATGGGAATGGAATCCATCAAAGCATCGGTTAATCCTGTTACGGCATTTGTTGCACCAGGGCCTGAAGTGACAAGCGCAATGCCAACCTTTCCCGATGAGCGTGCATAGCCCTCGGCCGAATGGGCGCAACCTTGTTCATGGCGGCATAGTACATGCTGGATGGCATCCTGATTTTTAAAAATTTCGTCATAAATCGGCAAAACCGCCCCGCCCGGATATCCGAATATGGTATCCACCTCTTGTTCGATTAAGGCCCGCAAGACAATTTCCGCCCCCGTCATTTGTGCGGGCACGGCCGGTTTTGTTTTCTTGGCTTTACGTTTGGCGTCGGTTGTACTCATGATTATCTTTCGTTTTTCGTTTTTTTCTTTTGTGGTGGCAATAAAAAACCCCGATCGAAAAGGGAGCGGGGCGCTTATTTCACAATGGGCATATTACCTACATGCGCAGCGCCTTTTTCAAGATTAGCACCACGTGGTTAAGAACATCTGAAATATTTATGGACAATGTCATAGAAACAACTATTCCTTATTTTCTTCGCATCTGCAATAAAAAAACGTGGCTGGGAAGAAGGCCGCTTTACTAAGGAGATTGGAGAGATTAATGCCGGCTCTTCCACAGCGTCACGTTATTTTTGTTTTGGCACTTTTGGCTGGCTCTTTATGGCTTTACCTTTGGCGCCGCTTTCACACTCTATTTACTACTCGTTTGATCTAGCGTTTTATCACCGGACCTTTTTCGAAACGTTTTATTGTTTCTTTGTATGATTACAATATGAAATAATATTCCTATTTGGTCAATATATAAATAATAAAAAATCGCAAAAAACTTAAATAAAATAATAATATTACAAAAGTTAATAATATTTGTGCGTTGCGGGGTAATTTTTATTTAAAAGTGGCTTATAAAATTACAGGGCGGAAAAATAAGGGCCATCTATAATAGAACCGGTTTTACGGATAACAGGTGTAAACAGATAGGGATTGCTTTCTCTTTTTTCCATCAATTTGGCAGAAAGCCGTCTTGTCGCTTTGGTGAGGTCGTGGGATGTATCTGTCGGCGTATAAGTTGGAAGCGCCAGAAGATTGAAATCATTCTTTGTTAAAGGCGGGCCATAGGGAAAGGCTGCCAAAACAAAACCGATAAGTTGCAGGCGCTCTGCGCGTGTTGCGATATGGAATTTATCGGCATGCATATCCAGCTTTGCATCATGGAAAATCTCATTGGCAGCCTCTAAAAATGTTTCGATCTGGCGCTCATCAAAGCCCAGATAAGATAAATCATGTATGCCCGCTTCCAGCGAGAAAATGCTCTGCTTTAAATGAGGGGGCAAATCCTCCAGAGGACGGTTTTGGCAGTATTCATCACAGATTTTCTGATAAGTCGGCAAATCCACGACTTCATCCGGGTTGCGAATAAGAAGGCGTGCAATATCCAGCGCGCTATAGGATGGGGATGTTTCATTGTCCAACATTGTTATGGTTATAAATGCCCGCCCGGAAAAATCAATCACTTTATGATGCGGGAATTACTCTGCCGTATTAAATCTGGTTTCTGAACCATGTGGTTTGGCGTTTGGCGTAATGGCGGGTATCTATTTGTGATTGCTCGATAGCGGCTTCTAGATCCATCTCTCCGCGCAGGTAAGCGCGCAGGGGTTTAAAGCCAAGGGCTTTCGTTACAGGCACGCCTTCTTTTACCTCGCCGCTATCCAGCCGTTCTGAGAATTCCGCAACTTCGTCCAGAACGCCGCCTTCGATCATTTGTAAAAACCGTGTATTACAGCGGTTATAGAGGGTCTCGCGTTCGGGGATAATGGTTTCTATATCAAAATCCCAATGCTCGGGCGGGCCTTCACGCTCCAGCTTTTGCCAGTCGGATAGAGATTTGCCAGTGGCTTCCAGAACCTCCATAGCGCGAATAATGCGGGCCTTGTGATTGACATGGAAGCGCGCGGCCATAACAGGATCGCGCTTTTTCAGCTCGGCATAAAATGCTTCCGCACCGATTGTTTCGTATTTTTCTACAACCGCATTGCGCACGTCATGCGGAATATCGGGAATA
>JBKHDZ010000165.1:0-2966 GCA_046541095.1 Alphaproteobacteria bacterium
CATCAATGGAAATGCCCATGCCGGCCTTGGTACACATATTCAAAGTATCGCGCGCATTTTCAGGCTGGCCCATCAAAAGCCGCTCTGTAATCTCCAGATGCACCTGTTCGGGCAAAACATCGCTTTCGCTAATCGTTGTATAAACGCTGTCCACAAAATCCTCGGATGCAAAATCATGGCTGGAGAAATTAACGCTCATAAATAACTCCTTGCACAGACCTGTCTTATGCTCGATTCGTTTTAAAGCCAGTAAGGCTTCCCGCAAGGCCCAGCGGCTGGCCGTCACAATCAGCCCGCTATCTTCGATCACAGGTATAAATATGCCCGGCGGAATAAAACCTTTATCAGGGTGCTCCCAACGCATCAGCGCCTCAAAGCCTGCCACCTCGCCCGTTTGTAAATTCACGATTGGCTGGTAATGCAGGCAGATCTCCTGACTGTTCAGGGCATTTTTAAAATCATTGGCAATTTTGATATTTTCATAAGCATTACTATCTTCCGCGTAATTCAGCTCTATAGTTTCCGGCGGTGGCCAGTTCTTACTTTCGCCCGTTATATCAGCGCGCGCCAAAGTATCGCGGTAGCGCGTTAATATGACTTGCGTGGTCATTTTGACAACAGAATCCGCATTGGCCAGACGGCGCGCAAAATCTTCCTGCGTGATTTCCAGAAGGCGGCAATCTTCTATGGCTTTGATTGTGGCGGTGCGCGGTGCCTGATCGACCAGGCACATTTCACCGATCATAGATCCTTTGCCGCGCGTGCCAACAGATTGTGGTTTTCCGTCTTTATTTTCGATGAAAATCTCGACCTTTCCATCTTCAATAATATAGGCGCGGTCACCGGCATCGCCTTGGCGCATGATAATATCGCCTGATTTAAATTCTTTTTGTGTATCATTCATTTAAAATACCCTCTTCTCTTCGGGAGAAGTGACAAATATATTATCAAGCCTAAAGGAAAGTTTTTACAAAGTATTTAAATTTTGAACAAAAATATTGAAATACTTGACAATAAGGCTACATCAAGTATAAGTTCCCATTCTTGGGAAATAACCGCTGATTAGGATTTAAGAAGATGAAAGTTGCAAATTCATTAAAAACATTGAAGAAAAGAGATCGCAACTGCCGCGTTATTCGCCGTAAAGGCCGCGTATATGTGATTAACAAAACAAATCCGCGTTTTAAAGCGCGTCAGGGATAATCCTGCGCTGCGTATTCTTTTGTATATTGTTTATGAAACGTCCCGCTAATCTCTTGCGGGATTTCTTTATGCTCTGCTATAACCATTAGCAGAATCAACAACTGCTGGAAGCAAAACCAATGTTTTCCAAACTTTTTGGCTTTATGTCTGCGGATATGGCGATTGACCTTGGAACGGCCAATACGCTGGTCTATGTGAAAGATCAAGGGATCGTCTTAAACGAGCCTTCTGTTGTGGCGATTTCGATGGCCAGCGGAAAAAAAGAAGTGCTGGCGGTCGGGAATGAGGCCAAACAAATGTTGGGCCGCACACCGGGCAGTATTACGGCCACACGTCCTTTGCGCGATGGCGTTATTGCCGATTTCGAAGTGACCGAAGCCATGATCAAACATTTTATCCGTAAAGTGCATAACCGCAGGTCTTTTGTATCTCCCAAAATGGTAATTTGCGTGCCGTCAGGTTCTACAGCTGTTGAGCGCCGCGCTATTCAGGAATCGGCAGAAAGCGCCGGAGCATCGGAAGTGCATTTGATTGAAGAGCCAATGGCGGCAGCTATTGGCGCGGGATTACCCGTGACAGAACCCACAGGTTCGATGGTTGTGGATATTGGCGGCGGCACGACCGAAGTGGCCGTTATCTCTCTGGGCGGTATTGTTTATGCCAAATCTGTGCGTGTGGGCGGGGATAAAATGGATGATGCGATTATCTCCTATATTCGCCGCGTACATAATTTGCTGATCGGCGAAAGTACTGCCGAGCGCATCAAAAAAGAAATTGGCTCTGCCTGCCCTCCGGCCGATGGCGAGGGTAAAACCATGCAAATCCGCGGGCGCGATTTAATGAATGGCGTACCCAAAGAAATTGTTGTGACAGAGCGTCAGATGTCGGAAAGCCTTGCCGAACCAGTTGGACAAATTGTTGAAGGCGTGAAAACGGCTTTGGAGCATACGGCCCCTGAACTGGCGGCTGATATTGTGGATAAGGGCATTGTTTTGACAGGCGGAGGTGCTTTGCTGCGTAATCTTGATTTTGTTTTGCGTCATGCCACTGGGCTGGCTGTCACACTGGCCGATGATCCATTGTCCTGCGTGGCGCTTGGAACTGGTCACGCGCTTGAAGAAATGAAGGTTATGAAGCACGTTTTGATCGGCGCTTATTAATATTTTCGCTTTTCACAACTTATCTGATAAAATTAAAGGGAAAGGCTGGACGGCCTTTTCAAAATAAAGTTTTATAACATTCTTTATAAATTTTTACCGCGTTCAGGGGGATTTTTGAAACGCCGTATAAAAGCCAAAAGCTTTTCCATTGTTGCGCCCATAAGTTTTTGGGACAAGCCTTTGGCTTCTTTAATTTTTGTCCTCTTTTCTATTGTGTTGCTTTTCTTATCGGGGCTAAATCCCGGTGTTTTTAATACGTTGCGCAATACTACATCCAATGTTTTTTCCCCTGTGATTTCGGCTGTCAGCTATCCGGTGCAGGAGGCAACGCAATTTGTACGTAGCGTTTCGGGGTTGTCTTCCTTACAAGCCAAAAATGCTGCTTTGGAAAAAGAGAATGCGCGTTTGCGCGAATGGTATCAAACGGCGCTGACCCTGCAAAAACAAAATGAATCCCTGAAAGATTTGCTCAATGTGAAATTAGAACCGCAATATCAATACATGACAGCGCGTATTATTGCCGATGTGGGCAGCGCTTTTGTCAAAAGCCTGCTGGTGAAGGCGGGTGAGCATGACGGCGTGCAAAAAGGCCAGGCCGTTATT
>JBKHDZ010000166.1:0-2952 GCA_046541095.1 Alphaproteobacteria bacterium
GCGGTACGATTAATTCTCTTGATAAAGATACTCTTAGAATATTGTCATGCCCCAATTTGGTAAGAGTATCTTTATCAAGAGAATTAATCGTACCGCTCTCCTTATGACGATAAAATGTTAATTCTCCGGCTTGATCCGCTGCGCCCTTATGAAATAATTGCACATTCTGAATATTGTTAGCCTCGATGTTACGTTTCAAAATCGCAAATATTTCAGGGTCTGCTTCGAAGGCGTAAACCTGACCTTTTGGCCCTACCATCTGCGCCAGCTTTATCGTGCCGTAGCCTGTGAAGGCGCCGATATCAAGAATGACGTCTCCGCTCTTGGGGCGGAATAAATTCGCCAATTCTTCGCGTTTTGTATTCGTAAGCCGGAAATCATTCAATGGGTCGCGTAAAGGGCGGTAAGCGCTCGGGTTGCGCACGCTCTCTCCCGGTAGGCTGCGCGGAAGTAAATAGCGGCTCATTACCTCGTAAGCCACACCAAACGCTTCGGCTTTGATAGCGGGAAAATGGGTGCGATATATTTTATGAAACGCGAGCTGCCAATCCAGTGAAGGAACACCATAGAACAATAGTCCGTTGTCCATTTTAATCCATGGCATACCCCCATCATCGACACCACTATCGATAATATTCAACGACTGCACTTCCGGAATTAAATGACGTTCGCGCCATAGGTTAATTCGTGCCCGTATCGGGGCCGGCAATACAAAGCTGACAAACTTCCGCAAATTGATCATGTCTTTATAATACCTTCTTTGTTTAGGTCCCGCATAAATATCGGTATTTTATGCGCGGCATGCACCGCGCAAATAATCAGAGCCGCCACTGCGACACCCCAGCGACTAATATCTAGTATGCTTAACGTGATAAGAAAAGCCCCTATCGGCAGGAAAATCAAACCATTTCGTATTAAATGCCCCAGAGCTTGCTTTATGGACCCTTGTGATATGTGTAAGGACAGTAAGAGTTTTCCGCCATACAGAAAAAAGCCCGCTATACTCAACAATATTATGGCCAGTCGCGCATCCTCATAAAGGCCACCAATCACCACAGCGCCAACGCGCGTTCCAAAGTTCAGTATATTCCAGGCCAGCTGCGTGCCTTGCTTATCCAACACTGAAAATAATGGTGTGAAGGGCGCTGATAAAAACCAAAAGAAAGCCCATGGTACTAAAATTTGGGTGTATAGGCCGGACTCCGACCATTCTGCGCCAAAAGCAATAATGAATAAATCTTGACCCACTATGGCTAAAACTAACATCGGCAACAAAAACAATCCCACCATATTTTTGAATAATGTATCAACAATGCCGGGCAAGTTGCCTTGACTTTTAGCATAGCTAGCGGTTTGAAAAAAAACTTGTCCTATAGCGGACCCGACCAAGCTCATCGGCATTTGCAAAATACGAAACCCCAGCGCATAGAACCCGACAACACTGGCCGCAAAAAAATGTCCCAATAGCAAAATGGGCAATTGCCATGCGCCGATCCCCAGCAAAATTGACCACGTTCCGAATAACAAAAACTTTTTATGTCGCGCCATGCCGTTCATCATCTCGCGAAGAGAGATGCTCCGCAGTATAATATGACCATCCTGTCTGATAATTCTGAATGCCAAGGTTAAGGCCATTGCTGCCTTTCCGAGTAATGCGGAAAAAATCAACATGCCGCCGCTAACATAGCCCATTGCGCCGCCGGCGAGCGCTCCGCCGGAGTTTAGAGCCTGTCCGCCGATTTGCGTTACAGCTAAGCGTGAGAAATGCTTGGTACGTGTATTCCAGTAATTGAAAGAGGAGTAGACACCATGTGCCAATAAAGAGGGCGGTAGCAGCCAGAACCAAGGTGCCATTTCGGGATAGTTCAAAGCATCACAAAGCGGTTTTGCAAAATATAACACGAGTAAAACCGAAAGAGCGGTAATCAAAACCGAAAACATCAAGCTCACAGCCAACATATTAGCCGCTTGTCTATCATCATCAGCAGGCACAATAGACATTTCGTAACGAGCGCATACCAAGGCCCCTAAAATGGCTAGTACGGACGCAAAAATGGCCGCACTACCAAGCGCCTCAGGCGCAAAAAGCCTCACCAATACAGGCAATGCCAGCAAGCTTATCAATGAAGCGGCACCGTTCCCCAGCACAAGGCGTATTACATCGCCTGAAAAACTTGTTTTTTGTTGCTCGGCATTCATGGTGCTTTACGGTTTCATTTTAGTTAGTATATTTTACAGGTAGCGCGTTCCTAGACGCCCCATGAAAAAGGTCGGCACTCTAAAAAACAGATTGATATATTGATATACTGTATCTGTCAGAAAAAAATGTCTTCAAACTCTAAAATAAGCGCAAATTTTATGCAACCAAAAGACTTTGCAAATAACCTGCGCATGCTGATTGATAGAGAATAAAATTTATCCGCACTATGAGGGTTTTATTTTTTCCGGTTCTTGGATTTTTAAATTTTATTCCCCCATCCTCACAATAAATTTGACAGAATGTTTGAAAGCTGTCATAAATGCGTCATCGTTTGACTATGATGCTCTTTTTATAAGTACAGAGCTTTCGCAGGGTCGTCTTGCCGCCATTTATTTTCGCAAGACCGTGAGCTTACAATTCACCTTTCCTCATATAAGTTCAGTGTTATCGAACAGTTTTCAAAAATCGAACGCACCTTATCCGTTCGCAGATTCTATAGGCAACGCCTTGGCATCGCGGCGGGGAATTTATAACTTTATATGAAAGAATGATGATGAATAATTTTTCAAGCTTTAAACTATCCCCTGCGCTGGGCAAATCTTTGGCGCATATGAAATACGAAACCCCCACTGAAATTCAGGCGCAGGCCATCCCGCTGGCGCTGGAGGGGCATGACATTATGGGCACGGCGCAAACGGGAACGGGCAAAACGGCCGCCTTTGCGATTCCGCTGATCGAACGGCTTTTGACCG
>JBKHDZ010000167.1:0-2873 GCA_046541095.1 Alphaproteobacteria bacterium
AGTGTTTGTCCGCATTTTCCTCCTGATGCGGAGCCAAGGCTAAAGCCACATTCATTTGCGCTTCTTTGAGTTCAATATCGCTGTCTTTCAAAGGGATATTGTGCACCAGTGTTGGCGGCATCAGACCTTGCACGGTGATTTCTTCATCGTTCAAAGTGATTGTTCCGCTTATATCCACGTTTTGATCGGGCTTTTTAAAGCTGTAGCCGATATATTTTTGAGGCTGGAACAGTGTTGCCAGCGGGGTGGAGTAGGTGATGAAAATATCTTTTAAATCGCCAATGGCGCTATTTCCCATGCCTTCAATGCTGGCTTGATTATCCCAGTAATGCAGAATATCAACCATGGAGGACGCATATATTGTGCCATTTATCAGCTCCGGGGCTTTACTGGTGTAATTGAGACCGAATTCAAGGTTATCATTGCCCAAAGCATGTCCGGCAATAACCCAGTGATGGGATTGGTTTATCTGCTCGAAGGTGGCGGCAATGTCGCTCCATGCGAATTTTCCGATTTTAAAGCCGCCGATATTGAATTCCGAATTGGCAAAAAAGCCTTTTTCGGATCCGGAAATACCAATACGTCCATTTGCACGGCTGATTTGCACGGCTTCGCTTTCAAAACGAGCGCGTTCCATGGTGCCTTCTATATCCCAGCCTTGATATTTTCGGAAATTGCCCGATAGTTGAATGTTGGCAGATAGTTGCTTTTGCCGGCTTTGGATGGTGGCCTCCAAAGAGCGCCCGTCTTCCAGATTTTCGCGAAGCAGGGCATTCATTTCAAAATTCAGGCCGCCCCAATCCTGCGTTAAAATGGCAAGACTACTATCGCTAATATCTACGAGGCCCGTATTAAAGATTAGTTCGGATGGCAGGTTTAACTTATGAATAAAATCTTTTGGCGTTTGAAATATCTGCTGATTACCAAGACTCATTGTAAGATTAAGGCCCGTAATTTTTATGGCTTCTATGCGCTTATTAAAAATAAGCGGCAGTAAGTTATAACCGACTTGTAAATTCTCAATGGTGTTAAAGCCATCTTCATCCAGATGAATCTTTTGAAGGCCGAGAATATTGGGGCGCGTAATTATTTGATCGATAGTAACATGCGTAAAGCCCGATTCGTGCAGAGCCTGAACAACACGGTTTTTAAGAATAGTGGGAGCGTTAAAATGAAAATAGGTATAAATCCCGATCAAAGCACTCATGATAGCCGCGCCCGTAAAAAGAAGGATCTTTTTATTGCGGGGGGAAATCACGTCAGAAATTATCCTTATTCGGTTAAATCAGGGTACGTAATTGTTTAGGTTGTAAACCTAAATATCAATATCTTCAACGAATTGCGCGTTTTCCTGAATAAAATTAAAACGCGCTTCGGCATTCTTGCCCATCAAACGATCAACAAGGTCTGCAGTTTCCGCCAAAGGAGAAAGAGCCGCCTCATCCGCAGTATTATCAATATCCTGATCCAGATTGCTGCTCAGCCCCAAACTGGCCATGGCATCTGGCAACGTAACGCGCAAGAGCGTTCGGCTTTTCGGCGTCATCGTTGTTTCTTTTAATTGCGCGGCCGGCATTTCACCCAAACCTTTAAAGCGGCTGATATCCACCCTGGTTTTGCCTTTAAACATGGTTTTCATGAGTTCATCTTTATGCGCATCATCACGTGCATAAGCACTTAATTTACCGGATACCAAGCGATAAAGGGGCGGCTGGGCCAGATAAAGGTGACCCTCATCAATAAGCGGGCGCATATAGGTAAAAAAGAAAGTAATCAAAAGAGAAGCAATATGTGCGCCGTCCACATCCGCATCTGTCATGATGATAATACGCTCGTAACGCAACTTATTAAGATCGAGATCTTTTCCAATTCCGCATCCAAGAGCCTGTATCAGGTCCTGAATTTCCTGATTCTGGCGCACCTTATCCTTGCTCGCGCTTACAACGTTCAGGATTTTCCCGCGTAAGGGCAAAATTGCCTGCGTTTCACGGTTACGCCCCTGCTTGGCAGAGCCGCCCGCGCTATCGCCCTCTACGATAAAAAGTTCGGTGTCCTCGGCATTGTTGCGGCTACAATCGGCAAGCTTACCGGGCAAGCGCAATTTGCGGGTGGCGCTTTTGCGCGCCATGGCTTTATCTTCACGGCGGCGCTGGCGTTCTTCGGCACGTTCAATAAGGGTTTCCAATAGTTTGGTGGAGGAGGCGGGATCTGTCGTGAGCCAGTGATCAAAATGATCTTTAATGGCTGTATCCACCCATTTTGAAACCTCGGAGTTCACGAGTTTTTCTTTGGTCTGGCCCTGGAATTGCGGATCTTTGATAAAGACGGATAGCATAACGGCGGCGCCGCCCATAACATCTTCAGCCGTAATTAAAGATGTTTTTTTGACACCTGTCATATCCCCGTAATTACGGATTCCGCGTGACAAGGCGGTTCGTAAGCCATTTTCATGGGTTCCGCCTTGCGGAGTAGGGATGGTATTACAATAGGAATGGGCATAGCCCTCACCATCCGAAGGCCATGTAATGGCAAATTCTACGCGGCCATGATTATCCGGCAAATCGGCTTTGCCGTGAAAGCTGCCTTCTATGATTGTTTTGCGGTCTTTTAGGGACGCATCCAGAAAATCTTTCAGGCCGCCCGGAAAGTGAATAGTGTCTTCAGCCGGAATTTTGCTGTCTTCATCCAGCAATTCCTCGGCACATTTCCAGCGGATTTCCACGCCTGAAAACAAATAGGCTTTGGAGCGTGCCATTTTATAAAGCCATACCGGTTTGAATTTGGCTTTCGAGCCGAAAATATCGGCATCAGGATGAAAACATACGCTCGTACCACGGCGGTTATGAACTGCTCCCAAATCTTCCAGCTTGCCT
>JBKHDZ010000168.1:0-2796 GCA_046541095.1 Alphaproteobacteria bacterium
ATCGGTCGGAATGGCTTCCAGAACATCGCCGCCCTTGATATTCCACCAATAGCGCTCATCAGGGGTGGGGTGAAGTTTTTCCTGCGCATACACCTCGCCGCTACGCAGGAACACATAGCAGACATTGTGAATGTCGCCGTCTTCCATTTTGGTCGGGTGAGAGCCTCCGATAATATTGATGTTATAAGATATAGCCATGTTTTTCATGACCTCGAGATAACGCTTTGTATAATCGGTTAAATGATCAATCGCTTCTTCGGGCCGCATTTTTTTATTGGTGGCCGAGAGCAGGGCAAGCGTTACCATTTCTGGGAAGGCAACAAAGTCAGAGCCGTAATCCGAAGCCACATCAACGAAATATTCCAACTGGTGTTCGAATTGTTCTTCGCTCTCAACGCGGCGCATCTGGAATTGGACGGTGGCCACCCGAACCGCGCCGGATTGCAGGGTATGGGGTGATTTATCCTTTGTGACAGGCTCGGCCAAAGCGGGGTTGCGCCAGATAAGATGGGCCGCCCAGCCGCGCGATTCTTTATCATCGGGATCATAGTTTTTCAAGACGCCCAGAAATTCGTAATCCTGCGATAAATGAAACAAAACAACGGGATCGCGGAATTTTCGGGCGCGTACATTTTCGATGTATTCGGTTGGTGAGGAGACGGATTTATGCTTTTTGCCATAGCCTGGAATGCGCCCGCCAAAAATTATACCTTTGAGCTCCAGATCTTCGCATAGTTCGGTGCGTTTTTGATAAAGCCGCGTAGCAATTCTAAGCCCGCGACGCTCGCTATCGACCAGAACTTCCATACCATAGAGGTAATCGCCCATAGGATCGTGACGCGAAGCAAAGCCGTTTCCTGTAATTTCCTTCCATGTATGAGGCTGAAGCGCAACATCACCCTTGATCATAAATGTGGCGCAATATCCGGCTATTTCGCCCTCATATTCAACCACGAATTGACCATCGGGGAATTTTGTAATCTGCCCGCGGATCATCTGCTGGGTCATGGCGCCTTGGCGGCCATAAACTTTGATCCCGAGATCATAAATGGCCTTTACATCGTCCAATGTGGCATTGCGCACAATCAACGAGGCTTTGTTGCGCAAAGGCGAGCGTCTTTTCGGTGCGGTTTTGGCTGTACGGGGTTTTGATTTATTTGTCATGTGTTACTATATTTTAAAATTGCCTGTTTTACTAAGGATATAGAGTAAGGCTGGCACAATCAAAACTTTAACCTTGGTAAATGAGAAAACTATGACTTCTAAAATCACTTTATCCCTTCTTTTGTGTTCGGCTTTCATGTTCGGGGCGCAGCAGGCTTGGGCCGATAATTTCGACCGCGTGGATTATGCCGGCGAGCGGGAGTATAAAGGGGATAAGGACTGGGATGTTACGCTGGGCGCGGGCGCGCTGGCCTTGCCGGAATATGAAGGTTCGGACGAATACGAGGTTTTGCCTGTTCCTTATATTGATGCCAGCTATAAGGATATTTTGACCTTCAATCCATTTGAGGGGCTGCGCTATAATGTATTCCGCGAAGGCGGTATTACCTTTGGCCCCGGCCTTGGTTATGATTTTGGCCGCGATGATGATGAAGGTGACCGTTTGCGCGGCCTTGGTGATGTCGATGGCACAATCGAAGGCCAGGTCTTTGCCAGCTACAAAGCCGGAATGAGTTCCGGGGAAATTACATTCGCTCATGATCTGGGCGATGGGCATGAGGGCTACACAGTTGAGGCCGAATTGGGGCATATAATCTTTCTGAGCGAAAACAGCGCCTTTATCCGCCCGTCTATCAGCACGAGCTATGCCAGCGATAATTATATGAGCAGCTATTTTGGTGTAAACAATGTGCAAGCCCAAAACAGTGTGAATAATGCTTTTGATGCCGATGCAGGCTTTAAGGATGTATCGGTCAATGTCTTTGCCAGCATGCCGATCACCAATCACTGGTCGATCAACGGCCTTGCGGGTTATAGCCGCCTGATGGGCGATGCCGCCGACAGCCCCGTGACCGAAGATAAGAACCAGCTTATGGGCGGAGCGTTTGCCGCATACAGGTTTTAGTATAATTTATAAGCCAGAAGCTAAATCTTTGCCAAAAGCTTCTGCGGATTTTTTGTAAATTTTTTGATAGCTATCTTCATCGTCAGCAAAACATGTCGATATTCCTGTAATGCATAAATATAGTATATCAATAATTTCATATGTCTTATCTGTCATATTATACAGATGACCATAATTAAAAGATGTGTCCGTTTTTCGGTCTAATTTATGTGCTAAATGATTATTTCTAAACTCTGTTAGTGCTTTTAATGGCTCTTCAAAATCAATTTCTCTAAATTTTTGGTATTCCTCTTTGGCAGCTTTTATATACTTTTTAATCTTATGTTGATTATTTTCGGGGCAACCAGGCCATGTTTTAGCATCATCTATATAATATTCTGATAACCAGTCATGTTTCTGAAAAAGTTCGATAAGTTTGCAAAGTGATTTACGATTAGAATCTGCTTTGTCCCATATTCTATTAAGGCACATTATCAAATTATGGCACGTGCCAATTTGGATAAGATTAAAGGCGGATGTGCTATTTCTTTTTGTAATCTTGCAAAGGAGATTTTTATCTTCACCTAAAACAATACATAATTCTTTATAAAACAATGCGGTTCTTGCTTCGCTCTCTAAAGATCGAATTATCTCATCAGCTTTTGTTGCAATCTTTGTTCTCGGTAAATCAATCAAACCAGTCCCTTATCGAACATATCGGCTTCGGGGTGAAGGATCATCTCGTTATG
>JBKHDZ010000169.1:0-2765 GCA_046541095.1 Alphaproteobacteria bacterium
GGTTAAAGCAATATAACCTTATCGCGATGGCACAACGCGTTGTGGCGCTGGATGCCGAAGGCGGCACGGTGAATGACGCCCTGATTGCAGGCGAGGACCTCGACCCACATAAGCCCAGCATTATCATGACGCATTTCGGCGCCGTTAACCGCGAAACCGAAGATAAAGAGAGCAAGCAGCGCCCGCATTACCAGCGCCGCAGCAAGGCCGATGTGGAAGGCCCATTAGAAGATCGCCGTTATGCCGGCCCTGCAATGCCCAAACGTGTTGCCAACGCCTCTGATCTGGATGATTTTGACACCTTTTTACAAGAGTTGGGGGTCTAAAATGCCGGATAAGAAAAGAAAAATCGCAAAATGGAATGATATCAAGCATCTGGTAGAGCGCGGTAGCCTGATTAAATTTATCTATGATACCGAAATTTACAATCTGGATAAGGAATTTCCCGGTATTTATGATTTCGGGGCCTATATCAAGGATCTGGCCGGAAACGAAGTGGGCGCGCCTGTTTATTATTTGAAACAGCCCAAAGATGCCTTGCATTCCGTTGTATCCAATCTGATCACGCGCTCTTTCCCTGAAGACCATCCCGAAGCCGATGATTTCAAGACCTTCACGGGAAAGCTGGTGCACACGTTAGACAGATTTTACGAATATACTTGGGATAAATACCGCGATGAGGCGCAAATCAGCGTCATCAATAAAGGCCATCAAAAAGAAAACCAGGAAATTGTACGCCTTTTCCCCGTTGAATATGAAGACGGTACAATCGGCCATGTACGCCTGCATGAAGAGGGGCGCATTTCTTACGAAGTGTCCAAGCAGGAAAAATGGAATTACACCTCTAAAGACGAGGATGGCAATACAACGTATTGGCGGCGTTTGAATGCGGCGGCCGAGATGCGCGGCTATGCTAATGCAACGGCTGATGATCCGTGGATTTGGTCCACCTTGTTTATGGGTGGACATCCCGAAATATATAAAACCCATACCAAGGCCGAGAATAAATACCGCGAAGACTTATTCAAAGCCACAATAGGCCATATTCTCTGGGGCAAAAAAGGCGAAGACGGGGTTAAGGCAGGCTCCAGATTCCATCCCGTCAAAGAAAAAGAGGTTGTTTCTTTAAAACAATCCGACATCATTCCCGCCAATACGCGCGATGAGGGCAAATTTAACAAGCGCGGCATGCATTTGGCCGATGGTTCGGATTATGACCCCGACAAAGCCCACGGTACGGCCGAAGATACGCAAGGCACAAGCGCCATAGAGGATTTTGAGCGCGATACCAACCCCGAGATTACAAAGCATTTTGAATTGATGGCCGATCCGGCCTTTGCGCGGGAATATCTGCTGAAAGGCAATCCGCATGATCCGCGCGGCTTTCACAATCATCCGCTTCGCGCTTTTGGTCGCTACGATCTTGAAAACGGCCCCTCCTCGCATCTTGGGATGTGTGTGGATGTGGACTTGCAATATGGCAATCGTAACAATGCACTTTTATTAAAACTGGATGTGGACTGGGATGCTATCACCTATCAAGGCAAGCGCATTTTGGATATCAAACATCCCTCGACCTTGAAAAAAGCGATCAAGGAAACGCTCTTTAACAAATTCGGCAAACAGGATTCTTTGATTGAACAAATTCACATCAAGAAAACGCCCGTTGTATTTGATGCGGATAAGGCGATGGATGCCGGATGCCACAGCGAAGAAGACTATAATCTGGCACTGCGGAACCGTTCGAAAATCCGCAAGAACAAAAAATTCATGCACGCCGTCATGGAAATCTATGAAGAAAACGTGCCACAGAGCGATCCTTTGCAGGATAAATATCTGCCGCTTGATGACCAGATGAAAGATAATTTCACGGGCGAGCCACGCTATTTCGAAATCCCTATGGAAGATGGCAATATCCGCAAAACTTTTCATCCGGGCCGCGATAAAGACGGCGGCATCAAAGTTGTGGACGCGGAAAGCGAGATTTACGATAAAGCCCTTTATGAATGGAACACCCAGCTTAGCCTTGATAAATGCCTGAAAGATGTCTTGCGCGGCCATGCGATTGAATGGTGTGAGCCTGCCGATGCCGAAAAGGAATTAAAGCGCTTTTTAAAGGTTTTGAAAAAAGCAAAAACAGAACTCTCCGGTTCCAAAGGTTATAATATCCGCCAAAATACCGGGCATCTGGAACGCCCTTCCATTCATATTCCCGATATGGAATTTAAACGCAACCCGCCTTTAAAACCCGACCATTCTTTGCGGGATGCTTTTCACCGCGCCTCTGAAACATTTCGCAAAGCTCTGCCGGAAAATCAGGCAGAGGCCAAAGCCTATTTAACCCAGCTTCGTTTTCAGGCGCTTTGGGCCGATTATAACAACGACAAAAGTTTCCGTTTTCATGACCCCTACGCCCATGCCGAGATTGTAGATCGCGATGGTCATGTGATGAGCTGGGAAGCCTACAATGATTTAAGCTTGCGCGAACGCCGCGAGAAATGGGAAAACGGCGATATTGATCTGCGCCTGCATTCTGTAGAAGGTCACACCGTACGCATTTTTGCCCGTATGATGTATGAAAGCGGTGAACTGGACGAACTTATTTTGAATTTCGCCCGTCTGGCCAAAGCGTGCGATGAAAATAATGCAGGAGAAAACGCTGAGAAAGCAGAGTACAAAGACAAAATAAATTGTCTTTTGGAGCATAAAAAACTCTATGAAGCGCGCGCCGCTGTGATGCTACATGGCTATCCGCATCTGTCGCC
>JBKHDZ010000170.1:0-2757 GCA_046541095.1 Alphaproteobacteria bacterium
CGTGAAGGCGGCCGCACAGTGGGCGCCGGCGTGGTTTCCAAGATTATTGAGTAAGTTCTCGATTATTAAGTATAAGTTTTTAAAAGCCCGCATATTCCTTGCGGGCTTTTTTTGCCTATGTAAAAAAACATATTGACTTTATCTTATGGAATATTCTATAAACACGGCCAAAAGGATGTGAATATGGACCATATAGACAATTACCCGGCAAAATCAGTTTCGGAAATATTTGTAGAAGCCGCGAGTGATCTCGTTGCAGAAACGGGCGTAAATCCTGATAGCGATAGAGGTCGCAGATTGCGCGCCGAAGTTATTCGTCATTATGAAATGGCCTTGCATGAAACACGCCAAAGTGCACTTTTCTCCGGCATGCATAGAGAAGCCAGAGATATTGCGCCTGAAAAAATTAAAACCGTGAATTCCTATATGCGGGGCTGGCTTGCCAATTATGCCACGCCTGAGAATGGTTGATAACATGAAGAACTCGCCCGCTGGCGGGTTTTTTTTAATGGCTTTTAATAAAAAAAGAGAAGGTTAATAAAATGCCGCAAACACAACAAGAAATTGATTACGAAAGACAAATCCGACTGGCTGAACATAGCCGCATTAAGCGCGAGCTAAAAATCAAGCCGATTGCGCAAGTGTTTCAAGAAGAAGCAGAGCGCTTCATAACAAAAGAAAAGAATTTGGATATGTCACATTCTTATGCGCAGGAATTGCGCGGCGATATCATCCGTCAATATGAACGCGGCCATTACCGCTCTTGTCAGGATGCGGCAAGCGCACCCTATATGAACAGAACGCCCGAAGATGTTGCTTTGGGAAATATATTGTATATAAATAAAAAATTGCAAGAAACGAGCAGACCTCCATCTATTACTGAATTATTTCGTGATAGTGCCCAAGAGGCTCTTAAAACATTGCCCGCTACGGATACTTCCCTTGTAAGCGCCGAGCGCAGGAATAAGCTGGTGCAAAAATTCGAAGATGCTTTCTACACGAAAATTGCCAAGCAGGACACCCCCGAAAAGCGTGAAGAGCCGATTAAAATAGCCCGCGATGCTATTGAATCTACTTTGGCGCATCCTCACTGGTATCAAGGTCTGGATTAAGAAAAGATTCTTCGATATTTGGCTGGCTTATCGCCGGCCAAAATATGTTAGTATAAGGATATGATGCAATTTTTAAAATTGGCTGTATCTTTGTTGGTTTCTTGCGTGCTTTGGAGCGGCAATTCCTCTGCCCAACCGGCACCTCTTTATCCGTATATTAATGTTGAATCCGTTATAAAGCGGCAATATCAGCAAAAATACGCCTATATAAGCTGGCTGGATAGAGCCAGAGTCCACACGCGCGGGCAATTTCCATTTTATCAACTGGTGGGGGCTTACAGCCGCGGGCCTGATTATGACCCTTATGCCCAAGAGACGATTAAAAAATTGATTGATTTGGCCTTTATTGTTGAGCAGGCCGAAGATGTCGATGAAAAAGACAGGAGCTTGATGGAGTTCCAAGTTTTACTGGAAAGTCACATGGGCAATTATGATGTTGTAAATGCGGCCATTTCCCTTGTGCGTCAAAACGAAGAGTTGGGCGATATCGAATTTTTAAAATGGTTGAAACAGGGGCTCGGCGAGCGCGCTTTAAGATCTGGCAAGGGCCATGATATATATTCAGCCTATACAATTTATACGCCCGGTGAAGAAGATTTGATTATAATGCGCTGGCAAGCCGATATTATTGATACGGAAACCATTAGCGATGGCCGCCAGTTTTACCACATTCATTATTATGAAGATCGCCAAACAGGACGCCCCGGCAAAATTTACATCAATTTCGCCCCGATTATGGAGCGGGTTATATTAAACCGCCAGTTGGAAGATCCTTATTACGTTTATGAACCCCAACCTTTCGAATAAAATTCTGGCTGTGCCTTGATTCATTTTCCTGCAGGCTGTAGGAGTAAGCAGGAGTAATTATCGAGAATAAGGCATGTGATGAGTAAGGCCGCCGAAAAATTCAATACCAAGGATTTACGCAAGCAATTTGCCTATGCCCGTGAAATTGAGCGAACTTCCGTGATTACCGGAAAAAATGGCAGTGCGCTCGATTTGCAGGAATATAACGAGGCTTATAAATCGCTGTCTGTGTTGCGTACCCATGTGTTGCAAAGTCCGTTTTATACATCGGTGATGGCGCCGAGTATTGTTCAGCCTTCCCTGCGCTCGCGCGGTGTAGATTTAAGCCCTGAAGAAATTCGCAGCGTATTATACAGCGATCCAATGAAGGGAAGTGCGCCCGCACTGAAACTAATTTTGGATACGCCCGATTTGCACTGTCATAAAGCGGGCGTTGCCGTGCGTATCTCAGAAAAAACCAAACCTTCGGGTAAGAAAATCGAACAAGCAGTCAAAATTGATATTGGTTTTGGCAATCATGACCGTCTTGAATTTGAAGATCTGGTAAAAAAGCCCAATAGCGAAAATCCGCCCTTTTCATGGGATATGCTGCAAAATGAAGAGCAATCTTTATTGCGTGATATTTTAGAGATTGAAAATTTGAACGATTTGAATTTGCGCGTCTGGATGTTTTTGTTTGGCTCTAACTGGCAAACAGAATATATGCCTGAGGGCAATACAGATATTTTGATCAAGCAAAAGCATGATCGTTATCACATTCGCGACATTTTCGGCTGGGAGGCCTATGTGGCCAAGGCCGAGATTGAGGCCGATCAGGACCATTTAACAAAAATGCTGG
>JBKHDZ010000171.1:0-2754 GCA_046541095.1 Alphaproteobacteria bacterium
TCTAGCGGCTTTCATTTCGGCGACAGTCGCCATCACGCCAGCGGCCTGTTCGCCGCCCATCACGGAAATGCGGGCGTTCGGCCACATCCACATCATGTGCGGATTAAAGGCGCGCCCGCACATGCCGTAATTTCCAGCGCCGAATGAGCCACCGATTAGCACGGTGAATTTTGGCACTTTTGCGCAAGAAACAGCCGTCACCATTTTGGCGCCGTCCTTGGCGATGCCGCCACTTTCATATTTTTGGCCGACCATAAAGCCCGTGACATTTTGCAGGAAAACGAGCGGGATTTTGCGCTGGCAACACAGCTCTACAAAATGTGCGCCTTTCAGAGCGCTTTCGCTAAACAGCACGCCGTTATTGGCAATAATACCAACGGGCATACCGTGAATATGGGCAAAGCCCGTAACAAGCGTGGTGCCGTAGCGTTTTTTAAACTCATCAAATTCGGAGCCATCCACAACATGGGCGATAATATCACGCACGTCGAACGGGGTTTTCAAATCTTTCGGGATCACGCCGTAAATATCTTCTGGCGCATAAAGCGGCTCTTCAGGTTGTTTTAAGGGAATGGCCGCCGCTTTCTGGCGGTTCAAATTGGCAACGCATGTGCGTGCGATGTCTAAAGCATGGCTATCATTTTCGGCCAGATGATCGGCTACGCCCGATACGCGGGTATGAACATCGCCGCCGCCCAGATCTTCGGCGCTCACTTCCTCGCCCGTGGCGGCCTTGACCAAAGGCGGGCCGGCCAGAAAAATTGTTCCCTGTTCTTTCACAATAATACTTTCATCGCTCATCGCCGGAACATACGCCCCGCCAGCGGTGCAGCTTCCCATCACCACGGCGATTTGCGGAATGGCTTTGGCGGACATATTGGCCTGGTTATAAAATATACGGCCAAAATGGTCGCGGTCCGGGAAGACTTCGTCCTGATTGGGTAAATTGGCCCCGCCGCTATCTACCAGATAGACGCAAGGCAAATTATTTTGCTCGGCAATTTCCTGCGCGCGCAGATGTTTTTTGACGGTGAGCGGGTAATATGTACCGCCCTTCACAGTTGCATCATTGCACACAATTACGCATTCCTGGCCCGAGATGCGGCCAATACCCGTGATAATTCCGGCGGCGGGAACATTATCCTCATAAACCTCATAAGCGGCCAGAGCCGAGAATTCCAGAAAAGGCGATCCGGGATCGAGCAGCGCATCAATGCGCTCTCTTGGGAGCAATTTGCCGCGCGATCTATGCCGCTCGCGCGCTTTATCGCCGCCGCCGCGCTCGATTTCGGCAATTTTGCAATGCAAATCATCAACCAGCGCCTGCATGGCGGCGCGGTTTTCCTCGAATTCCGGTGAATTGGCGGCGGTTGTGGGTTGTAGTTGCATGGTTATTGCTCCTCAGCCTAAGTGGTTTATATAAGCTAGACCAAATTCCCCCTTGAAGCAATCTCGTCCAAATTTCAGCTGTCAAAATCAGAATAATTCCTGAACCCACAGGTTAAGCCCGATAAGCAACGGAAAAGTTACCGGCCAGTAAAACAAAAGATTTCTGGCCCCATTTCTTCCATGCGGCCCAAGAATATTCCAATAGTATTCGGCTCGCACCATGGCTCTCCACATTGCAAAAATTGCGACCGGCAACAGAACAAAGATCATAGCAATAGAATTTTTTAAACGCGGTAAATATGCGTTGATGAGGTATTCCGCAAATTCATACAAAGGAACAAAAATAAGAAAGAACAAGAGAATTAAAACTATAGTAATAAGTTTTATGCCATAGGCATGGGCGTGTTGAATGCCTCGTTCTTCAAAGCCATACAATATGGCATCTTCGCAAAGCGCGAGTTCTTTGGCGCTGAAATTTTGAAATATCTCGTTTAAATCTTCCTGTTTTTGCAAAATGCGATCAATTACTTGTTTATTATACGGGTTGATGGCTTCGCTTTTCCTGTAGTTTTCCAAAATGGTTCGTAGCGATAATTCATATTCATCTGCATCTTGTTTTTCGCGTTTGCGCCATTTTGTATCCATCCAGTTAATGGCAAGGACAGGCGGTAATATAATGATAGGAATTAGGGCGACAAAAAATAGTACTTTTAGCATTATATGCGATGATTCATGTAATACTGACTGCACGGAAATAAGGGAGAATATAATGTTTAAGCAAAAACCAAGAGTAAAAAATGCGACCAAAAATTTAATTATTGTATAAAAACACCCTCTTACGGCTATGCGTTCCGGCCGTAATAAATAATCTATTTTCTGAATCCTGAAATTTTTAAAGTGAGAAAATAAGAGTGAAAACATGGCCTTGAATAATAACTTTAATAACTTTTGCGTGCCAGTAATTTTGCAAGCCGTATATAAAGTCTATTGAGCGGTTTAAAATTTGCTCTTTTTTTGAATCTGGAAAATGTCTGCGACAAAATCACCAATGCGGGGGTTTGTTTTGGGCGGCGAAATCTGTGGGGCTGAGAGCATCACTGTCCTGCTCGCCATTGGAAGCGCTTTCTTCGGCGGCCTCGATTTTGGCACTAAGGCGGCGGATTTCCAGCCCCAGCCTTGATATTTCGCGCCCTTGCAAGATGAGCATCTCGCTTAAATCCGCAATCTGACGGTCTTGGTGAGAGAGGGTTTCTTCAAGATTTTGCAGGCGTTTTTCATTCATAAAAAGAGATATAACATAGCTTTTTTATACCGCACAGATAAAGTTTCAGCCCGCAAGAATCTTACGGGCTGATGATAACATAT
>JBKHDZ010000172.1:0-2643 GCA_046541095.1 Alphaproteobacteria bacterium
GCAAATCCTCAAGAGCATATTGATAACAGCGCGCAAAGTATGAACGAAAAACTCTATCAAACAGGCTTTCAGGCTCCGCCCGATACCCGCATCTATGCGATGGGTGATATTCACGGGTGCTTTTTGCTCTTAAAGAAAATGCACGAGGCAATCAGCTTTGATCTGATCGATAGCCCGGCGAGCCAGGTTTACATTATCTACCTAGGAGATTATGTGGATAGGGGCGCGCAATCCAAAGAGGTTCTGGATTGCCTGATCGAGCGGCAAAACCAGCGCGATGATGTGAAGCGCTTATTCCTGCTGGGCAATCACGAACACGGTATGCTGGATTTTGCACTGAATCCTCAAAATGCGCAAAATTCCGACTGGCTGGATTGGGGCGGGGTGCAAACGTTGAAAAGTTATGGCATGGAAATAGAGGAACAAACTTTTCTGCCTGCCGAAAAAGAGATGATAGCGCGGAAATTTGTGCAAATTATTCCGTTGGAGCATCTTGGTTTTTTGCAAACGCTAAGCCATGCGTTCGAAATCGGTGAATATTTCTTTGCCCATGCGGGCGTTAATCCCGCGCGGCCTGTCAATAATCAGGACTTACAGGATCTGTTTTTCATCCGCGAGCCGTTTTTAAGCTGGCCTGAGCCTTTAAGCCACATGATTGTTCCTGGCCACAGCAAAACCAAAGGCAAGCCCGAGATTTTGCCCCACCGCATTAATGTCGATACAGGGGCATATGAAACGGGCGTTCTATGCGCCGCCGTGATTGATGGTATTAGCGTGCGTTTCATTAATGTTCGCGGAAATTTATAACGCGATTTGTGCGCCATCGGGGCGTAATCCATATCCTTCTTGAGTACTGGAATAAAGCGGCATGGCCAATTCGGCATCATTTGCGGCCACCTGATACCCCACAATATGCGGATTAAACTCTGTGATAATGGTTGTCGTTACAATAGGCACATTATTAACAATGGTTGTTTGCGTTAAAGGGTAGGTATTCTTGGAATAATCTTTGTGGTTTTCTGCACATTTTCTTTCCGAACTGTACGACCAGCCATTACCAATTTTATTAATGACGTGGTGAGCGCTTTTAACAGCTTGTTTTTGGAATTCGCTATAGGCGTTTTCATCGGCGGCAGCATTGAATACCTGTGTGGTCGTTTTGTCGAGGGCCTGACATTTGCGATCTAATGCTTTGCCGTTAAAATGTGCTTTAATTGCAAAGGGAGCAACAGCCGCGGCTACATAAGCACCGGCAATAGTGAACAAACCTGCCATTTCCCCGGCCATCCCGATATCGTTTTTATAGGCCCAATCCATAAAGGCCGTAAACGGATAAAACAAGGTGTCCATTATTTTTAAAAAGCTGTCCATTATGCGCGCCCTTTCAATTTTCTTGAAAAATATATCTTTTGAATTATGAAAATGCAATATATTTTTATTTTGTTTTATTTGCTATCAATCAGAGTAAGTAAGAGTATTTGCATTATGAAAATAAATTTGCTATTCTTTTGCCAGTTTAATCGGAGAAAAGAAAATGTCCGCAGATATTACACAAACTATAAACGATGCCATCGTAAATTCACGCGAAGAGGTAGAGCGTCAAAATGAACTTGCCCGCGCGCAAAAAGAAATAAAGCGCGAATTAAGGCAGGCTATTCGTAAGATCAATAAAGAATTTAGTGTTTCAACCGAAGACAATCTTTTGGACGAGATTAAAGCCTTGCCGGGCAGAATTAAAAATGATGGGAGGGATTTTAATATTCCCTTAGCCTCAAACGTTTTGCTTGCTACAAGTGCAATAATGGCACCTTGGGTTATCGGCGTAGTGCCAACAGTGTCAGGGGTTTTAAGCGCATTAGGAATGATGTTAGGAGGGGTATTTAGCATTTCATCTGCTTCAGTGTACGCTGAACCTTGGAAAAAGGGTGGCGGTAATATGCTTTTAGCCCCCTTTCGCTATGCTTGTCGTGCCGCTACGGGGCAGTCTATAGACCCTCGACTATGGCGCAGAAATGCCAAGCAGATGACCAATGAAATCTGGGGTGGTTTGGAAGCGAGCATAAGGTTTCACTTGGCCAGAGAGTATATAAAAGATGATGGTATTAATGATGAAATTGCCACTATCCTATCTAACAATATTACTAAATATATGAAAGATCATATAGTTCTTAAAAATAAGGATAGTGCAGGGGCTTTGCCGGCAATTTTTGAAGCTGTTTTAACAGACCCGCATGCCAATCCTAAAGCCATAATCAAGCAAGGTGCAGCACAGAGCCGGGCTTTGCCGGATTTCTCGGGCAATAGTATAAAGCGCGGACAGCAAAATCCGCGTCTTGATGTGCAAGTACCCGATACAAAAAAAGCCGAACAAAAACTGAAAGAGGATTTGAGCGTTTTTGATGCTGATAAAATTGGCCTATCTGCCGTTGTGATGTTCGGCAATGCGGCCAGTCATGAAGCGCAGGAGGTGCGCCAGAAAATTCATCATTGGCAAATCCATCAGCATGCTTCTTTGCCGCCATCATTGGAGGTAATGAATAAAATTCTGGATGGGGCGCGCGCGTTACGGGACTTTGTTCTGGCCGATCAGGCGCAAAATAGACGCGGCTTAAAAGCCCTGTTTCCAGGCGGGAAAAATACCGA
>JBKHDZ010000173.1:0-2585 GCA_046541095.1 Alphaproteobacteria bacterium
ATTTTTTCCCCAAGGCAAGGATCATAATATTCTACCTCTACGCCCATACGCCCCAATATATTTTTGCAAAAATCGCGCACAGGGGGGTAAACCGTATCGACCATCAAAATATGATCACCGGTTTTTACAATAGATAATATTGCCGTTGTAATGGCCGACAAACCAGTTTGCGTACCCACCGCGCCTGCCCCGCCTTCCAACTCGGCCAGAGCCTGTTCAAAGGCATGACTAAGCGGATTTCCAAGCCGCCCATAGCGGTATTGATGGGCAGGGTTCTCATACGCTTCCAGATCGGGATATAAAATAGTAGAAGTGCGCGCAATCGGCGGATTAACAAGCCCGAAATAAGCATCAGGATTTCGGCCCAGATGCGTTAGCTTTGTTGTTTCGCTCCAACTCTCAGACTTTGATTTTTTCACAGCTATAATCCCTGTCATTGCTTAAAGAGGGTATGGAAGTCCGCACACGCTCTACTGCGCCCAAATCCAGATCGGCCGTGATGATACCCTCCCCATCCGGCAATTCGGCAACAATATCGCCCCAAGGACTGATAATCAGAGAATGGCCATAGGTTAAACGCCCGCTGTGATGTTGGCCTACTTGTGCGGGTGCTAAAACAAAACACCCCGTTTCTATGGCCCGCGCTTTCAAAAGAGTATGCCAGTGGGCTTTACCGGTTGGCACTGTAAAGGCTGCGGGAACACATAATATCTGCGCCCCATTTTGCGCCAGCACTCTATAGAGGTGAGGAAAGCGCACATCATAACAAATGCTCAAACCCAGATTGGCAAGTTCCGTTTCAAGAACAAGGCTTTTATCGCCAGCCTGATTGCTTTCGCTTTCTTTATAGGCCTCTTTGTCGGACAATTTCACATCGAACATGTGAATTTTATCGTAAGTGGCAACCAGCTTTCCCTGCGGGCTAAATACATGGGTGCGATTGGCTACTTTGGTTTCGCTGGCCTTAATTCCCATTGATCCGATTACAAGCCAGATATCCAGTTCTTTCGCCAGCGCGGCGAAATGGGGGATGCCCGGATGATTTTCCGTGCTTGGGGCTGTGGCCAGCTTTTCTTTCACATCCATCAAAATGCGGTCTGTATTTTCCGGGGTGATGATAAGTTTCGCACCCTTTACCGCCGCCTTACGGATTAAAAACTCCGCATTTTTCAAATTGGGTTCGATCTGGGCCTTGGCATTCATCTGCACGCAAGCCACCTTTAGCATGTTGCTCATGGAATTATTCTACGCTGCCAATAATTTATCCAGTTCACCTTTGGCATCCAGAGCATGCAGATCATCACAGCCGCCAATATGCTTATCATCAATGAATATCTGCGGAACTGTGCGCGGGCCGCCTGTACGCTCCACCATTTTGGCGCGCGCTTGTTCATCGCCTGTAATATCATATCCCTCATAATCAACGCCCTTGCTATCTAGCAAGGCACGCGCCCGCACGCAATAAGGGCAGGTTGTCCAGTAATAAATTTCTACTTTTGCCATTTTCCTTGTTCCTTTCGCTTCAAATATTATATTGATGTACTTTAGAAAGATAGAGCAATGGCCAAAAATAAAAATTTTTACGCAGATATTCTCATAAGCGGGGCGGGAACGCCCGGACTATGTTTATCCTTATTGCTCTCTCAATTAGGATTGAAGATTGCCCTAATTGATCCTCATAAACCGCAGACATTGGATGATACACCGCTAAATGGCCGCACAGTCGCATTGATGAATTCTTCCTTGAATGTTGTAAAGGCTGCCGGATTGGAAAACCCGCAAGACCTTGGCAACCCTCTCGAAATCATGCGCATCTTCGATGACAGCATCACCGGAAAAGAGCCGCAAATCACCGAATTCGAAGCCTTCGATATTGCGCTCGATCAATTCGGTTATAACATTCCCAATGACCGTTTGCGCGCCGCCCTTTATGAGCTGGCTGAAAACAACAAGAATATTCACCTGTTATGCCCGCAAAAGCTTTACGATTACAAAATTGAAAAAAATAAGGTTAAGGTGCGCCTTGAAGATGAAAGCATTGTTACAGCCGATCTTATTATCGGGGCGGATGGTCGTCATTCACTGGTGCGCACGATTGCAGGGATAGAGATTAAAAAACATGAATATGGCCGCAGCGCACTGACTTTCCTGATCAACCATTCCAAAAGTCATAACAATACCTCGACAGAATTCCACTACCCCGCCGGCCCGCTGGCGCTAGTGCCCTTGCAAGGCAATCAATCCAGCGTTGTCTGGGTGGAGAAGAGCGAGCGCGCGGAAGAGTTATGCCGCATTAAAAAACAGGATCTGGAAGCCGTATTTCAGGATAAAACCCATGATATTCTGGGTGCCTGTAATATCGAGGGCGGCGTACAAAGCTGGCCGCTCTGCCAGATTAAAGCGCAATCATTAACAGCGCCTCATGTTGCCCTCATCGCCGAAGCCGCCCATGTCATGTCCCCCATAACCGCCCAAGGGCTTAATTTATCTTTGCGCGATGTTGCCGCGCTAGCCGAGGTCATTAGCGATCACGCCCGAAACGGCATAGCGCTATATGATCACGCCTTATTGAAAACCTATGAAAA
>JBKHDZ010000174.1:0-2570 GCA_046541095.1 Alphaproteobacteria bacterium
GTGAACTTCTGTAACGGCGCTATGCCAATCGGGCCATTGATTGCGCTTTTTATATTCCGGCTCGCACCATTCGGGCAATTTTTGTAAGAAACCAAGCGCACCTTGCACGGCCTTGCGCACAACTTTGTTGGTAAGGCCCTGCGTTAAAGGATATACAGGCTCGACAGCTTCAAGGCTTTCTCGTTCTTCTGGTTTGGCCATATCGGGATGCACGATTTGCGGTTTTCCCTGATAATATTCGACCTTGCCGCTAACAATACGTGTTTCGCCTTCGGGTAGCTGTTTTTTAAGCCATTCTTTGTTGGCATGAAAAAAAGTCAGTGTCATGCTCCCCGTATCATCGTGGCATTGCACGCGGTAGGGCTGGGCGCGCTTGGCATTGGGGAAATGTTTGCCAATAATCACTTCCATCGTGGCAATGCGGCCATTGGGGGCATCTTTAATCAGCGGGGAAAACCTTCGGTCAATATAATCAATCGGCAAATGAAACAGTAGGTCGGAGACTTTTGGCCCGCCAATCAGTTTTTCAAATAGTTTCGCATTTTTTGGGCCGACACCGGGCAGGGCTGTCAGGCTTCGGAAAAGCGGATCAAGGCTGAAAGGGCGTTGCGACATAGTGAAGATTTTATAGAGCCTCTCGGTATAAGAAAAGACTACAAATTAGTAAACTTTGACAATAAGGGGAAAATGCACTATCAATGCACTATGAAAAATAATGAGAGTGATGTCCAAGGTGCTTTTCAACGCGTTATACAAGAGTTGAAAATACGCGAAAACGAACTGGATGAAGAAATTCGTCAAGCCAAAAAGCGTGCTGAAGAAGCAGGCTATGAAGCTTTTAATAAAATAGACAAAATGTTTGAAGTTGCTGTTTTAAGTTCGGCTTTAGGCTTTACTGATTTGACGGCATTAAATGTTATAAATAGCATGTAGCTATATTTATCTTGCGCTGTTATAAATAGCCTTATGGATGACCCTTTTGAAATTCAAAGAAAGCGCCTGATTTTTCGCTCCGAGCACCGCGGGACGAAGGAAATGGATTTGCTTCTTGGCTCCTTTGCCAAAAAATACGTGCCCGATTTCAATGAAAAAGAGCTGACAGAATATGAAGAGCTTTTAACCAATAACGATCCGGATTTATATAACTGGATTACAGGCCGTGAGGAAGCGCCTGAAGAGGTCGCCAGCTATTCGATGTTTTCAAAAATTCTGGGCCATAGATTTGCCTGAAGAAATTTTACGCCTTCGTGAATTTCGCCAGATAGCAGTAACCGCCGTAAAGCTGTTTGAATTCCAGTGTTCCCGCTTCATTGGCATCCAATTCACGTAAATAATCTTCTATTTCGGGCTTATAATAGACATGGAATAACTTTAACCACCAGAAGATAAGAGCGCGCACAAAAGCGGGCTGTCCGGCGCAAGAGCCAAAGTCAACAATATGAATTTCCCCGCCGGAAGGGAGGATTTCCAACACGTGATCGAGCGATTCTTTCCACGGCGGAATAATGGATAGCGAATAGGAGAAAACAAATTTATTAAACGGTTTATCAAGGCCGAACTGTTTTTCCGCACTAAAAGACTGGGCAAAACCATGGGCGAGTTTAATGCTGTTTTCATGCCCGTTTTTTTGGATGGATGCCCGTGCTGTTTTCAGCATTTCTTCCGAGGCATCCAGACCATAAAGTAATTTCTCAGGATAACGTTTTTTGATTTTTATTAGGTTGCGTGCCGTGCCACATCCAACCTCGCAAAGTTGATCTTCTCCCGAAAGGGCTAATCGCTCTATAAGCTTGTCCCGCCCGAGCAAATAATATTTACGCGACGCATCGTATATGTGCCTTGTCCAGCGATACATGGCGTCCATATTGGACTTTATCTGGATTTCGCTTAGGCTCTTTTCCTGAGGCATAACTTTAAGTGTTAATCATCTTTGCTGTTATCGTTCAAAGGCTTGGTTTTCTCTTTATTTTGGCCGTCTTTAAGCGTGTAAACGTGAAAACCGCCATAGATTGACGAGCGATCTTTAGCAACGGCTTTTTCCGATTTTTCCGGGGCGTAATCAAATTTTGCAAGCAATTCAGGTTCAAGGGCTTTTGTCAGTGGGCTGTCATCACCGGCTGTACGGAATATAATGCGCGCTTTAGGGGCGGCTGTTCGCAAAACCTCGCTCCACAGGGCATTGAGCTGTTGGGCATTCATCCAGTCCTGAGCATCCAAGAATACGTAACAATCCAGAGAGTTCTGAGGCTGGGAAGCAAGAAATTCTGTAATCGAAGTGTGGAAGACTTCGGCGCGATCTGCGCAAGCTTTCATCTTTTCATAGTTTTCTTCAGTCAAATAACGTGGGACAGCAAGGCGTTTTTCGCGATCATACCCACGGCCAAAAGCCTGCCAGGCAAAATAATTATCCTCAATCGGAAAATCGCAGGCAAGGCGGCGCAGGCGGTGACGCAAGACATCGGCCATATCTTGCTTGCCTTTTAACTCATCAAACTGGGAAGGGGGAATGCCAAGCCCGTATAGGGCGGGTGGCATGTTGCAAATAAAGCGCACGAATTATTTGCAACATG
>JBKHDZ010000175.1:0-2539 GCA_046541095.1 Alphaproteobacteria bacterium
CCATCCAGATGCACAGCATAGCCTTTGCGCAGTCCTTCTGCGTAGGGTTCAACCCTCACTTCTTTGTAAAAACGTTTCATGGGAATTATCTTTACTGCGCTTCGGCCTGATTGTCCATAAACTGCGCGCAAGGATGACCGGCTTCAAGCCCCATATCCGATAAAGACCAAGGCAGCGCTACAGCTTTTATATTTTCATCTTCGCCTAGAGAGGCCGCATTTGTATCGCTAGTATTAATATCAGGGTTTTGAAAAGGGCCTTGAATAACAACGCTGGCTGGTGCTTTTGCCGGCACGAAGGGCTTTATATGCGGTGCCAGCGTGAAATCCAGATAGTTATCGCCAAGATTATAGACGCCCTCGCCCTTAACAATCATATCATCCGTATCTACCAATAACGGCGTGATATAGGCCATGTCTTTATCAAAACGAACATGGCCAATGGCGCAATTCATATTGGTTTGAAGCGCCCCTATTTCAACATTTTCAACCAGCGCATCAACCATTTCCTTGTTCCAGAAATTAAAGGCGGCAGAGGGAAATTCAGCCGCATGGCCGATCATCATGGCATGGCCTTGCATATTTTCTCCCAAAGCCGCCAGCGTTTGTCCGCCGGAGGTTAAATCCATTTTGATATCGGCGCGGCCATCAATATCGGTGCGGCCATAAAATGCTTCTTGAACAGGACCATAATTCCAGTTTTTCAAATCGATTGTGACTTGCATGGCAGGCGGGGTTTGATTGGTATCTATGCTCAGATGCCCATCCATTGCGGCATTTTGGAAACCGCTTTTTAAAGGGCCAAGGCGCAAAACACCTTCATTGATCACAAGCGGGAAGCGCAAAGAACCTATAACAATATTATTATGCGTTAATTTATCGACGGAAATTTGAATATCGGCCAGAACGCCGCTGAAATCCATGCCCTCTTTTTCGGATTTACGCTCCAGAACTGCGCGCAATTCTTTTACAATCTGCGTGATCTGATCGTAATTCAAGGCATCTTCCAGCAATAATTCTTCAATGGCCAGCATACCCGATACTCTCGGCGTGTTTTGATTTTCCAGCAAAATATCGGCCTTTACTTTGCTGCCCGCCCCCAAAATCATATCGCCTTTAATGGTCATGCGCTGCTCGCCGCCATAATAAAAATCAAGATTTCCGGCCAGAACAGGCTTTTCCAAGCCGATCTCGAAATCGCGCAGGAACATGGTATCAACGTCCAGCTCTTCCAGGCGGCCCTGCATGGAAATATCGCCGAGTGCCAGATCAAAGGGGCGGATCTGCCCGAAAGAATATTCCTTGCTGCGGCCTTTGCCATGTGTTTGCACTTCGGCTTCAAATTGATAAGGCGTGGCCCCGATTTTCCCTTGCGAGCGCAGGAAAGCCTGATCACCCTCATCAATGATGGCCACCTTATCCACACTCAAGCCCTGTTTAATCAGGGTGCCGGGGGCGGCTTTCATATTGACAATATTAAAGGCTTTTAATTGTCCGGTATTAAAGGTCAAATCCCAAAACCCCATGGCCACGGACACTTTATCGGCGCTGAAGCGGGTTTTTGTCTGGCTGTCCCCATCAAAAACTTTCACCCCTTCCATATCCACGCTTAAATAAGGGTAAAACGTCATCTGGTTAAATGTTTCAATTTCGGCAGGGCCGCCAAAACGCCCCGAGAGATAATCCTGTATCGAGCCTTTCAAAACATCACCATCCCCGCCTAAAGAAGACAAAACCATAATGCCGACAGCCATCAGAACAACGAAAAAGAAAAACAGCTTTGTAAAAAAAGAAAGCCAGCTTCCTTTTTCTTTTTCAATGCGCACATCTTCGGCCATGATTATCTTTCCTTTTTACACATAAATCGTATAAGGCAGTATAAGCCATCCAAATTGATCTTCAAGCACGCATATCGGCGAAAGGATCTTCGGTATAATGCGTATCAAAGCCAAGAGTTTTCCAGCTTTTATCAAGATCGGGCGGCAAGGGCGCGGATATATCCAGCACGCTGTTATTCACCGGATGGGCCAAAATTATACGCCTTGCATGTAAATGAAGACGCCCGGCCAAATGCATGCCCTGCAAATCAATATGCTCGTGTTCGTGCACAATATCGCGGTTTTTATATTTCGGATCACCGATAATCGGGCAATTCATATATTCCGCATGCACACGAATTTGATGGGTGCGCCCTGTGCGCGGCCAAAAGGCAATAAAGGCGGTTTCGGAGCCAACCACATCCAAGACCCGGTAATCGGTAATGGCCATTTTGGCATCCTCTTCGTCACCGTCATGATCGGCAATGCGCATGCGCTCTTTATTCTTCCCGCCCGCCTTAATCAGAGGCGCCTTGATTGTCCCATCGTAAATTTCAGGAACGGGGCTGACCAGCGCCCAGTAAATTTTCTTCACATCGCGGCGCTTGAAACTCTCGCCCAGCGCTTTGGCCACTTTGGATGAGCGCGCCAGTAACAAAACCCCGCTCGTGTCTTTATCCAGACGGTGAACAAGACGCGGCTTGATCCCCTCTTTGTTCTTCA
>JBKHDZ010000176.1:0-2535 GCA_046541095.1 Alphaproteobacteria bacterium
TTCAGCAAGGGTTTATGCCGTTCAATCGTGTAAACGCGGCGGCACAGCTTTGATAAAATAGCGCATTGATACCCGCACCCCGTTCCAATCTCCAGAACCTTATCACGATCAGAGAGCTTCAAGGCTTGCGTCATGGCGGCAACGATAAAGGGCTGGGAAATTGTCTGTCCGCGCCCAATGGGCAGAGCCGTATCATCCCAGGCTTGATGCAATACAGCCTCGGGCACGAATTCATCGCGCGGGATACGCTCTATCGCCGACAAGACATTGGTATCGGTAATTCCCTTATTGCGCAGATCCATAATCAGGCGAATGCGTTTATTTTTGCTTTGCGTATTCATGGGCTCTTGTAATTCCTTTCCTAACCAACACTACACGCAGCCATTGAGTTTTTGAATAACTATTATTTGACACTTTTAAACATTATGTTTATAGATTTTCTATATCACATGAAACAGGAGATTAAATAATGAAACAAACTTTTATTGCAGGCGCATTGGCCGCCACTATGGCAACAGGCGCACAAGCACAAAATTTAAAATACAGCTCGGCAGATGAATGTTTTTTTAACGAAGCTTTTAGCTTAGCTTCAGAATTTCAGGCTGGAACCACACATACAATTTCTAATGAGCAAAAAGAACAATTCATTGAAGAATGTGAAGCCGATACAGGGACTCAGGCCACAGGATTTTCTTATGGCTTAAAAGGTGTTAGCTACAACGGAGCACGTATAGAATTTGCGCCTGAATAATTCTTACGCATTAATCATCAAAAAGCCGCCGCATTCACCTGCGCGGCTTTTTTATTGCGCCGATAAAAAAGGAACAAATCACCCCTCTCTCTCGTTTGTAAGGTGTAAGCATAAATGCTATGCTTGAAACCAACCAGACAAGGAGGCAACCTTGAAACATATTTTCACGGCGGCCTGTCTATATAAATCCGTTGCGGCGCTCACTGATTTAAGAGCGCAAGAAAACAGGTCCTCGCTCAAAACCTACTGGATTGAAGCCGTTTCCCCTGCGCACACAGAAGAAAACGTTTCTAAGCTGCGGCTTTTTGAAGCGCATCCTTCGTGATTTTCTCGATGCCGCCCATATAGGGTTTTAGAACTTCCGGCACGAACACGCCGCCATCGGCTGGGTCGTAATAATTCTCCATCACGGCAATTAAAGCGCGCCCAACTGCAACGCCTGACCCGTTCAAAGTATGCACAAAGCGCGTTTGCTTTTCACCTTTCGGACGGGTGCGTGCATTCATGCGGCGTGCCTGAAAATCCCAGCAATTTGAACAGCTGGAAATCTCGCGGTAACGTTTTTGCCCCGGCAGCCAGACTTCAATATCATACGTCTTGCGCGCTCCAAAGCCTGTATCGCCGCTGCATAAAACAACCGTTTTATAAGCCAGCTCCAACTTCTCCAGAACTTTTTGGGCGCATTGCACCATGCGCTCATGCTCTTCCTCGGACTTTTCGGGCGCTGTCACACTCACCAACTCGACTTTATAGAATTGATGCTGGCGGATCATGCCACGTGTGTCTTTCCCTGCGCTTCCGGCTTCCGATCTGAAACAGGGCGTAAAGCCTGTATAACGGCGCGGCAGGGTTTCTTCATCGACAATCATATCCGCCACAATATTGGTCAATGGCACTTCGGATGTCGGGATCAGCCAACGGCTTTGCGTCACCTCGCCCTCAAGTTCCGTAGATTTTTCAGGGATGCGGAATAAATCCTCTGCAAATTTCGGTAATTGCCCTGTCCCGAATAGCGCATTGTCCCGAACGATCAAAGGCGCAGACGTTTCGACATAGCCATGCTCACCTGTATGCGTATCAAGGAAAAACTGCGCCAATGCTCGCTCCATTCGTGCCAATGGGCCATTCAGCAACACAAAACGGCTTCCCGACATTTTGGCGGCAGTTTCAAAATCCATCATCCCCAGATTTTCGCCAATCTCGAAATGTTCGGGCACGCTATTGGCGCCATTTGGCATTTTCGGCTCGCCATGGCTACGGATCTCGACATTGTCCCTCTCATCCACGCCATCAGGCACATCATCGGCCATCATATTGGGCAGTGCGGCCATATGCTGGCTGATCAATTCATATAAATGGCGATCTTCATTTTCCATCAGCGCCATTTGCTCTTTCATGGCGGCCACTTCGGCCATAATCGCATCCGCATCACCGCCCTGGGATTTCACCTTGCCGATTTCCTTGGACTTTGCATTGCGCGCGGCCTGCATCTCCTGCAATCTTGTCTGCACGGCGCGGCGCTTTTCATCCATCTCTAATATGGTGGATGATTGCGGCCCAAGCCCGCGGCGCTTCATCGCGGCATCAAATTGTTCCGGATTGTCGCGAATAAATTTTATATCGTGCATATTAATTCTTTCATTGTGAGCCTAATCTGTGGTTTTTATAAATTATGAAAGACGTTTTTTCAATCCATAAACCGGAAAGCCCGTTACCGCTTATATTTGATTCCCCGCATAGCGGCACCCACTACCCTGCCGATTTTGACTATGCCTGCGATTTTG